>NZ_JAALFK010000001.1:0-533606 GCF_011800215.1 Pediococcus sp. EKM201D
CGAACACAGAAGTCAAGCTTCTTAACGCCGAGAGTAGTTGGGGGATCGCCCCCTGCGAGGGTAGGACGTTGCCATGCGTTTATTCCGGCATAGCTCAGTTGGTAGAGCATCTGACTGTTAATCAGGGTGTCGACGGTTCGAGTCCGCCTGCCGGAGTTTCATTTATTTGGAGAGTTGTCCGAGATGGCCGAAGGAGCATCATTGGAAATGATGTAAACGGGTTAAAGCCTGTTTCAAGGGTTCGAATCCCTTACTCTCCGTATATATGATAAAAGTATGACCCGTTGGTCAAGTGGTTAAGACACTGCCCTTTCACGGCAGTAACATGGGTTCGAATCCCGTACGGGTCATTATTTTGGAGGATTAGCTCAGTTGGGAGAGCATCTGCCTTACAAGCAGGAGGTCACAGGTTCGAGCCCTGTATCCTCCATTCCAAAAATTTTTCTTTGGTCCTATGGTCTAGCTGGTTAGGACGCCTGCCTGTCACGCAGGAGATCACGAGTTCGAGTCTCGTTAGGACCGTTGTTACATTTATATATTTTTTGGCTCGGTAGCTCAGTCGGTAGAGCAATGGATTGAAGCTCCATGTGTCGGCAGTTCGATTCTGTCCCGCGCCATAGTGAACGTTTAGTTCACATTTAGTTTTGTTTTTACCAATGATAGGGATATAGTTTAATGGTAGAACTACGGTCTCCAAAACCGTCAGTGTGGGTTCAACTCCTACTATCCCTGCCATGATGGCGGTATTGGCGAAGTGGTTAACGCACCGGATTGTGGCTCCGGCACGCGTGGGTTCGATTCCCACATACCGCCCTTTAGGTTGATTTAAAGACCTACTTTATAATATAGCAACGCTAGATGCCGCTGTGGCGGAATTGGCAGACGCGCTGGACTCAAAATCCAGTTCCTTCACGGGAGTGTGGGTTCGACCCCCACCGGCGGCATAAATTTAGTAAGATTGTTATCGAGCTATTTCGTGTAATTTTCGTGTAATTTTTATGCGAGTAATTACACTTTTTTATTATAATGGCGGTATAGCCAAGTGGTAAGGCAGAGGTCTGCAAAACCTTCATCACCGGTTCAAATCCGGTTACCGCCTTTAATAATAATGGGTTAGTTTTAACTAACTCTTTTTTTGTACTTTAATTTAACTGTGTTAGAAATGCAGTAGAGTCTTTCTTGAAAGAAAAGCACCTATTAACGTTCAGTACTCCCTAAAAGTTAGATCAAATATCTGACTAATTGGGAAGCACTGTTGCATTAATAGGTGCTTTTTTACTTATGAAAGTTTATTTTTTAGAATTTCTTTTTTGTTCTATTAATAATTTGATACTAAAAAACATGTCTGTAAAGTCATAAGCAGCAAAGACAATTAAAATAGTACGTAAGAATGTAGAAACGTCAGCTGAGACCTTTAGATAATAAACAAAGAAAATCCCAACAATAAAGTCAAAAATAATATTTGAAATTAAAGCCTTATTGTTCTTCTTTAAGAAAATTTGAACCATTCCTTTCTATATACGTTATAACAGTATACAGTATAATAACTATAATTTCATAGTATTACGACAGTACTTTATAAGTAGTTCTAAAATAGTTATGGTTCACGTAAGGCTCCAAAGTTTTTTTCAGATCGTGTGTATCTAAAGTGACTTGATCGGACTTATTCGTACTCCAGATGGTTAGAACAGCACGATTATGTGGTTTTCCATCTAGAGGAGATAGTAAAAGTACACTTTGCAAAAAACTAGAGTCAGCATTAATGCCACTCCAATGACGCACCTTTTCATCAAAAGCTGAGAGAGAATCACCTGCTAAATCAAAAAAATCATAAATAAAAATATCACCCATATTTAAGAATGGACTTTCAAAAAGAACTCTATAACGATTAGGTGAGTAAAAAACATTTTTCTGGTCGGAAAAATCAACTAATTGAAAGCTAGTTTCTTTAGCAGAGTTTGATAATAAAGTCATCTTACGAGAAGCATATTTTTCTTTGATTTCTCTTAAAACGGGTTCACTACCGAAAGATACATTTAAATTTTTCATTACATAAGCACCTCCATCCATATTCTATTATAGTTGTTTTAAAACGAATCGAAAACCATTATAACTTTGCGTTAAAATAGATATATAAAGTAATTGGGAGGAATTAAATATGAAAATAACAGTTTTAGGATATTATGGTGGATATCCTAGCGAAAATGTGGGAACGACAGGGTACTTAGTGCAAAGTGGTAATTATAATTTATTGTTAGATGCCGGTTCAGGAACTTTATTGGAATTACAAAGGCATTTGAATCCACTTGATTTAGATGCAGTACTTTTAACACATTATCATCATGATCATACCGCTGACTTAGGGGTATTACAGTATCAATGGCAACTAAATTCCAAGAATAAAGTTGAAATTTTGCCAATATATGGGCATACAGAAGACCCACTAAATTTTGGAGCTTTAACTTGGCCAAACGCTTCTCAAGGCGTAGGTTATAATGAGAATGAAGAAATTGATTTAGGTCCTTTTACAGTTAGTTTCAAAAAGACGATTCACCCAGTTCCAGCGTTTGCAACGCGAATTGTAGAACGAGAAACTGGAAAAATTTTCACATTTACGTCTGATACAAGATATTTTGACGAATTAGTTAAATTTGCAACTAATAGTGATTTATTAGTAACAGATACCAATTTTTTGAGTAATCATACTGGAATAAAATGGCATCTAAGTACAAAAGAGACGGCAGAGTTATTTAATAAGTCTAATGCAAAGCAATTAATGATCAGCCACTTATCTCCACAGATTGATATTGACGAAATGTTAAAAGAAACAAAACAATTTTCAAAAAATAAAAACAACATTTTTGCGCCTAAAGTTGGGCTTACCATCGAAATTTAGAAAACAGTTTCATAACTTATGATTTTTGTATTCCATAAGTTTTTATTAAATTCTCTTTTTAAAATTATTTAACATAATTATTTAATGTGTAAATTTAGTGCGAAATAAACGGTCTTATTCTAAAAACCATGCCTTTGTTATATTTATTTTTTGTAAGAAAAAAGGTTAACGGAGGGGTGGACAAAAGCTAAATAACATTGTACAATTTTAATTACAGGTTAAGTAATGTTACAGGTCACCAAAGGGGGAATTTAATATGGTTATTTTATACACATCACCAAGTTGTACTTCGTGTCGAAAAGCAAAAGCGTGGTTGAAAGAACACAGAATTGATTTTACAGAAAGAAATATCTTTTCTGAACCCTTAAGTGCCGAAGAAATTAAAAGAGTTCTTCGGATGACTGAGAATGGTACGGAAGAAATTATTTCTCGCCGCTCTAAAGTTTTCCAAGAGTTAAATGTTGATTTGGACGATTTACCACTCCAACAACTTATTAATTTAATTGAAGAAAATCCTGGATTGCTTCGACGTCCAATTATCATGGATGACAAACGACTTCAAGTTGGTTATAACGAAGATGAAATTCGTCGTTTCTTACCACGAAAAGTACGTCAACTGGAATTGGCAAAAGCACAAAGTATCGCAAACCTTTAAAATAGAAAAAGAATCACTTTGGGTTTACAAGGCTCCACAGTAACTCGAAATGATTCTTTTTATTTTGGGTGACCTGAAACGGACAGGTGGTATTGTCTTATATTTTGTGGGATAATTATAGGAAACAAATATACTGTTATTTCCATTCAGTTTCGATAGAACTGGAGGTGCTGATTAATGGAAATGGAACGAATTAATGATGATACAATCCGAGTAACAATTAGTTCGGATGATTTAAATGAGCGAGGTGTGACGTTCCTAGATTTACTTGATAATCATAAAGAAATCGAGAGCTTCTTTTATTCGGTATTAGAAGAGGTAGATACAGATCATCAGTTTGCTAGTAATGATGCTGTTACTTTCCAAGTGCTACCTAACCGTAATGGGTTAGAACTATACATTAGTAAGAACCCAACTGATGGCATGGAAGAAGCTATAAAATCAGTATCAAAAGACAATGCTCCTAGTAATGGGGAGATGGATGAAGTGTCGGACTTTTTAAAGAGAAAATTGGCCGAAACAGATTCAAATGATAAAAATAACGATGATTCAAGCTATATGAGTGACGGAAATCCAGCTGACCTAAATGGCTATGCTAATGGAGTTGGAAGTACGCAAAAATCAGTGATAGAGTTGGAGGATTTTGAAAGCTTACCAAGTATTGCAGAATTGATAAAAACCAATAGTGGAATTGAGTCAGTTCTGTACCGTTATCATGACATATATTATTTAGAATTAACTTTCTTTACCAGTGAAAATTCTCCTGAAACTATTAAGAATGACTTAGCAATCGCGTATGAATATGGAAATTCGACTATTGTTTCAAGCGAGGTTCTTAGAGAACATGGTGAAGTAGTTATGGATGGAGCAGCTTTAGAGCTGGCTAAGCGTTATTTTAAATAATCAAAAATAGATTTTACCAAAACACAACATTAATTTGTTGTGTTTTTTTCGTGGGAAAGATCCCAAAAGCCGTATTTCTATATTGGGGTGAACCTAATGAAAATTGGAATAACTAAAAACGGAACTTTAGTGGAAGCAAGAAAGGCTGATCGGAATGAAAAGTACTTTTGTCCAAGTTGCCAACAAGCGTTAAAACTATGTAGCGGGCAATACAAAAAGAACTATTTTGCCCATCAATCCTTTACTAAGAAACAAGGCTATCAGCCAAAAGGTGAAACTAAACGTCATTTAATGGGTAAAAAAAAGGTCGTCGATTTCTTCAATCAACGTCAAATTTCTGTACAGACGGAATTTTATCTACCAGAAATTAAGCAAAGAGCGGATTTGAGAGTTGAAATCGATGACCACATATACTTAGTTGAATATCAATGTAGTCCAATTAAGTTAAAGGAAATTCAAAAAAGGACTAAAGCGTATTTGAAATTAGGGTTAATCTCTTATTGGATTGCGGGCCCTAAACATCTTGGAAAAGGAAGTCTTTTTCAAACCGTACAGAAATTTGGCCGTTTTTCTAAAAAAGAAGGATGGTGGATCTTAGCTTGGGACGCTCTTAAACAAGAAGCTCCCCATGTATTTTTTAATATGCAACGAGCAGTTTTAGGCAAAGTTCTTTATCAAGAAAGAATTTTTAATTGCAAAGGTCATCAAAATGAATTTATAAGACCCAAATTACCTACCGTTGAATATGAGGCTTACAAGATTGAAAATTCCTTACTAGGAAATCAAATTGACCAACGATATGTAGAAATACAACAATTGTGCTATACAAATGGTAAAAATTTAATGGGATGTCCTTGGACGGTTCATTTTCCACGACTGTGCACTGATTTTAGGAATCGTGGGATTCCACTATTAAATCGAGTGCGCTTTTTGGTTTTAGCGGAACAAAAAGTTAAAGTATCTATCACTGATATTACTCAAATTGATATTGAATTTTGGCAAATGCTTTTAGAGAAAAACATCGTTATCAGTAATGATGGCGAATGGTATTTTATTTCTCAAAAAGTGCAATGGTATAATTCATTATCAGAAAAATTGGCAAAAAAAAATCAAAGTAGATAAGTAAGCTTTGATTTTAGGAGACTATAGGGTTTTAGGGGTAAACAACTTCTTGGGCTGAGTCTTTTGAATCATTTTTAATTGACACACCGATGCAAGAGTTTGGTAGTCATAGTGATCCATTAAGACTCCACATTCTTCATCTTTAAGATTAAAGATAACCGCTGCTGGGATGTCTTCGGCGCCCATTTCATGAGCAAGTTTTTGATCCCGTTTAAAGTCTTCTTGCGTCATTTTTGATTGGCGATCTTCTTCAAACATAGCTGTATCTAAACCAGCTTGTCTAGCAATAGTGCTACCTAATTCAAATGAATATGGGACATTGTTGTCAATGATTGCATTTTGCATTGCCATTAAGAAAGCACGTCCCTTGGCTTTTCCTTGATAACTAGCGGCTTTATAATCAAGGCTAGTTAGATACATTCGGTTAAAAAGTTCGTTATAATTAGCATCTTTAAGTTGATTGCGTTTAATGAATTTAAGGACAACGTTCATATTTAAAACTGTAATAATTTTAAAATCAACTTTCTCCTCAGCATATTTAAAATATCGAATAGTTTCTTTTTCGCAGTTAAAGCACTCATCACCCCAGGGAGTGATGAAAAGATAAGTTTCAAGCATTTTAATTCCTCCAAAGAATTACATAAGTCAAACTGTCTTTACTTTACCAAATTTAAATATAAAATCAATTATTTTGTTTTAAAAAATCTGAAAACAATGTTTAAAAAGAAGTTTTAGTTTCTATGATAGAATAGAAGAGGTTGTTAATTTGGTTCGGAGGGATACGCATGATTAAAGATTGGGATACCTTTTTATTACCATATTCCCAGGCTGTTTCTGAATTAAAGGTTAAGCTTAGGGGTATGAGAACTCAGTTTCTAAAAAATGGAGAAGAAAGTCCAATTGAGTTTGTGACTGGACGAGTAAAACCAGTTGAAAGTATAAAAGAAAAGATGGTTCGTCGCCAAGTCCTAGAAGAACGCATAGAACAAGACATGCAGGATATAGCTGGCGTCCGTGTTATGTGTCAATTCGTAGAAGATATCTATGAAGTTGTCGATTTAATTCGGAAGCGTACTGATATGACGGTAATTGAAGAGCGAGACTATGTCGAAAATGAAAAACCTAGTGGTTACCGTTCTTATCATATTGTGGTGGAATATCCGGTTCAAATGATGAATGGTCAAAAGAAAATTTTAGCAGAAATTCAAGTACGTACACTTGAAATGAATTTTTGGGCTACAATCGAGCACTCTTTAAATTATAAATTTGACGGAGAATTTCCAAAAGAACTAAGAACACGGTTGCAGAAGGCCTCGGTTAAATCATATGAATTAGACAAAGAAATGTCTGAAATCAGAAAACAAATTTTATTAGCACAAAAAGAACAAAAGGATGTCTAAATATGAGAGTAGCTATTTATCATTCAAGTGATGAGCATTCCATTCAAGTTGGTAAAGATTTAGCAAAGATTTTATCTCAAAATGAGATTGTAATTGATAACGAAAAACCTACGGTGGTGATTACCATTGGGGGGGATGGGACGTTACTATCTGCCGTTCAAAAATATCTTAATCTTCTTGAAGAGGTCCGATTTGTAGGCGTACATACGGGACATCTAGGTTTTTACACAGACTGGCGCGAATATGAATTGGAAACCTTAGTTAAGGCTTTGAAGAGTGATGGAGGAGCTGAAGTTTCGTATCCATTATTAAATATTGATGTGACTCATACAGATGGTTCACACATTAGTTATAAGGCAGTTAACGAGTCCACATTACGTAAATTGTCTGGGACAATGGTAGCGGATGTATTGATTGGTGATAATCTATTTGAACGTTTTCGTGGGGACGGTCTGTGTATTTCTACACCAACAGGATCAACGGCATACAATCGTTCGGTAGGTGGAGCGATTGTACATCCTAGATTAGAAGTATTACAAATGGCTGAAATTGCGTCAATTAATAATCGCGTTTTTCGAACGGTGGGAGCTTCTTTAATTATGGCGCCCAACGAAACTATTACAATTAGGCCAGTACCTAGTTTCCATCGAACCTACAATTTTACAGCAGATCGTATCGATTTACTGGATAAACATGTCAAAGAGGTTCACTATAGCATTGATGAACAAAAAGTGAAATTCTTAAAGTATCGTCATACTGGATTTTGGAATCGAGTTCGAAATTCCTTCATTGGTAGTATCGATGAAGTTTAGATGGATAGTTAACTTTGAGAGTCGGCAGCACCTACGGACTTTCTTGGGTAGGAAAAGAATTTCAAGGTCATTATTAAAAAGTATTAAGTTTAATGGCGGTAAGATTTTTGTGAATGGATTACCTACGAGAACAAATGCAATGGTTGAAAAAGGCGATTTAGTTGAAGTGACTTTGCCACCTGAACCTAGTAATCCACATGTAGGGCTATCTGATGTACCAATTGATGTTCGATATGAAGATGCAGATTATTTGATTGTAAATAAGCCACCCTTCTTACCAACCGTACAATCTGCAGCTAATCAAAAGGATACATTAGTTAACCGGGTTAAAAATTATTATGTTAAAAATAATTATGAGAGCCGAGTTGTCCATGTGGTAACTCGGTTAGATCAGGATACATCAGGATTAGTAATTTTCGCTAAGCATCGATTTGCTCATACAGTGATGGATCAAGATTTACGTCAACGTAAAATTAACAAGATGTATTTGACGATTGTAGAGGGAACATTTACTAACCAACATGGCATCATTGAAACACCGATTCAACGTGACCCAGATTCATTTATTAAAAGGATGGTAGCTCCAATGGGCGAAGGGAAGCCGTCTTTGACCGAATATTGGGTGGAGGATACCTTCAAAAATTTTACTTTGCTGAAAGTAAAACTACATTCTGGTCGTACTCACCAAATTCGAGTTCATTTTAGTTCAATTGGACATCCATTAGTCGGAGATGAATTATACGGTGGGATGGCTAACGATATCTTACAACGACAAGCCTTACATTGTTTCTCTCTAACTTTTAAAAATGTTTTTACGGAAAAAATGATCGATATCAAAACGTCTATTCCAGATGATATGCTTGAATATTGGAATAAAGAGAAGGACGAAGAGCATGGATAATACTCAAGCTATTTTTGAAAAATTAAAAATAGAATTATTAAAACATCATTCCAAAAAATTTAAAGAAGATTTCCTTGATTTACATAATTATGATCAAGGTCGTTTTTTTGGTGAATTAACGCGTGAAGAACGTCTTCTCGTGTACAAGTATCTAGACCCGGATGAGCTGGCGGATACGTTTGATGAACTTGATGATGAACCAGATTTAATTGCAGAATATCTGGACGAAATGGCACCTAGTTATGCTGCAGCGTTGTTGAACGGGATGTATGATGATAACGAAGCGGATATTTTAGGAGCTGTTCGAAATGACAAGTTACATAAACTTCTATCATATATGCAACCCGTAGATGCTGCCCGAGTTCGCCAATTACTTAAGTATGAAGAAAAAACTGCTGGTGCGTTGATGACAACTGAATTCATTTCAGTTGCCGTAGATACAACGGTGGGCTCGGCTATGAATCAAGTTAAACAGGAAGCTCAATATGCGGAAACTATTTCATACATTTATGTGGTTAACGAATCTAATCAATTAATTGGAGTGATTTCAGTTAAGGATTTAATTGTTAATCCGGATGATGTATTTATCAAACGAATTATGAATACGAACGTGGTATCTGTAAGAGATGATGAGGATCAAACTGAAATTGCTGCCCAAATTCGTGATTATAACTTTATTGCAATTCCAGTTGTTGATGAACGTAATAAAATGTTAGGAATTATCACGGTTGATGATATTATCGATGTTATTGACGAAGAGTCGGCACAGGATTATTCACGTTTAGCTGGGGTTAATTCTGAAGATATGTCAGAAAATCCTTGGAAAGCTGTCAAAAGCCGAATTCCTTGGTTAGTAACTATGCTGTTTTTAGGATTAATTAGTGCAATGGTTATTAGCCAATTTCAAAATGTACTCGATAAATTTGGCGTGTTGGCAGTATTTATCACTTTAATTACAGGTACTGCAGGGAACGCCGGTACACAAAGTTTAGCTGTAGCAATCCGCCGACTAGCTAATGATGAAGAAGGCGATAGTGTTTTTAAACTAATTTTGAATGAAGTTATTACCGGTATTTTAATTGGTCTATTAACAGGAATTGCTATTTTTGCGGTGATTTTATTCTGGCAAAAAAACATGGTTTTAGGAATTATCGTTGGGGCGGCGATGAGTGGGGCAATCTTTGTTGCTAACCTTGTCGGAACTTTAATACCGATTATTATGGAAAAGTTAGGAATGGATCCGGTTGTAGCCAGTGGTCCGTTCATCTCAACTTTAAGTGATATAACTTCAATTTTGATTTACTTTAATATTGCTACAATATGTTTAGCAAACTTTTACTAAAACAAAAAGACATGGATCACGTAACAGTGATTGCATGTCTTTTTGTTTTAGATTAATTTTGAACCATGGAGTTCATGAACCCCTAACTCATTTTGAATACTTTCAGCATTCTGTGAGGTTATGCCACCACCGGGCATTATAATAATGCGATTAGCAGCATACTTAAGATTAGATTTAATTTGTTCTAAACCTTTTTCAATAGGTTGATCTAAAGAACCGCCATGCGTAAGAATGCGATCCACTCCATGTTCCACTAGCCAATCAATACTCTCAGTCTGTTTTGCGGTAGGAATTGCATCGAAAGCCATATGGAAAGTGATTTGCATTCCACTTGCAGCACCGATCAATTGTTCCATTGCTTCTTCATCTAAGCTTCCATCAGACGTAAGAGCACCGAAGACAACGCCGTCAACCCCTAACTCTTGGGCTTGAAAAAGATCTGCTTCCATAATCTTAAGTTCGATGTCGTTGTACACGAAATTACCACCACGCGGGCGAATCATTGCCATGACAGGTATCCCATGCTCACTAGCATACTTTTGTGTTTCGGCCATTACACCTTTACTAACGGTGGTACCACCAACGGCGAGATTATCGCAAAGTTCAATTCGATTGGCACCTTTAGCAATTAAAGCTGGAATATCAGTAAAATTTTCTACTGGAATTTCTTTAAACATAATTCTCTCCGTTCTTTTTATTTAAAGTGAACACATACAACTTCAGGAGCTGCAACGTCTTTTTGAATCAATTCCAGTTTACCATCATTAGAATTTCTTTCAAATAAAGATAAATTATTAGTAGTTTGGTTTCCGACTACTAAAAAGTTTTGTTCATGACTTAAAGCAAAGTCACGAGGAAAACTTCCTTCAACACTGATATTTTGGATGAGTTTCAATTGACCATCAGCTTGGATTTCAAAAACGGCAATGGAATCATAACCGCGATTTGAAACGTATAAGAAGCGACTATCATCAGTAATGCGAATTGCCGCACAACCATTATGTTGGTTCCAATCATCCGGAATGGTCTTAATAGTTTGGAGATGGGTTAGCTGGCAATCCTTATAATTAAGTACTGCTACCGAGCTGGATAATTCACCAACTAGGTAGGCTGTATCACCAGTATTATTGAAAACTATATGGCGTGGGCCAAATCCAGGAGTGGTTTCGAAAGTGCTAATAATTTTAAAACCAGTTGAATCATAATCTAAAACGAAAACTTGGTCAGTCCCTAAATCACAAGCAATCAATTTACCGTCAGGAGTGCGGTCAACGTAATGCAAATGTGAACCGTCTTGCTCTTTTAGAGGGCCTTTACCCGTATTAGTAAAAGTACTACCTAGGGTTAGTGTGTGATCATTATTAATACTATAGGCATGAAGAGTACCTTCGTGATAGTTTGCATCAAAGACGAATTGATGTTTTTCATCAACTGTGACATAAGCCGGAGGAGTACCAGGAGTTACGATATGTTGAAGAACGTTTTGGGGTGAATATAAATCTGTAACAGATAAGCCACCTTGGTTATCAAAACGGTCAACAGCATATAAAATATTTTTCTTGCTAAGTGCTAAATAAGTGGGGTTTTCAACTTCGGTAACTAACTGTAAATTAGTTAACTGTTTTGAATCAGTATCTAAATCAATTTGATAAATACCCTTACTAGTTTGTTTTGTATACGTTCCTAATAAAATGGATTCAATCATAAAATAGTCCTCCTTGCTCTTTTAAACATTAACAACAAGTATACCACATTTAGTTAGTATTGAATGCGCTTACTAAAGGGATAATACTATGCGATATGATACAATGAAATAAGAATATAGAAAGGGTGTTTGTCTTGATGATTTCAGCAAAAATTATGAGTGTCGGACCGGATGCGATTTCAAAAAAAGATGCTTTAGCCATTTTATTCGACGAAACTGCAACACCGGATTTAAAAAACATTGCGATTATTCAAGCGATTGATGATCAAAAGCATCAAAAATTTGCTTTGAAAAAAGGTGGCAAAATTAAGATAGGTAAAACTGAATATCAAATTAATTTTGTTGGTAGTTTAGTGAATAATAACTTACAAATGATTGGGCATACAACGCTGGAATTTAAACCGGTACCTGAAAAACCGTTGGAAAGTGCAATCTATTTAACACCTAACCAATTTCCAGAATTTAAAGTTGGAGAAGAGATTATGTATATGTAGGCGGTGAACAACAGTGGACAATAAACCAAGAAATAAGTATTGGAGAAGCTGGTTTAATAAGCTTGTATTAGATAATAGGCCAGTGGTAAGTTTAATCATCATTTTATTATTTTTGATGATTTTATACATGATTTCAAAAGTCACATGGATTTTTAGTCCACTAAAGGAATTTTTCGGAATTGTGGGTTTTCCTATTATTTTAGCGGGGGTCTTATATTATCTGATTAATCCACTAGTTGATAAATTAGAACAGCGATTCAAATTGAAACGAGTTTTATCAATTACGATCATCTTTGTCTTAATCACGATTTTAATTATTGCAGGAATTGTGTCTGTCATTCCGGTTATTCGGGAGCAATCCGCGGCATTGATTAAAAATTGGCCGGACTACTGGAATTCAGGAGTTGAGAAGGTCGAAGGATTCTTAAAAGATCCGCGCCTAGGAGATTTAAAAAAACAAATTGATGGTATTGGTAGTAATACTGTTCAATCATGGAGTAAGAAGGCAACCGAATTTGTGGATAACACGGTCACATCGTTAGGTAGTGTGATTGGTTTGATTACCAAAATAGTTATTGGCATTATTACAATGCCGTTTATTCTTTTCTATTTATTAAAGGATGGACATCGGTTACCTCATTTTATCGCACAAGTTTTTCCTGTTAAACGCCGGGATGGATTCATTCAAATTTTAACAGAAATCAATACACAGTTAAGTCAGTACATCCGAGGACAATTGATTGTGGCATTTTTTGTGGCAGTAATTTTCTTTATTGGGTATTCAATTATTGGTCTTAAATTTGCCCTAACCTTAGGAGTAGCTGCAGGTTTTCTCAATTTAATTCCATATTTAGGATCATTCTTAGCGATGGTACCCTCAATTGTAATTGGGGCTTTTGTTTCTCCCATCATGCTGGTCAAGGTTTTGATAGTCTTCGTAATTGAACAAACAATTGAAGGCCGTTTTGTTTCACCGCTTGTTTTAGGTAGTAATTTGGATATTCATCCGGTTACTATTTTGGTTGTATTGCTAGCCTCTGGACAGATTTTTGGTTTGGTTGGCGTGATATTTGGGATTCCAGCTTACGCGGTTCTAAAAGTTCTATTCATTCATGGATTTAGAGCATTTAAGAAAAATATCGGTGGATATGACTGAATTAAAGCGGAGTTTGCGGAAACCAAAAAGTAATGTTAATATGCAGTTGAAATCGTTTGATCGCAATATCGACTATGTTCGTTTGAAACGGGCAGATTGACTTCACGAACGTAGATACTCGCCGCGTAATACCGAGTATCTGCGTTTTTAATTCTAAAAAATATTTGGAGAAAAATTATGACAAATCACATTGTATTATTTGAACCACTAATGCCGGCTAATACTGGTAATATTGCTCGTACTTGTGCGGGTACAAATACAGTTTTGCACTTAATTAAACCTTTGGGATTTACCATCAATGATAAGACGGTAAAGCGTGCAGGACTGGATTATTGGGACAAAGTTGAAATTGTATATCATGAAAATTTACCCGAATTTTTAGCAACGGTTCCTGATAAAAAAAGATTATTTGTTGTTTCAAAATTTGCTAAACGTGCATACTCACAGGCAGATTATACCAGCGAAAATAATGATGAAGATAATTATTTATTATTTGGAAAAGAAACTACAGGGCTACCCGAAGCATTTATGCGGCAATATGAAGAATGTGCAATACGGATTCCACAAAATGATGAAAACATTCGGGCACTAAATTTGTCGAATTCAGCGGCGATTGTAATTTATGAAGTGTTACGTCAACAAGGATTCCCTAATTTAGAGATGAGCCATTTGTATGAAAATGATAAATTAAAATAGGATTTGATATGGCAAAAACAAGAAAAAAACGAAAAACAAAGACAAGACGTAAAACTAAGCAAAAGACCCAAGTACCAACAAAAAATCTTTTAGGTTTAACTTACGTTTTAGTTGCAATATTAGGGTATTTTGGTCGAGGATTTCTAGGAATTTTAGTCGCTAACATGTTTAGAATCTTTGTTGGTAGTCTTAGCCCAATTTTATTCATTATTCTATTCATCTATGGATTGTATCTTTTATTCATGGGAAAAGAATTGTCTTTTAATGGAATAACAGATCGAGTAATTGGACTTAGCTTGACTTTGTTAGGATATTTATTGTGGGTAGAGTATCAATTTGCCAGTAGCTTAAGATTAGAAAATGGGTTTATCAGTCGGGCCATTGATGGCATTGAACGATCCTTTCTAGAACAAACCTCTACAAATGATGTTGGAGGAGGAATTGGTGGAGCAACTTTATATACCGCAACTCATTTTTTGCTTAGCAGCGTAGGGAGCATGCTCTTTTCAGTTATTCTAATGGGGATGGGGCTGGTAGTTCTGTTTGGTATCCCATTTGATCAAGTTTTGGAAAAAATTGGAATTGGATTTGCTTGGACCATACGACATGCGATCGCTAGTTTTAAATCTGCTGCAAACAATGTATACGACTGGTTCAGCAATTTAGATTTTTCAGAAAAAGAACAATCAAAAACCAGAAATGAATCAAGTAAAACGGATGTTACTCGATCAATGCACAGGGCATCTAAACCAGCAGTTGAAGTTACCAAAACGGATGAAAAAGTTTTGGAAGAACCTATCGTTGATGGAACTAGAGGAACCGAACATCCAATTGAACCAAAAATTGAAATTGCGACTACTAATAAAATTCAACGTAAACCTAAGAATCAGGTTAACAATGATGATTTAGAAATTAATAGTGGATTTGATAGTGAGTCTAAGACTAATCCTAATTATCGCTTACCATCATCGGAACTATTAACTGAAATTCCACAAACAGACCAGAGTTCCGAATATTCTTCAATTAAAAAGAATACTAAAATTTTACAAGATACTTTAAATAGTTTTGGAGTTGATGCTTCCGTTGAAAGCGTGAAGATGGGGCCTTCTGTGACGGAATACGAAATTCATCCAGCGATTGGTGTTAAAGTTAGTAAAATTGTTGGCTTGGCCGATGACTTAGCGTTAGCTCTAGCCGCAAAAGATATTCGTATTGAAGCTCCAATTCCGGGAAAGTCATTAATTGGAATTGAGGTTCCCAATCGAACAATTTCGACAGTTTCATTTAGAGACATTATTGAATCTCAACCGGCCCATCCAGAAGACCCACTTAAAGTTCCTGTTGGTCGGGATGTTTCGGGTAATCTGGTAGAAGCTAACTTAGTTAAAATGCAGCATTTACTAATTGCGGGAGCTACAGGTTCTGGAAAATCAGTGATGATTAATGTCATTATTACCGGAATCTTAATGAATGCTCGTCCAGATGAGGTTAAATTAATTCTAATTGATCCTAAGAAGGTAGAACTTGGAATCTATAATGACATTCCGCATCTACTAACCCCAGTGGTGACCGATGCTAGAAAAGCTGCTAAAGCGCTGCATAAGGTGGTCGCAGAGATGCAACATCGATATGATTTGTTTGCTGAACTAAATCAACGAAATATTAAAAGCTACAATGATTTCATCGAAGAACAGAATGCAGCAGACGGGATGAATCGCCCAAAAATGCCATATATTGTGGTTGTGGTTGATGAACTTTCTGATTTAATGATGGTAGCTTCCAATGAAGTTGAAGATGCAATTATTAGGCTGGCACAGCTTGCACGTGCTGCAGGAATACATATGATTATTGCGACACAACGTCCGTCCGTTAACGTGGTTACCGGTTTGATTAAAGCTAATGTGCCATCCAGAATTGCCTTTGCGGTAGCATCGGGAATCGATTCGAGAACAATCATTGATGCTAATGGAGCAGAGAAGTTATTAGGAAGAGGAGATATGTTGTTCTTTCCGATGGGTCAGAACAAGCCTGAACGTGTACAAGGGGCATTTATTTCGGATCATGATGTTAAGGAGATTATTGATTTTGTTAAGAAACAACAATCTGCTGACTATGATGAAACTTTAGATATTAGTGACCAAGAAATTGAAGAAAATGATAGTGGGGAATTAGATGAGTATTATGCGGAAGCTGTTCAATTAGTAACAGATATGCAAAGGGCAAGTACTTCAATGCTTCAAAGGAAGTTCCGAGTGGGATATAATCGCGCTGCCCGTATTATGGATCAACTTGAAGATAATGGTATCATCGGTCCTCAAGAAGGTAGTAAACCTCGTAAAGTATATCGTGAAAAAGAATAAAAAAGATTTAAGACAATCTGTCTTAAATCTTTTTTTTTATATTCTGATTAATTTGCACCAAACAATTGAGCCAGAGGAGCGTAAAGCACACTTCCCAAGGTCAAGATAATCATAATCCAAACAAAAATCATGATGGTTTTTTGTAAACCGCTTTTCTTTTTCTTTTTATTATACATTTAAAACACTACTTTCTTGATTGACTTAGGATAATTTTACAATAAGTGTATTTTTAAGGCAAATTAGAAAAAATCCCCACCTCGAAATGATTACTTTTATGGCTAAGAACTATTGATAAATTCATACTTTTTCTAAGTATGTTAATTTTTTTCAAATAAAAGAAAAACATTCGGGTTTTAAGTGGTGGAAAGTGGGGGGAAGTGGTAATATTGTTATAGATTTAGTTGACGGAGGCGGTTTCATGTTCATGGGTGAATTTGAGCATTCACTTGATTCAAAAGGACGTCTAATCATTCCATCTAAATTTCGAGATCAACTGGATAGCAACTTTGTTGTTACGAGAGGGCTGGATGGATGCTTATTTGTCTATCCTTTGTCTGAATGGCGTCTAGTTGAGGAGAAGCTCAGTCAACTACCTTCTAATAAGAAGAATAATCGTGCATTTGTACGTTTTATGTTTGCAGATGCTGTCCAATGTGATTTTGATAAGCAAGGAAGAATTATTATTCCTAAAAAACTGAGATTACATGCGGAATTACAAAAAGAATGTGTCCTGGTGGGGGTTTCTAATCGAGTTGAGATATGGAATAAAGCCCGCTGGGAAGAAACTATTGAAGAAACTGAAGAAAACTTCGACGATATCGCCGAAAATTTAATTGACTTTGGATTGTGATAAATATGACGGAATTTAAACATACAACGGTTCTCTTAGAAGAGACCGTTAACGGCTTAGATGTAAAAGAAGATGGTATTTATGTAGACTGCACCCTAGGTGGCGGTGGACATAGTAGACTAATTTTGTCTAAGTTGGGAGAAAATGGTCACCTCTATTCATTTGACCAAGATCAAACGGCAATTGATTACAATCAAAAAAATTTAGCAGAATATGTTGCTAAGGGACAAGTTACTTTTGTAAAATCAAATTTTCGTAATTTAAAGAATGAATTAAACCACTTGGGGATTGATGGAGTTGATGGCGTTTTATACGATTTAGGCGTTTCATCACCCCAATTTGACGACGCAGGACGAGGATTTAGTTATCGATTTGATGCTCCTTTAGACATGCGTATGGATCAAACTCAAAAATTGAATGCTAGAGAAGTTGTTAATGAATGGAGCTATAACGATTTAGTACGAATTTTCTTTAGATATGGAGAAGAAAAATATTCTAAGCAAGTTGCTCGAAAAATTGAAAGTACTCGCGAAGAAAAGCCCATTGAAACTACTGGTGAACTAGCCGATTTAATTAAAAGCGCAATCCCGGCGGCAGCAAGGCGAACGGGTGGACATCCTGCTAAAAAGATTTTCCAGGCCATTCGAATTGCGGTTAATGATGAATTGGGTGCTTTAGAAGAATCATTGGAACAAGCCCTACAAATTTTGAATCCAGCAGGACGTATTTCGGTTATTACTTTCCAATCATTAGAAGATCGGTTAGTAAAGAGAATGTTTAAAGAACAAACTGAGATTGGTGATTTACCGGCTGGACTGCCAATTATCCCAGATGATATGAAACCAAAATACAAGTTGATCAATAGGAAGCCGATTATTCCTTCTGAAGATGAACTTGAAGAAAACAGAAGATCACATAGCGCAAAACTAAGAATTATCGAAAAGTTATAGAAGGGATAGACGCCAATGGCTCAAAATAATTATGCTGGACGTAGAACAAAATTAATTAACGACACAGTAATTACGGGCATTAGTGAAAAAGAATTAAAAAGAGCACGTGAGGTTGTAACTGCTAGGCAATTACCACTTTCAAAATTTGAAAAGATTTTGATAACAATTTGTGGTTTTATTCTAGTGGGGTTAATGCTAACAGTTGTTTCTGGTAAAATAGGATTATCTACTGCACAACATAATCTTGAAACAACTCAAGAGAAAGCGACGGCCTTATCAAGTAAAAATACGATTATGGAACAGGAAATTAATCAATTGTCTGACCAAAGTCGGTTGAACAAAATTGCTAAAAAGGCAGGCCTTTCTCTCAACTCTGAGAATATAAGGAATGTAAATAAATGATGAACCGAAAAAAGCGAACAACTGGTACTACGGAAACTCAACACAATCGGAAAATGTTTGGTAAATGGCTATTATTGATTGTGATTGGAGTATTTATAGTTATTGTTGGGCGCTTTTCTTATATTGCCGTAAGTGGCACTGTCGAAAGTGTTAACTTAAGTAGTCAAGCAAAGCGTTTGTATACCGATAATAAAACAATTAAAGCCAAAAGAGGATCTATTTTAGATACGAATGGCAATCCGATTGCCGAAGACACAAGTACATATTCAGTTTACGCAGTTGTAAGTAAGAAGCAGGTAGGAGCAAATAACAAGCCGCTTTATGTCACCAATAAGAAAAAGACGGCTAAAGTACTTAGCAAATATCTACCAATTAGCTATCACAAGGCTTTAAAAACTCTTAGTCCCAGCAATAGTAAAACGTTCCAAGTTGAATTTGGAAATGCGGGAAGCAATATTTCTGTGGCGACTAAAGAAAAAATAGAAAAAGAAAAATTAAACGGAATTAACTTTGTTTCATCTGAAGCTCGGTTATATCCCAATGGAACTTTTGCTTCAAATTTGATTGGATTTGCTCAACAATCTCAACAAAAGGAAAATGATGCGACTCAACTTTCTGGCGTTATGGGAATTGAAAAAATGAGTAACAAAACTTTAACGGGGACTGATGGTGAACAATCGTTGCAAAAAGATAAGTTTGGCTACCAGCTCCCAGGATCCCAGACTGAGCGTCCAGCACGCGACGGAAGCACAATCTATACTACTATTGACCAGCGTTTACAAAACATCATGGAAAATGTGGTAAGTAAGGTTCAATCAGAATCGGAATCACAGGCAATTAGCGCAACAATTATGAATGCCAAAACGGGAGCAATTTTAGCCACAACACAACGACCAACCTTTAATGCTTCAACTAAAAAAGGACTTTCTAAAGCATGGAATAATGCGCTAGTTCAGGATACTTTTGAACCAGGTTCAACCATGAAAATCTTTACTACTTCTGCGGCCATTGATAGTGGTAATTTTGACTCGGATGCCACTTATCGTTCTGGAACCTATACCATCGATGGTAAAGTTGTTCCAGATTGGAAGACAGAAGGGTGGGGCGTAATTAGTTACGCAAAAGGATTTGCCTTATCAAGTAACGTCGCTATGGCTCACTTAGAACAAAATATGGGAGCTAAGACATGGAAGAAATACATTAATCGTTTTAAACTGTTGCAATCCACTAATTCTGGTTTGGAAAGCGAATCTAAAGGTAGTATTCAATTCGACTATCCGATTGAACAAGCTAATACAGCTTTCGGTCAAGCAATCAATGTGACCGCAATCCAGATGTTACAAGGTTTTACAGCAGTTGCTAATAATGGAAAAATGGTTAAGCCTCAATTTATCAAAAAGGTAGTTGATCCGAATACTGGTAAAACAACTTATAAAATGAAGACAAAAGATGTAGGACGGCCAATTAAGGCTAGTACTGCTAAAAAGGTTCGAAAACTAATGGAGGATGTAGTATACAAACCATATGGTATCGGCTCAAACTTCAAAATTAAAGGTTATAAAATTGCAGCTAAAACAGGTACTGCCCAAGTTGCGAATGCAAGTGGAGGATATTCAATGGGCGATGACAGTTATCTGTATTCAGTCGCTGGGATGGCCCCGGCCAAAAATCCTAAGTACATAATGTACATTACGATGAAAAAGCCAGTGCTCAAAGATAAAACTGCCACACAATTACTTGATGAAATATTTGGTCCAGTGATGAAACAAGCCCTTGAACAGGATAAGGAAACTGATAAGTCAAAGCTCGACAGCTCAATTGAAGTACCTAATTTAGTTGGCAAGGATGCTTCTGAAGCCAAAAAAGAATTGGGTAAGAAGAATGTGGCAGTTGTTACATTAGGAAATGGGCAAACTGTTAAAGAACAATCCGAGAGTGCAGGAAGTAGTATTCTAGTGGGGCAACGAATTATCTTAGACACTGGTGGAACCATAACTATGCCTGATCTTACAGGGTGGTCAAAAAATGATGTTATAAAATTAGCTAACATGTTTGATATTGATGTGAAATATAGCGGGAATGGTTTTGTTTCTGGGCAATCGGTGGCCAAGGGTGGGCCAATAAAATCTGGCATGACCATGACTGTAAGTCTTAAGAAGTAGAGATTAGGAGAGAAAAATGATTAATGGAACAGCTTTAATACTAGGTGCGCTAGTAACATTAGTGGGGATGCCCCAATTTATCAATTACTTTAGAGTCCGGAATGAAGGACAGATGATTCGTGAAGAGGGACCTAAATGGCATCAAAAAAAATCTGGAACACCAACCATGGGTGGAATGGTGTTTATCATTGCTATCATTATTGCTAGTTTAGTAACTGGTGTGATTTTCCACGGGGCAAAAGTGAGCCTTTTAATGTTACTTTTTGTTTTAGTTGAATTTGGATTGATTGGTTGCTGGGATGATAGTATTAAGTTGTTAAAGCGCCAAAATGAAGGTTTTAAAGCTTGGCAAAAGCTTTTAGGACAAATTATTGGAGGACTAATTTTCTTTCTAGTGATTAAGGAGACTGGAGTGGCATTACAATTAAATATCCCTGGCTTAGGTATTTGGCACCTAGGCGGCTGGTATGCATTGTTTGTTATTTTCTGGTTAACTGGATTTTCCAATGCCGTAAATCTTTCAGATGGATTAGATGGATTAGTAGCAGGATTATCGACGATTGCTTTTGGAACGTATGCAATTATTGCAGCTCACCAACAAAATATTCCAGTAATGATTTTCTGTATGGCAGTAGTGGGCTCAATGCTAGGATTCTTAGTTTTTAACCATAAACCAGCTAAAATTTTTATGGGTGATATGGGATCTCTTGCCTTAGGGGGAGCTTTGGCAGCTGTCTCAATTCTTTTAAATCAGGAATTATCATTGATTTTAATCGGGATTGTTTTTGTACTAGAAACTTTAAGTGTTATTCTCCAAGTACTTTCTTTTAAATTAACTGGACATCGTATTTTTAAAATGAGTCCGATTCATCATCATTTTGAAATGTTAGGTTGGAGCGAATGGAAAGTAGATATTGTATTTTGGATAGTTGGTTTAATCGGATCCATAATTACGTTAATTAGTATTTTATAGGGAGTCTTTAATGATGAAGTCAGTAGAAGATTTGGAAGATAAAAATGTTCTAGTTTTAGGAATGGCCAAGAGCGGAATAAGCGCCGCTCTTTTATTACATAGATTAAGAGCAAATGTTTTAGTTAATGATGCTAACGCTAATCAGCCACAAGAATTAATTGAAAAGCTTGAGAACAAAGGTATCCGGATGGTACTAGGGGAACATCCAACCAATATTTTAAGTCAAAATAAAATTGAGTTGATTGTTAAAAATCCGGGCATTCCTTATACAAATCCCGTTCTAGTCGACGCACAAGCCAGAGGTATAAAAATTGTTTCTGAACCTGAATTAGCATACTGGGTAATGGATAGTGAGTTGATCGGGGTTACAGGAAGTAACGGGAAAACAACCGTAACAACGCTAATTCAATTGATGCTTGACGATAATAAAAAACATGCTTATGTTGCCGGAAATATTGGAGTTCCTGCTACAACAGTTGCTCAAAAGGCCACTGCAGAAGATAAAATAGTGATGGAATTATCTAGCTTTATGTTAGCTGGTATTGATCGACTTCATCCACATATTGCAGTTTTGAATAACATTTTTGCTAGTCACTTAGACTGGCATAAAACACGTGAAAACTACGTTAATGACAAGATGAATATTACTAAGAATCAGACCAAGGACGATTTCTTGGTAATCAATTGGGATAATACTGAATGGCAAGAACTAGCTAAAAGAACTCAGGCAAAAGTAGTTCCGTTTTCACGTCAAGGACTGACTAAGAGCGGTGCGTACGAAATTGAAGGCAAACTTTATTTTAAAGATGAATTAATTATGGAAGCCGATGAAATTGGAATTCCTGGTGAACAAAATGTCGAAAATGCACTAGCCGCTATCGCAGTAGCTAAAATCGAAAAAGTCAGCACAGCTCATATTAAACAAGTTTTGACAACTTTTGGTGGAGTAAAACATCGAATTCAATATGTTGAAAACCTCAATGGGCGTCAATTCTATAATGATTCTAAAGCGACTGATATCGAAGCTACCCAAGTAGCCTTACGTTCTTTTAAAAAACCAGTGATATTAATTGCAGGTGGATTAGACCGACATGACGATTTAGATCGTTTAATTCCAGACTTAGAGCCAAATGTAAAAGAAGTTATTGTTAATGGCGAAACTGCTGAGAAATTCAAAAAAATAGCTCAAAAAGCCGGTATTTCAGTAATTAAAGATAGTTCTAGAGTAAGTGAATCGGTTGAAATAGCGTATCAAGATAGTAAAGAAGGGGATATTATCTTACTTTCACCGGCAGCGGCTAGTTGGGATCAATACAAAACATTTGAAGAACGTGGTGACGAATTTATTGCAGCAGTTCAAAATTTACATAAAGGGGAATAATTAAATGAGACTGATGGTTTCTGGTGGTGGAACTGGTGGACATATTTATCCAGCCCTAGCACTGATTAAACAAGTTAAACAAAGTGAACCTGATTCACAGATTTTGTACGTTGGTACAAGTAAGGGATTAGAAAGTAAAATTGTCCCAGATAGTGGAATTGATTTTAAAACCATAAATATCCAAGGATTCAAACGTTCACTTTCACTTGAAAATTTTAAGACAATCGGACTTTTCTTAAGTAGCGTGGTTAAAGCGCGTAAGATGGTTAAGGAATTTAAACCAGATGTAGTCTTGGGAACGGGGGGCTACGTTAGTGGTGCGGTTGTATTTGCAGCTAGTATGATGGGTGTACCTACTGTGATTCACGAACAAAATAGTGTGGTTGGCGTTACCAATAAGTTTTTGAGTAAGTTCGTTAAAAAAATTGCTATTTCGTTTGAGGCGGCTGCAAGTCAATTTCCTACCAAGAAAGTTGTGTTAACTGGTAATCCTCGCGCTACTGAAGTAGCACAGATTAAACCAAGTGGACTAAGTCAATTTGGTCTAGACGATAAGGTGCCTACCGTATTGATTTTTGGTGGAAGCCGTGGAGCTGAGAAGATTAATCAGGTCACTATCGACACCTTGGAAGAATTAATGGAACGTCCATATCAAACAATATTTGTAACAGGAAGAGTTCATTTCGAACGTTTAACCAAAGATATTGATTTGGCTAAATATCAAGGCAAAATAGCTATTTTACCTTACATTGCAAATATGCCAGAAATTCTTTCCAATATGGAAGTAATTGTGGGGCGAGCTGGAGCAACTAGTTTAGCAGAAATTACTTCTTTAGGAATACCGTCAATTTTAATTCCTAGCCCATATGTAACCAATGATCATCAAACAAAAAATGCAATGAGTCTGGTTAATAATGATGCAGCAGAGATTATCAAAGAAAGTGATCTTACTTCCGAAGCATTGATTAATACGCTTGATACATTGATGCTAGATCAGAAATTTCGAAACGTAATGGCAGAAAACGCTAAGAAAATGGGTCAACCACGTGCTGCTGAAAATCTTTATGATGTTTTGAAATCGGTTAGTAAGTAGATATAGGTAGTAAGATGAAAAAGAAGAAGGATGAAGAATTAACTCCGTGGGCCAAATATCAAAAAGAACATAATGCAAATAGTAGAAGCAGATTTAAGCGGAAACGCAAAGCCACTTCGAAAAATCCACGCGAACCTCAAGCTTCTTTTAGAAGAAATAATCGAAACAAGGTTAAAAAATCAAATAAAAAAGGCACCAAAAGAATAGTAAAAGAACAACGGCTTTCCAGACAAAAACTGGGAATATTAATTGGAAGTACGTTGATAGTGATCGCCTTATTTTTTGGTTATTTTTATTCTTCAATTAGTCGAGTTCAAAAATTTAGTGTAAGCGGTAATAAGCGTGTTTCCACTGCTAAAATTTTAAAAAATGTGTCTATCAAAAAAAATGATGTAATTTTAACTTCCATATTTAAGGAAGGAAAATTTGAAAATAATCTTTTAAAGAAAAATACAGACATCAAAGATGCTACCGTATCCATTTCATGGAGTGGCAAAGTTAAAATTAAAGTTAAAGAAAACGCGGTCATGGGATATGTAATAAGAAACAAGACTTATTACACCGTAAAACAAGATGGTTCGGTTGTTAGGAAGAGTGTTAGTCAACCAAGTTCGGATTACCCAATCTTCAGAAATTTCCAAGAAAATAGTACACTTAAAAAGTTTTTGAAGGAATATGCCCAGATGCCAAATAGTGTTCAAAATGATGTAGCAGAAGTCGATTTTTCACCGACTAAAAATGTTAAGGATCGTCTACATTTTTTCATGAATGATGGAAATCAAGTGTACGCTATTATGAGTACGTTTGCTAAAAAAATGAAGTATTACCCCGAAATTTCAGCAAGTATGAAAGAACGGGGAATGGTTGATTTACAAGTAGGAGCTTTTTCTAGACCTAGCGGTTGGACAGATGAGGCTAAAGCAGCCAGTGAATCGTCTAAAAGTGCCGAATCTAGTAGCAAAGCTAAAAAGCAGGAAAAAACGACACAAAATAGTGAAAGTGCCGATTCTACCAGTGCTTCAGCAGATTCAACCGAAACAATTAATTCAGCAAGCTCACAAAGTAAAGAAGACTTAGAAAGCTCAAATGCTGAAAGTACAGTAAATACTCAACAAGATATAGATTAATAAATCTGTTAATTTATTCTTAACATCAAATTGAAACTTAAGATGGATAAGATGCTCTTAGATAAAAATCGTTTAATCCACTAAAGGGTCAAACGATTTTTAAGTGCTATTGGTTGCGTTAAAATAAGTTTTTTAATTGAAAAACTATCAGTTTTGGAGCTGATTAAAAAAATAATTGTTTATGAATAAGTATTTCCTATTTTTATACAAGAATTGATATTAATATGGTAAACTGTTTAATATATGTGATGAATATATATATAAGAAACGGTTAAACGACTAGGAGGTTCCTTTATTATGGATAATTCAGGAATTTACGTTGGACTGGATATTGGAACCACCTCAATAAAAGTTATTGTTGCTGAATATGTCAAAGGACAAATGAACGTTATTGGTGTGGGAAGAGAGCCCTCAGATGGTGTAAATCGTGGTGTTATTGTTGATATCGACAAAGCCTCAATTGCAATTAAAAGGGCCGTTGAGTCTGCAGAACGCAAGGCAAATATTCAAATCCACGACGTAGTAGCTGGTATTCCAGCTAATTTATTAAGAATAGAACCTGTCAGAGGTATGATAGCTATCTCAGATAGCTCAAGGGAGATTGGAAATCAAGATGTAGTTGAAGTTTCAAATGCAGCTTCAGTACATAATCTTCCTCCCGAACAGGAAGTGGTTGATGTTTTACCTGACGAATTTATCGTTGATGGTTTTGATGGCATTAAAGACCCTCGTGGAATGGTCGGTGTTCGACTTGAGATGAATGGGGGATTGATTACTGGTCCTAAGACCATTATTCATAATTTAAAGAGCGCAATCCGTCAAGCTGGTTTAGGATTAGTAGATGTAGTCGTTAGTCCACTGGCTCTTGGCAGAACAATTTTAAATGATGGTGAACAAGATTTTGGTACGATTACTCTTGATTTGGGTGCAGGACAATCAACTGCCGCTGTGATCCATGATCATCATCTTAAGTACACGTTCGTTGAACAAGAAGGCGGACAATTTGTAACTAAAGATATCTCGGTAGTATTAAATACTTCGTTAGATAATGCAGAACAAATTAAACAACAGTATGGTTATGCTGTTGCTGATCAAGCAAGTAGTGATGCATTTCCAGTAAATGTTGTTGGTCAAAATGAACCGGTTGCAGTTACTGAGAAATATTTAAGTGAAATTATTGAAGCTCGAATGGAACAAATATTAACTAACATAAAAAAACAATTAGAAAAAGTAGGGGCTCTGGATATGCCGGGTGGTGTCGTCATTACCGGCGGGGGAGCTGCCCTTCCTGGAATCGAAACGTTAGTTGAAAGAATTTTTGAAACAAATGCTAAACTATATGTTCCAGATCAAATGGGTCTAAGACATCCTGCTTTTGCGCAAGCTCTTGCTATTTTGAATTATGAAGGTCGCATGAGCGATGTTGAGATTTTAGCTAAAACAGCAATGGTTTCAAGCGAAAGAACCGTATCAGAAACACTGCAAGATGATGTTGTTGATGAAAAGCCTAAATTTAAACAACGCACAAAATCATCAGAGAGACGTCCCGAATCACAACAAGAACGGCCTAAGCCAACAACTAATAATTCATCATCAAGCACAGCAAACTCAAATCGCTTCGATGGTATCAAAAAATGGTTTAGTGATTTCTTTGACTAACTAATCGATGGAGGAATTAACATGGAATTTTCAATGGACGAAAGTAAAAGTACAGGCGCAAACATCAAGGTAATTGGTGTTGGTGGCGGTGGTGGGAATGCCGTTAACCGCATGATCGCTGAAGGCGTAAAGGGAGTAGAATTTATCGTTGCTAACACTGACGTTCAAGCTTTACAAGCTTCAAACGCAGACGTTAAGATTCAATTAGGACCTAAGTTAACTAAAGGTCTAGGAGCCGGTTCAACACCTGATGTTGGTGCTAAGGCCGCTGAAGAAAGTCAACAAACCATTTCCTCTGCTCTTGAAGGAGCAGATATGATTTTTGTTACAGCAGGAATGGGTGGTGGTACCGGTACAGGTGCTGCACCTATGGTAGCTCAAATTGCCAAAGAGCAAGGTGCTTTAACGGTGGGTGTGGTAACACGTCCATTTACATTTGAAGGACCTAAACGTGCTCGATTTGCAGCAGAAGGTGTTGCAAATCTTAAAGAACATGTTGATACGCTTATTATCATTGCTAATAACCGCTTACTAGATTTAGTTGATAAGAAAACTCCAATGATGGAAGCATTTAACGAAGCTGATAATGTATTACGTCAAGGTGTTCAAGGTATCTCTGATTTGATTACATCACCTGGCTACGTTAACTTGGACTTCGCTGATGTTAAGACAGTTATGCAAAATCAAGGATCAGCTCTTATGGGAATTGGCTCAGCTAGCGGCGAAAACAGAACAGAAGAGGCTACAAAGAAGGCTATTTCATCGCCACTGCTCGAAACATCAATTGATGGTGCTGAACAAGTTCTTCTTAATATTACTGGTGGTCCAGACCTTTCATTATTTGAAGCACAAGCAGCTTCACAAATTGTTACGGAAGCAGCTAATGATGATGTAAATATCATCTTCGGTACTTCTATTGATAATGATTTACAAGATGGGGTACGAGTAACTGTAATTGCTACAGGTATTGATAAAAAAGCTGGTAGAGCGTCTTTACACCGTCAACCAGCACGCACCTCTTTTGAAACACCAAGCAGTAGCGTAAATACTACTACAACAAATGTTTCAAATAATACTGAAATTCGCGGTGCTGGTTCTACAGAAAGTTTAAACACGTCATCTAATAGTGAACAACCTACTCAAGCTGCTAATGATCCATTTGGTGACTGGCAATTACGTCAATCAAATGCTTCAAATGGGGTTCGTCCTACTTCACGCGATAACGATAGTTTTAGAAATGTTGAAAAGAAAGAATTCAACGCTTTTAACGATAATAACAATATTAGCTCTGACGATGATTCATTGGATACACCTCCATTTTTCAAACGTCGTGGCAAATAAAATATAATAAAAGGGTTTGGGCTAAGCTCAAGCCCGTTTATTGCAATTAGGACAAAATATTGAAATGAGTGATAGAAAATAATGATTACAGTAATCTTCCAATTGTTACATTGGGCCATTCAATTGTATATGTTAGCAATCTTTGTGTGGGTTTTGATGTCTTGGCTTCCAGGAGCTTATCAATCCGGCTTGGGAAAGTTGCTTACTAAAATTTGTCAGCCTTATATGAGTTGGTTTAGATTTATTCCACCTATCTTTGGAATAGATTTTTCGCCGATATTAGCTTTGTTAGTTCTTGAACTGTGTGCAAATGGATTAGTTTTTCTTGAAACCTTAATGCTTGGTGTAATTTAACTATGGATAATCAAATTACACAGCATTTTAGAAAAGAAGAGCAGGAATTAATTGAGAGCTTTTCATCTTCACTCCAAGAGGCTTTAGATCAAAATCGTCCAATTTTAACTAATTTTTTAAATCCCCGAGAACAACATATTCTCCAAACCCTAGTTAATCGATTTCCTGAACTAAAGGTTTATTTTAATGGAGGGTTTAGCGAGGCAGAAAATAAGCGAGCATTGATTACACCAGATTATTTTGTTCCTGCGGAAGATGATTTTTCTGTTAGAATCTTTGAAATTAATTATCCAATTAATTTTACAGATTTAGAACATCGTCAGATTTTAGGAACATTGGTTAATGCTGGTATTAAACGAAGTACTTTTGGTGATATAGTTCATCAAGCAGAACGCTGGCAATTTGCTGTCAATGGAGAATTAGAAAATTTCTTTTTAAATGAAATTGATCGAATTGGTAAAATAAAAGTTAAATTGATTCCTACTTCAACAAATGATATTTTAAAAGTTCAAGATGATTGGGAGCCTGTTAACCAGACTGTAGCATCTTTAAGAATGGATTCAATTATTTCAACAGGATTTTCGATCTCTCGTCATCGAGTGAAAGAACTGATTGAAAAACGTTTAGTTCAATTAAATTGGATGATTGATGAGAAAGCTGATACTTTAATTGCGTTAAATGATGTTATTTCAGTTCGAAAATATGGTAGGATAAAACTTGTTGATATTCTTGGAAAAACAAAAAAAGATAAACTTAAGATCCAGCTGGATATAATCAAAACTAGATAGTGAGTTATGGGGGTTTTATTAAAATGTCAATTGAACCACAAGATATACAACAAAAACAATTTTCAAATAAAATGCGAGGATACAATCCAGTCGAAGTTGATGAATTTTTAGACGAAGTTGCGTTTGAACAGCGTCGTCTTCATGATGAAATCGATACACTTCGTTCACAACTTAACGAGGCTAAAAGTCGAATTGATTATTTTGATGAGATGAAAGAATCCCTCAATAAGTCAATTATGGTGGCACAAGATGCAGCTGATAAAGTCAAAATCAGTTCAAAACGCGAAGCCGAATTTACTTCTAAAGAAGCCCAGAAAGAGGCTAAGTCAGTAATTGATGCGGCTCATAAGAAAGCTGATAGTTACATCGGTGAAGCGGCTGGTAAAGCTCAAAAGGTTGTAATTGCTACTGATGATTTGAAGAAGCAAGCTCGTAGTTTCCGTCAAAAATTTGAAGTTTTACTAGAGTCACAACTTCAAATGATTAAGGGACGCGACTGGGATAATCTGCTTAGTTCAGATGAACTACTCACCATTGGTGAAATTAAAGAAGCCATGCGTAATAGTGGTACGCTTGACAACTTCCAAGATGAGAGTGTACACTCAGAAGAAGTTGTCGAAGTTACTCCAGATACTCCAGCAGTTGAACCTGAAGTACAAGATGATCAACAAACCGTTGTAGTTTTCCCAGAAGACTACAATAATGAGAATGGTAATCCAACTAGTGAAGGATTCCATGTTAAACCAAAAGAATAAAACGTTAAAAAAGAAGAATCTTCAAAATGTAGCATCTTAGCGAGCTGACGACGGTGGGAGGTCAGTATGTAATTTGAAGGTTGATCACTTTTGAGTGCTAGATTGAAATTCAGTAAATCTAGTCGGTTGGCAACCGTTAAGTGCTACAAAGAGGAAGACCATTTAATGGTCTTTAAATTTGGGTGGTACCGCGAAGACTTCGTCCCTGTTAAGGGATGGAGTCTTTTTATTTTACTTGGAAAGGCGAGTGGTTTTAGTGCGAGTTAAAGATACATTAAACCTTGGAAAAACAAAATTTAAAATGCGTGGAAATCTTCCAGTTAATGAGCAAAAACGTGAAGATATCTGGGCTGAAAATAAAATTTATGAACAACGTCAAAAATTAAATGAAGGCAAACCATCCTTCGTTTTACATGATGGGCCTCCATATGCAAATGGAAATATTCATATGGGACATGCCATGAATAAGATTTCAAAAGATATTATTGTTCGTTACAAGTCAATGAGTGGTTTTAGAAGCCCGTTCGTTCCCGGCTGGGATACCCATGGACTTCCAATTGAACAACAGCTTACTAAGGAAGGCTATGACAGAAAAAAAATGTCTACAGCTGATTTTAGAAAGCTATGTCATGAATATGCGTTAAAACAGGTTGATAAACAACGTACTGATTTTAAACGTTTAGGTATTTCGGCTGAATGGGATCATCCATATTTGACACTTAATCCGGAATTTGAAGCACAAGAAATTAGAACATTTGGTCGAATGGCCGAGCTCGGATTAATTTATCGTGGTAAGAAGCCGGTATTCTGGTCATGGTCATCTGAATCAGCGATGGCCGAAGCAGAAGTAGAATATCATGATGTTACTTCACCATCTGCATTTTACGCAGAAAAAGTTAATGACGGAAAAGGCGTTCTTGATGAAAACACTTATTTTGTAGTTTGGACAACGACACCTTGGACAATCCCAGCTTCAGAAGGAATTACGATTGATGCTGGTTTTGATTATTCAGTTGTTCAACCAGCCGGTGAAGATCGTAAATTTGTGATTGCTACAGATCGTTTAAATTATGCTGCGGAACAATTTGGTTGGGAAGATGTTCAAACCCTTCAAGTTATCCGTGGCCGTGAATTAGACCGTATCAAGGCTATCCATCCATTTGATAACGATCGCGAACTAGTTGTTATGTTAGGTGATTTTGTTACTTTGGATTCTGGAACTGGGTTAGTTCATACTGCACCAGGTTTTGGTGAAGATGACTTCCGTGTAGGTAAGGAATATGGATTAGATATTTTTGTACCAGTAGATGATCGTGGCTACATGACAGCTGAAGCTGGACCAGATTTTGAAGGTGTCTTTTATGAAGATGCTAATGCAATTGCATTGGACAAATTAAAAGCTTCTAATGCTTTATTAAAACAAATGGACTATGTGCATAGTTATCCATTTGATTGGCGGACTAAGAAACCAATCATTTTCCGCGCAACGCCTCAATGGTTTGCATCTGTAGATAAGATTCGTGATCAGATTTTGGAAGCTATTGAAGATGTTGAATTTCTTCCTGACTGGGGTCAAAAGCGGCTTCACAATATGATTCGGGACCGTGGTGATTGGGTTATCTCTCGTCAACGTGTTTGGGGAGTTCCTTTGCCAATTTTCTATGCTGAAGATGGTACACCAATTCTTGAAAAAGAAACGATTAATCACGTTGCAGATTTATTCGAGAAGAATGGTTCGGATATTTGGTTCCAATGGGAAGCAAAGGATCTTCTTCCAGAAGGCTACTCCAACGAGCATTCACCAAATGGCGAGTTTACTAAAGAAAATGATATTATGGATGTTTGGTTTGATTCAGGGTCATCTCATCAAGGAGTTTTGGCACAACGCGATTATCTTGAATACCCAGCTGACTTGGTATTGGAAGGTTCTGATCAGTACCGTGGTTGGTTCAATTCTAGTTTGATTACAAGCGTGGCTGTGTCAGGCAAGGCTCCTTATAAAAAAGTTATTTCACAAGGATTTACTTTAGATGGTAAGGGCCATAAGATGAGTAAATCACTTGGTAATACCATTGTTCCTGATGAAATTAATAAGAAGATGGGTGCTGAAATCATTCGTCTCTGGGTTTCTTCAATTGATTCTTCATCAGACGTCCGAGTTTCTCAAGAAAACTTTGTAAAGGCCTCTGAATCATATAAGAAGATTCGCAATACCGTTCGCTACTTACTTGCAAATACATCTGATTTTGATCCAAAGGAAAATGGCGTAGATTATAATGAATTGCGTCCAGAAGACCGTTATATGCTAGTTCAGTTCAATGAATTAATTAGTAAGATTCGTACTTCATATGATAACTATGACTTTATCGACATCTACAAAACATTGTTGAATTATATTATTACGGATCTATCTGCATTCTATTTAGACTTCGCTAAAGATGTCGTTTATATTGAACCTGAAAATAGTTTGAAACGTCGTTCTATGCAAACTGTTTTCTACAAAATTCTGGTTGGGTTAACAAAACTAATTACACCAATTTTGCCACATACAGCAGAAGAAATTTGGGAATACCTTCGTGAACCAGAAGAATTTGTTCAATTAGCTGAAATGCCGGAAGTTGCTAACTATACGGATGGTGCAGATTTACTAAGTAAATGGCAAAGTATTAAGGAACTGCGCTCACATGTATTAAAGGCGCTTGAAGAAGCTCGCGATAGTAAAATGATTGGTAAATCAATGGAAGCTAAGGCTACCTTATACCTAGACGAATCCACTAAGCAATTAGTAGATACATTAGGGGTTGATTTACGTTTGATTTTGATTGTTTCACAATTAGAAGTAAAGGCATTATCAGAAGCTCCAAAAGATGCAGCAATTTTTGATGATCAATTAGCAGTCGAAATTACACCTGCTCAAGGGGAAGTTTGCGAACGTTGCCGAATGACAAAAACTGATGTTGGTTCAGACGAACACTTTGCTACGCTATGTGCTAGTTGTGCCCAAATCGTTACTGAAAATTACCCTGAAGCAATTACTGAAGGATTTGAAGAAAAATAGTTAATTAAGAATGATTAGGCGAGTAACCTAATCATTTTTAATTTACAGAAGTGTTTTCCACCATTATGATGGTAGTATGACAAACATAAAAAAGGAGCTTAAATTTTGGAAACTGGAACAGTAGAAAGCTTTGATAAAGAAAAAGGGTATGGATTTATTGAAACAGCTAGTGGAGATAAAGTATTCGCGCATTACACGGTCATTCAATCTGAAGATTATAAAACTTTAGAAGTCGGTGAAAAGGTTAAATTAATGCTTGCAGATGGACCTAAAGGGTTAATCGCGGTTAAAGTTTTTCGTGAGGAGGTTGAATAATAATGAGTTTTGAAGAAAAAGTAGTAGAGTCTATTTCAAGATATAAAGGCGAAGTTATTGATGTTTATCAACAAACGGTGAAATTACCAGACGGCGAATTGGCTAATCGAGATGTTGTTAAGCACCAAGGAGCTGTGGGAGTTTTAGCCTTAACCAATGACGGTAAGGCAATCTTTGAAGAACAATGGCGTACACCAATTGGCAAGTTAACAATTGAAATCCCAGCTGGTAAAGTTGAACCGGGTGAAGATTTACTTGAGACAGCCAAACGAGAGTTGAACGAAGAAACCCGCTATGAAGCTGGGAAGATTGAAAAAATTAACGGTTTTTATTCTGCTCCAGGCTTTTCAAATGAATATATGACTTTGTATAAAGCAACCAATTTAAAGAAAGTCACTAAGGAACTTCCTCGTGATCAAGGTGAAAACTTAAATATTTTTGAACTTTCATTGGATGAGGCATTAAAAGCTGTCGCTGAAGGTAAAATTGAAGATGCAAAAACAATTTTAGCCATTTATTATTGGAAGGCTAACATTAAGTAGGTGAGGCTTTGGATAAGAAAAAACAAACTCGTGCTGAATATCAAAGGAGTTTGCAAAAAGAAACAGAACAAATAGATGCAGAGCAAACTGTAGATGAAGAATTATCACGTAGCCAAAGAAAACAGCGTGAGACTAAAGATCAGCGCTTCAATCCAGACGAACAGTCGGAAGCAAAAAGCCGGGCATTGGCTAAGAAGTTAAACATCGCAATAGCAGGATTAGGAATTGGAATCATATTAGTTTTCTTAATTTTATTTTTTGTAGGATAGGTGAGTAAAGTATGAAATATGGTGTAATTTGTGCCATGGAAGAAGAAATTAAGACGCTTCTTGACACGCTAGAACTTGAAAAAGAAACCAATATCAATGGAATCATTTTTTATGAAGGAAAAATTAGTAATGTAGATGTAGTTCTGGTGCGTTCGGGAATCGGTAAAGTTGAGGCTGGAATTACAGCAGCAATTTTAGTTACCAATTTTAACGCAGATGCCTTAATTCATTCAGGTTCTGCAGGCGGAATTGGGGAAGGACTAGAAGTTGGAGACGTGGTGCTATCAACTGAAGTGGCGTACCACGACGTAGATGCAACAGCATTTGGCTATGAATATGGTCAACTCCCACAACAAGACAGTGCTAGATTTAAGGCTGATGCGTCATTGATTCATCAATTTGAATTAGCAGCTCAGAATCGTAATTTAAATACAAAAAAAGGTCTAATTGTTACTGGTGATCAATTTATTGCTAGTGCTGATAAAGTTAAAACTATTCTAAAAAACTTTCCAGATGCTTTATGTTGTGAAATGGAAGGTGCGGCAGTCGGACAGGTGGCTCATCAATTTGACAAACCATTTATTGTGGTACGTGCTATGTCTGATACCGGTAGTGATGATGCGGATGTTTCTTTTGACGAATTTATTATTGACGCTGGAAAGCGCTCCGCATCAATGCTGATTGATTTATTTAAGATGGAAGGGAATAAATAATGCAACAAGTATATTTAGATAATGCAGCTACAACGCCAACGGATGCCGCGGTAGTTGAAGTAATATCTAATGAATTATTAAATAACTGGGGTAATGCATCTAGTTTACATGGCTTCGGTCGTCGAGCTCGAGCTACACTTGACGAAGCTAGGCATATAATCGCACAAAGTATTCATGCGAATGATGATGAAATTATCTTTACTAGTGGTGGCACGGAGAGTAATAACACTGCCATTACACAAGTCGCTTTACGTAATCAAGATAAAGGTAAAAAAATTATTACTACTGCAATTGAACATCCATCAGTTTTGAACCCCATGCGTCGTTTAGAAAGTATGGGATTTGAAGTTACTTATTTAGGGGTCGATCAAAATGGATTGATTAGTTTGGATGAATTTAAAAATGCGCTAGATGACCAAACAATCTTAGTAAGTATTATGACTGGTAACAATGAAGTTGGTAGCCATATGCCAATTCATGAAATTGGTGAAATATTGAAAAATCATCAAGCAGTATTGCATACCGATGCAGTACAAGCCTACGGGTTAGTAGATATTGATGTTAAGCGTGACCACATTGATTTATTATCAACTTCAGCCCACAAGTTGAACGGTCCAAAAATGATGGGCTTCTTGTATAAAAACAACGAAGTTAATTTCGATAGCTTTATATTAGGCGGCGAACAAGAAGACAAGCGGCGTGCAGGTACAGAAAATGTTGCCAATATTGCTGGATTTGCTAAGGCTGTTAGTTTGCTTGATGCAGACCAAAAGAATCAATTGCAGGCTCGTTATGCCGGTTTTAAGCAAAAAATCATTCAAACTTTAAAAGAAAATGAAATTGAATTTGAAATCAATGGTTCGTTAGATGAAAACAACCTCCAACATGTTTTTAACATTTGGTTGAAGGGAGTTTCAACTTACGTAATGCAAACTAACCTTGATCTTGCCGGAATCGCTATATCAGGTGGATCAGCTTGTACCGCTGGAAGCTTAGAACCATCACATGTATTGACGGCGATGTATGGTGAGGATTCACCTCGCATTAGTGAATCGATTCGAATTAGCTTCGGTAAAAAGACTACGGAAGAAGATATTGAGTATCTGTGTGATCAGATTGTAGCAATTGAACAACGATTAAAACAAATAAGCAATAAATAGAAGCGAGGGGTTCAGATGGCTTTTACTAAAGAAGTGAATGTTAAGGGCGATAATGTCATTTACACGTTAAATGCTAATATAAAAAAATATACTTTATTAGACTTAGGATTCACAACTAAGAATAATGGGACATTCGTTTTAGAACGTTCGTTAGATTCAACTTCACCCTTTAACCAAGGGATTAAATTAAAGATAATGATTAAACCAGATTTCTCTGGATTTAAAATGAGTACAACCACAGCTAATGGAATGCAAAGTGTTAACATTTTTAGTCGGGAACAGGATGCACCATTAGTTGAACAGTACCATTTTTTGATTCAAGAATTACTTGAAAGAGAAGTATTGGCTAAAAAATAGTTACTAACTTTTTGTTAATGGTGGAATTTAATAAGTGTTTGGTATAAAATGGATTTTACTGGATTTATGCGACCTTCAATCGTAGATTCTCCAGAATCTGATAGAAATGATGGTGATAAATATGACTGACAACAGTAAGACACGTGTCGTTGTTGGTATGAGTGGTGGTGTGGATTCATCTGTAGTTGCATACTTGCTAAAGCAGCAGGGATACGATGTAGTAGGTGTTTTCATGAAAAACTGGGATGATACTGATGAAAATGGGTATTGTACAGCTACCGAAGATTATAAAGATGTTGCAAAAGTTGCAGCTAAGATTGGTATTCCTTATTATTCTGTTAACTTTGAGAAGGAATATTGGGACCGAGTGTTTACTTATTTCTTAGATGAATACAAAAAAGGACGTACACCAAATCCTGATGTTATTTGTAATAATGAAATTAAGTTTAAAGCTTTCCTTGACTATGCGATTAGTTTAGGTGCGGATTACGTAGCTACTGGACATTATGCCCAAGTTGAGCGTGATGAGAATGGTCACCAACATCTCCTTCGAGCTACAGATAGCAATAAGGATCAAACATACTTCTTAAGTCAATTAAGTGCTGAACAGTTAGATCGAGTAATGTTCCCACTTGGTGGAATGATTAAGCCTGAGGTTCGTAAGGTTGCTGAAGAAGCTGGACTATCAGTTTATGATAAGAAGGATTCTGTCGGTATTTGCTTTATCGGTGAGAAAAATTTCCGCGAATTCTTAGGAAATTATCTTCCAGCTAAGGCTGGTAAGATGATGACACTCGATGGTGAAGTGAAGGGTGAGCATGCTGGCTTAATGTACTATACTATTGGACAACGTCGTGGACTTGGTATCGGTGGTGGATCTAAGAATAACGAGCCTTGGTTTGTAGTTGGTAAGGATCTTTCTAAGAATATCTTGTACGTTGGACAAGGTTTTGAAAACAGTCATCTTTATGCTGCTAGTTTGGATGCATCTGACATGCATTTTGTGAATAAATTAGGTGAAGAACGAGGCCGTGATTTCCGCTGTACAGCTAAGTTCCGTTATCGTGCGCAAGATGTACCTGTAACAGTTCATTTTAGTGAAGACTTTTCAAAAGTTACAGTAGATTTTGATGATCCAGCTCGTGCAATTACTCCTGGACAAGCACTTGTGCTTTACGATGGTGAGGAATGTATTGGTGGCGGAATCATTGATGCTGCATACAATAGTGAAAAGAAGATGTTACAATACATCTAATTTAAAAAGAATCAGACTTAGTCTGGTTCTTTTTTTGTTTTTTGGTAACCTAGGATTCATTTAATGTTAAAATTATTAGTAACTATGTAAAAGAAGGACAAGAATTTTGACGAAATTATATTTTATTAGACACGGTAAAACAGAATGGAATTTAGAGGGACGCTATCAAGGTGCCAATGGTGATTCTCCACTATTGAAAGAAAGCTACACGGAAATTTCACAATTAGCTAGTTTTCTTGCACCTAATAAATTTCAACATATTTATGCCAGTCCTTTACGACGTGCTAGAGTAACAGCTACGACATTACAACATGAGTTGGATGAATTACAAGGTTATCCAACGCCAATTACTATTTCTAGTAGGTTAAAAGAGTTCAATCTAGGTATTATGGAAGGAATGAAATTCGTCGATGTTGAGCGGGAATATACAGATGAAGTGGATGCATTCAGAAACCACCCAGATCGTTATGATCCTACCAAAATTAAGGGAGAAACTTTTCAACATTTAGTAAAACGTATGAAACCTACTATTTTGCGTATTTGTGAAAAGTATCCTGCTAAAAATGATAATGTAATTATAGTAAGCCACGGAGCGGCTTTAAATGCTCTAATTAATTCACTATTAGAGGTTCCGTTAGCTGATTTAAGGAAACGTGGCGGTTTAGCCAATACGAGTACGACTGTCCTAGCAAGTAATGACTTAGGAAAGTCTTTTGAATTAGTTGATTGGAATAATACTAGTTACTTAAAGAAGCGCATTGACCCAACAGATGTAATTTAATGTAGGTGAAAAAATGACTGAAGATAAGAAAAAACAAGATATAGTTAAAGATTTGATTGATAAAATCGATCAAAATCCGCAAGAAGCTGAAAATTATTATGCGTTAGCTACGGTTTTGGTTAAGCAACAAAGTTTTGACCAAGCTGAAGAACTTTTAGTAAAAGCTCGAGGTTTATTTAAAGATTCGCATAGCGTCGATTTATTAACATACGGTTTGGGAAATGTTTATTATGAATCTGGACTCTATGAGAAGGCTAATGTAGAATTTCAAACTATTAAAGATGCACATCTAAAAAAAGATGCTAATTTAATGATTGCTCAGGGTTACTATGCTCAAAGTCAGTACAAATTAGCTTTTGCTTTTGGACTAACTGCGTTAGAACAGAATCCCCACGATGCTGATACAAATGAATTAATGGGTGATGTTAATTTAGCCCTAGGGGATGCTCCAAGGGCCCAAAAGTATTATGATGCGGCGTTAGAAAATAAAAATACAGCTAAGTTACTATTTAACCGTGGCGTAGTTGAAATGACGTTAACTAAAAAGAAAACAAACATTTATTTTGAACAAGCAAAAAAAATTGATAAAACGTATTTTGAAAGTAGCAAACAACGATTAATTGATATCGATAAATTACTAAGTGAATCTAAGGAAGATGTTTAATGGCATTTGAGAAAATGAATTTATTTGGCGATGCTGACCCAAAAAAGCAGTCTCAAAATAAGATGGTCGAACTGATTGGTGAAATTAGTGCGGTCTTTTTTGAGAGCCCAGATAGTTTATTTAAAGTGCTCCTGGTTACTGTAGAAGAAGATGATTTTGACTGGTCCGAAGAGCAGATTGTCGTTACTGGAAATATTGGTGACGTACAAGAAGGACAGAAGTATCAATTTAATGGAAAACTAATTGCACATCCTAAGTATGGTATGCAAATTCAAGCTAATCAATATCGAGCGTTTATGCCAAATACAGAAGATGGTGTTGTTACATATTTGTCGGGACCACAATTCAAAGGAATTGGAACGAAAACCGCTGAAAAAATTGTTGAAGCTTTGGGATCGGATGCACTTAATGAAATTAAGAAAGACCCTGGAGTTTTAAACGGTCTAAACCTTAAAGAAAAGCAAATTGATATGATTGTATCGGTTTTGGACCAGTCCAATGGATTAGAGGATATCCTTATAAAGCTCAGTGATATGGGGATTACAGGAAAAATTGCTAGTAGTATCGTAAATAAATACCATGAGGATGCAATTAACATCATTGAAGAGAATCCCTACCGATTGGTCGAGGATATCGAAAATATTGGTTTTAAACGAGCTGATGCTATCGCTGCTAGCTTAAATATTAAACCGGATTTTGAAAAACGAATTCAAGCAGGAATTTTAGAAGCAATTAAAACTTGGTGTAATGCCACAGGTGATACTTATATTTTGGCAGATATGCTACTCCAAGAAGCCCGAAAGCTTTTAGGTACGGCTGTAAATGCTGAAGCTATTGCAGATCAAGTTTTACAGCTAGGTAAAGATGGAAAAGTCGTAGGTGAGGACGGCCAAATTTATCTGAAATGGTTATATAATGCTGAGGTCGCTATTAGTTATAACGTTAAACGCATGGTCGGTGAATCGAATTCGAACGTTAAAGGTATTAAGCGGGCAATCAAAGCCGCTGAAAAGAATCTAAATTTAAAGTATGATGATACGCAGAATGCAGCGATTGAACTTGCACTTTCACATCCTCTGACAATTATTACTGGTGGCCCAGGGACAGGGAAGACTACAATTGTTAAGGGGTTAATTAATAGCTTTGCAGAATTAAATGATATTTCGTTGGATATTAACGAATATACGGAAAGTAAATTCCCCATTCAGTTAGCAGCCCCAACTGGTCGAGCAGCTAAAAGATTAAGCCAAGTTACGAATGTACCAGCTAAAACTATTCATCGTTTGCTAGGGTTAAATGGTAATGACGATCTCCAGAATGATGAAATAAAGCAGCTTGAAGGCGATTTGTTAGTTATCGACGAGATGTCTATGGTTGATACTGGATTATTTAGTACGTTGGTTAATGCCATTAATCCAGATATGCAAGTGGTATTGGTAGGAGATAAAGACCAATTACCATCAGTTGGACCAGGACAAATATTTAATGATTTAATTAAAAGTGGTAAAATTCCAACCATTTCGTTAACAAAAATTTATCGTCAAGAACAAGATTCATCGATTATTCAGTTAGCCCACGATATCCAAAAAGGGGTATTACCTGAAGATTTTACCAAAAATAAAAAAGATAAATCCTTCTTTCTAGCCAACGCTAATCAAATTGTTGACGCAATAGATCAAATCGCGCAAAAAGCTGTAGATAAAGGGATTTCTAAGAATGATATTCAAGTTTTAGCACCGATGTATCGAGGTAGTGCAGGAGTAGATGAAATTAACCGACATCTACAAAAAGTTTTAAATCCACCTCAAACGGATAAACCGAAGAAAATCGAATCTGGCAATCAAACTTTTAGAATTGGTGATAAAGTTTTGCAATTGGTTAATTCACCTGAAAATAATATCTTTAATGGTGATATTGGCGAAATTACCGGAATCGTTATGGAAAAGCAAGGCAAAGGCAGAGCTCATCTAGTCGTTGACTATGATGGAAATGAGGTTACGTATGCTAAAACTGACCTTGGACAATTGACCTTGGCATATTGTATTTCGATTCATAAATCACAAGGTAGTGAATTTCCGGTGGTGATTATGCCTATGGTGCATCAATACTATCGAATGTTACAACGCAACCTCTTATATACAGGGCTAACTCGTGCGTCCAATTCGATTATTTTGTTGGGTGAACCTGATGCTTACCAAAGAGCGGTAAGCAATGAATCATCTAATCGAAATACCAGTTTAGAACGTCGAATTAATCCGCAAGTAGAAGTTTTAGCTGAAAAAGTAAACCAAATACAAGTATCAGAACCAGTTGATCAAGAGCAATCAACGTCAGAGCCAGTGGAAGTAGAGCAACCAAAGTATTTAACTACGTCGATGGTTCAAAAAGAACAGGTAGACCCAATGATTGGAATGGAAGGGGTCACACCGTATGATTTTATTTAGTTAATATCTTGAAGTGTGTAGCCTAAGTTGTCTATAATGATAGGTAGATAATAATTGGAGGTTCAGCTGTGGAAGAAAGTAAAACAAAAAGAAGAATGAAAATATTCTCCTTGAATTCAAATCATGCTTTATCTGAAAAAATTGCTGCAGAGGTGGGAATGCCTTTAGGAAAAGCTGCTATTAAGCAATTTAGTGATGGCGAAATCCAAGTAAATATTGAAGAAAGTATTCGCGGGGATGAAGTTTATGTAATTCAATCCATTTCAGACCCTATTAATGATTCATTGATGGAATTATTAATTATGGTTGATGCTTTGCGTCGTGCTAGTGCTAGCCAAATTAATGTTGTTATTCCATATTATGGATACTCTAGACAGGATCGCAAAGCTCGTTCACGGGAACCAATTACAGCTAAATTAATTGCTAATCTTTTGGAAGATGATGCAATTACTCGTGTTCTGACGCTTGATTTACATGCTCCACAAATTCAAGGATTTTTCGATGTTCCAGTTGACCATCTTGCCGCTGCTCCATTGTTAGCAAGTTATTTTAGTGATGGGAGTTTTGATGTCGAAAATATGGTTGTAGTTTCACCTGATCACGCTAGTGTTTCTAGAGCTAGAACCATGGCTGAATTATTAGGCACACCCATTGCAATTATTGATAATCGTAATGAAGAATCTGTGGAAAGTATTAATGAAATTCCGACTGAAATCATTGGAAATGTTAAAAATAAAATTGCTTTGGTTGTCGATGATATGATTGACACAGGAACACGCTTGACGATTTCAGCGGAAGCCCTCCATAACGCAGGAGCAACTGAGGTATATGGTGCTGCAACTCATGCAATCTTTTCTAATAATGCACCTAAAATTTTACAAGAATCCAAATTGTCTAAAATCATTGTTACTGATTCAATTAGAATTGATGCTGATAAGAAATTTGATAAGTTAGTTGAATTATCTGTAGGACCACTTTTAGGAAATGCAATTAAGATGATTTATGATAATGAACCACTTGCTCCATTATTTAAAAGCCAAAAATAATTAAATAAGTGTTAAATAACTTTTTAAATTTTCGATTAAGATCTGTTGCAGATTATAATTTGTGCAGGTCTTTTTATTTGGAGGAATTCAATGGATATATTAGTTCAACAATGGCATAAAAAATCTGTTCAACTTTGGGCAACGCTAGTAGCGCTAATATTGATAATATTTTTATTAAGAGATTTTATGTCGCAAATTTTATTGGTAGTAATTTTTTCCTTTGTGTCACACGTGGGAATTCAAAAGATTAGAAAATACACCAAGGTTAGTCAGCCAATTGGTACAATAATTTTTTATATTGTTTTACTGGCCTTTGCGGGCTTTGTTTTTTCTTTTACGGCCTCGATGATTTATGATCAATTAAAAGGAATTCCTTCTTTAATTAAACATGCTATTGACAGTGATACGTTTAGTAACCACTATGTTCAAACAATCCTTACTGAGATAAATAGAAACTCACAAGCGGTGAAAGGAAGTCAATACATCGCAATGTCTGGGTTAAATCAGCTTGGCAGGATCGGGATTGCTGCGGAACACGTTATAATTGCGTTATTTCTAAGTATGGTATTTAATTTAACTTACAACCATTTACGTGAATTTGGGCATGCTATTTTAAAGAGTAAGTATGATATCATGTTCGGAAATGTATACTACTTACTTCGTAAGTACGTAGTGATACTAGGTACGGTAATTGAAACCCAATTAGTAATTTGTATTATCAATACCGGTTTGATGGTGATTGGTTTATGGATAATTGGGGTGCCTAAACTACTATTAATGGCTATTATTGTCTTTGTTCTAGGTTTAGTCCCCGTTGCTGGAGTTTTAATTTCATTAATCCCCTTGTCAATTGTTGCTTTTTCGGCCAATGGTATTATCTCAATTGCAGAAGTGCTTTGTTTAGTAATATTGATACACTTTTTTGAATCATACTTTCTACACCCAAGATTGATGGCGGGTGCCACTGATTTGCCGGTCTTTGTAACCTTCATTACTTTAATTATTGGAGCAAAAATGTTGGGAACTTGGGGGTTGATTGTTGGTATTCCTACCGTCGCTTTCTTCATTGATTTATTAGGAATTCAATTAAAGCAGCATCATCCTAGAAACCCTAAAGAAGTTATTGAAAGTGAAATTGAATAATTTAGAAGTCGTCTATCAAGTGATAGGCGTCTTTTTTTGATGTAAAATGAACGAAATTGAATTTTTTTGAATTAATTTGATTGATTTTGAACTAAAATGATGGTATATTCTTCTATGGAGGTTGATGAAAGTGCTTACAGAACTTCGAGAACGAAATATTTTACGTTTATTAAGAGAGAAACAAGTTATCAAAGTTGATGAAATTATGCATGCAAATCAATCATCAATTTCTACGGTTCGTCGAGATTTAAAAAAACTTGAAGCAGAAGGAAAGCTAGTCCGTGTTCATGGTGGAGCTCAACTTGAAAATGGGCTTCAAACCGAAACGGATTTTCAAGTTAAATCGAAAATGAATCTATTAGAAAAAAATGAAATTGGGCGACAAGCTGCAGAACTGGTTCAAAGTGGAGAGATTATTTTTCTGGATGCCGGAACTTCCACTGCAACGATCATTCCATACTTGGCAGAAAGCGAGGGACTGTTAGTTGTAACCAATGGATTGACGATTGCTGGATTACTGTCAGATTTTGATATCAATGCGTATCTAGTTGGTGGCCAATTAAAAAATAAAACCCGGGCTTTGATTGGATCAGAGGTAACGGATCGGATTCGAACATTTCAATTTGATCGATGTTTCATGGGAACCAATGGGGTATCCCAAGAATTAGGATTTACCACTCCAGATATTCAAGAAGCCCAGATTAAGTCAGAAGTGATTAAAAGAAGTCGAAATGCTTATGTTTTAGCAGATAGCTCTAAGTTTAATAAGACTTCATTTGTACGTTTTGCAGAATTGCAAGATGCAACAATTATTGCCGACCATTGTCCAGAATGGCTCAAAGCAGAGGAAAATATATATTATATGGAGGTTCAAAAATGATTTACACAGTTACACTTAACCCATCGATTGATTATGTAATCAGTCTGGATGAAATGAAAGTTGGCTTGGTCAATCGCTTGAAGACATCAAGTAAATTTCCGGGTGGAAAAGGGATTAATGTTTCAAGAATTTTAAATGAATTAAATGTGTCTAACACAGCGTTAGGTTTTCTAGGAGGATTTACTGGGAAATTTGTGAATGATGCATTAACAAGATTGAATGTGCAAACCGATTTTGTTGAGATTAAAGAAGATACTAGGATTAATGTAAAAATTCATGCTCAACAAGAAACAGAATTAAATGCTCTCGGGCCTAATATTGATGATGCAGAATTAGCAAGTTTTATCGACAAATTTAATCAAATTGGCAATGGAGATGTTGTTGTATTTTCAGGAAGTATCCCAGCCAATTTACCTCAGAACCTTTATGATCAAATAATTAAAAAAATTAAGGCAAATGGGGCGCAATTTGCAGTTGATACTACGGGACAGGGTCTATTAGATACCTTAGAAAATAATCCAATCGTTATCAAGCCAAATAACCATGAACTTGGAGAATTATTTCATACGGAAGTAACCACCGATGCAGATATTGAGAAGTATGCTAAAAAGTTAATTGAAATGGGCGCTCAAAATGTCATGATTTCAATGGCTGGTGAAGGTGGGATGCTAGTTTCCAAGGATCGTGTGCTTAGAAGTTTTGCTCCAAAAGGCAAAGTCTTAAATTCTGTAGGAGCTGGGGACTCAATGTTGGCTGGATTTGTTGGAGAATTCAATCAGTCACATGATTTAGAAAAAGCCTTTAAAAAAGGTTTAGCGTGTGGAAGTGCCACAGCATTTTCACTGGATATTGCAACTAATAAAAAAATTGACGAGATTTTTAACGAAATTGATGTCTTTGAAAAGTAAGGGGTAAAATTATGGAGATTAAAGATTTACTCAAGAAAAACTTAATGATTATGGATCTAAAAGCAGATTCAAAACCGGATGCAATTAACGAAATGATTGATAAATACGTTAGTGAAGGAATTGTTACCGATCGTGCGACCTATCTTAAAGGTATTCTAGATCGTGAAGCTGAATCAACAACTGGTATTGGTGATGAGATTGCGATGCCTCATGCTAAGACTAATGCTGTTAATGAGGCAGCGGTGTTATTTGCTAAAAGTAGTAATGGGGTGGATTTTGATGCCTTGGATGGAAAACCTGTAAAATTATTCTTCATGATTGCTGCTCCAGAGGGGGCGAATAACGCGCATCTACAGGCCTTAGCTAAACTATCTAGTTTGCTGATTGACCCAGAGTTGGTAGGAAAATTGAAGAACGCTGAAACTCCAGCGGATGTCTTAGCATTATTTGAAGCTGCAGAAGCAGCAAAAGATGTAGAAGATTCACATGATGCTGAAACAACTGAACCAGTCGATTCAGATAAAAAGTCCTTTATTGTTGCGGTTTCAGCTTGTCCTAATGGGATTGCTCATACTTATATGGCTGAGGCTGCTTTGAAAAAGGCGGCTAAGGAAAAAGGAATCGAGATCAAAGTTGAAACAAATGGTTCCGAAGGTGTAAAGCATCGTTTAACTAATGAAGATATTGAACGAGCTGATGGAGTTATCATTACAGCAGATAAAAAAGTTGAAATGGCGCGTTTCGATGGTAAACCACTTTTAAATCGACCAGTCATTGATGGGATTAATAAAGCTGATGAATTAATTGACTTGGTTGAAGCTAATCAGGCTACTACATTCCATTCTACTGGAAATGAAGCGTCAGAATCTGAATCATCAAACGGTGGTTTTTGGAATGAAATTTATAAAGATTTAATGAACGGTATTTCTCATATGCTACCATTTGTAGTTGGTGGTGGGATTATCATGGCTCTTTCGTTCTTTATTGAGCGATATACGTCAGCAACTAGTTTGTGGTTTACTTTCCCTAATGGAATTGGTAATTATGCCTTTTCATTCTTGATCCCAATTCTTGCCGGTTTTATTGCTCAATCAATTGGTGATTTACCAGCGTTAATGCCTGGGGTTGTGGGTGGTTATATGGCAACCCAGTCAGCTGCGAGCGTAATGCATACAACAAGTGTTTCAGGATTTATTGGTGGATTAATTGCTGGTTTTGCAGCTGGTTTGATTGTCAACGGTTTGAAAAAGTTATTCAAATTTGTTCCTAAGACACTTGAAGGTTTAAAACCAATGTTGATTTATCCAATCTTGAGTTTACTTTTGGTTGGCGCATTAATGTTCTTTGCAGTTAACCCCGTGTTTGCGGCCGTTAATGCATGGGTAACTGGTGTGCTAGAAGGCATGGGAACCGGAAACGCGGTTCTCTTAGGTGCTGTACTGGCAGCGATGATGTCAATTGATATGGGTGGTCCATTTAATAAGGCTGCTTATGCGTTTGCGATTGCAGCGTTTACTTCAACTAAAAATGGTGATTTGATGGCTGCTGTAATGGTGGGTGGGATGATTCCACCTTTAGCTACAGCAATTGCCACAACATTTTGGCCTAAGAAATTTACGGCACAAGAACGTGAAGCTGGAATTTCAAACTGGGTTCTGGGACTATCATTTATTACTGAAGGTGCCATTCCATTCGCAACTGCTGATCCTCTTCGTGTAATTGGATCAAGTATTATTGGTTCAGCAATCGGTGGTGGACTAAGTCAACTTTGGAAGGTTAGTGTTCCGGCTCCTCATGGTGGTATATGGGTAATTGCGTTAGCTGATCATAAATTATTCTACGTTCTATCTGTAGTAATTGGTGCGGTAATAGCCGGTGTAATTATGGGATTATGGAAACCAGTAAAGAATTCAAAAAATGCATAAAAATTCATTTTTATGTATAAAAAATATGGTTTAACTTGGGAGTATTGTTACATTCTTTGTAACAATACTCTTTTTTTGTAATATTGGTGTAACATTAGATAAACATGCATGAAATAAAGGATTTTAAGAAAAAAAGTGTCAAAAGTTATTTGTTTTTTTTAAGTTTTGTTAAACATTGTAGTGGCGGGATTTATAAGATTTTTTTAATTTATGATGAATAGTTAATGTATAAAAAGTGTTTTCAAAATATCTTAAAAATGATAGTATTAAACATGTGCAAAAAACCAATTCTAATTTATTTTGAATATTAACGATAGAAATCATAAAAATTATACGAAAATTTAAGGAGTGGACGAACTTATATGGTTACCAATTCTAAATCAAATGCATCCAAATTATTATTAGCTGGTGCGGCCGGAGCAGGTCTTCTTGTTGCAGGCGGAACACAAGTGATTGCTCATGCTGATTCTGTAAAGGTACAAAAGAGTGATACAGTTTGGGCACTTTCACAAAAATACGGAGTTTCCGTTAAAAGCATTGAATCACTAAATAACATTAATCAAAATAGTCACTTGATTTTTGTTGGACAAGATATCAATATTCCAGGCAAAACAGACTCAAAAGTTACTAAAATTACCGTAAAGAGCGGTGATAGTTTATCAGTTCTTGCTGAAAAATATGGTGTATCTGTTAATGCCATCATGAAAGCAAACAATCTTAGCAGTTCATTAATTATTGTTGGACAAAGTTTAACAATTCCTGCTGCCAATGGTTCAGCAAGTCAAGCTTCAAGTACATATGTACCTCAAGCTACTCAACAAGTTACAGTTCAAGCAAGTAGTGCAGCTGCTCAAACTGTAGTAACACCAGCACCAAGTAGTGCTGCTACAACATATGTAGCACCTGCAAGCAGTGCAGTAACATCACAAGCTGTAACTAGCGTAGCACCAAGTTCAGCTGTATCATCAGCTGCAAGCTCAGTTGCACCATCAAGTAGTGCAGTAACATCACAAGCTGCAACTAGCGTAGCACCAAGTTCAGCTGTATCATCAGCTGCAAGCTCAGTTGCACCATCAAGTAGCGCAGTGACATCACAAGCTGCAACTAGCGTAGCACCAAGTTCAGCTGTATCATCAGCTGCAAGCTCAGTTGCACCATCAAGTAGTGCAGTAACATCACAAGCTGCAACTAGCGTAGCATCAAGTTCAGCTGTATCATCAGCTGCAAGCTCAGTTGCACCATCAAGTAGCGCAGTGACATCACAAGCTGCAACTAGCGTAGCACCAAGTTCAGCTGTATCATCAGCTGCAAGCTCAGTTGCACCATCAAGTAGTGCGGTAACATCACAAGCTGTAACTAGTGTAGCACCATCAAGCGCTGCTACAACTCCTTCATATGCTACACATACTAGTTCAGCTGCAACAACTACTAACACAACCAATGTTGCTAGTTCAGCTGCATCATCAAGTGCTACAACAACAACTACTCAAAATACTGGTTCTGTTACTGGTTTAGCTAGATCTTTAGCTAATAACACAATCCCATACGTATGGGGCGGTAAAACAACTTCAGGTTTTGATTGTTCTGGATTTGTTTCATATGTATACCAACATTCAGCTGGTATTAGTCTTCCAAGCTATACTGTAGCTATGGAATCATATGTAACAAAGAAATCTGTTTCAGCTGCTCAACCAGGTGATTTATTATTCTGGGGTAGCGCTGGTTCAACATATCACGTCGCTATTTATCTTGGTAACAACCAATATGCAAATGCTCCAACATTTGGTCAAAATGCTAAGGTTTCAACAATTTCATCATACTTCTACCCAAGTTTTGCTGGTAGCGTACGTTAAAATTAACTAAGAAAAAAACGTTTCAATTAACCTAGGTTAGTTGAGACGTTTTTTATTTTACCTTTTAAAATTTGGGAAAGGGAACTTTTCATGTTTAGCAAAATTATAGCTAAATAAAAACGCAATCTTTTCAATCATTAGAGATTTATCTCAGAGTTTGATAAGATTGCGTTTTTTATTAATCCATAATTAACATTGGAATAATTACAGGATGACGTTCAGTTTGTTCATATAAGAATTTCTGTAGATCATCAATAATTGCCCGATTAATAGAGGCTTCATTAGCGTGCGGATTTCGCATTGCGTGACGAATTCTCGCAAACATTCGACGCCGACCTTCATTAATTAATTCACCGGATTCTCGCATGTAAACAAATCCTCGTGATAAAAGATCTGGACCGGATTCAATCATCTTAGTTTTTAGGTTAATTGTTGCAACGACAACCACAAGTCCTTCTTCAGAAAGTAATTGACGATCACGTAAAACAACATTTCCGATATCTCCAATACCATTTCCATCTACATATACATCACCGGCACTAAAATGACCAGAACGACGAGCGGAGTCCTTTGTAAGGGCTAAAACATCACCATTGGACATAATAAAGCTATTTTCGAATGGTACGTCACAGTCATGAGCAAGTTCAGTATGCAATTGCAACATTCTATATTCGCCATGAATAGGCATAAAATATTTAGGTTGCATCAAACGTAACATTAGACGTTGTTCATCTTGGCCACCATGACCAGAAGTATGGATGTTATTCACTTTTCCGTGAATTACACGAGCACCAGCTTCTTCTAATTCGTTAATAACTTTATTGACGCTGATAGTATTACCAGGAATTGGGTTACTTGAAAATACGACAGTGTCATCAGGTTGTATTGAAATTTGACGATGAGTGCCGTTGGCAATTCGACTAAGCGCTGCCATCGGTTCACCTTGAGAACCAGTACACATGATCAATACTTTATTAGCTGGTAAATGGTTAAGTTGTTCGGCATTGATTAATGCGTCATCGGGAATATCAAGGTATCCTAGTTCACGGCCGTTAACTAAAGCTGCTTCCATTGAGCGACCAAAAACCGCAATTTTACGACCATGTTTTAGTGCAGCTTCTGTTGCCATCTGGATTCGAGAAATGTTAGAAGCGAAAGTAGCAAAAATAATTCGTCCCTCGACTTCTTCGAAAATTTTACGAATGGACTTACCAACCCAACGTTCAGATTTAGTAAATTCATCACGTTCAGCATTAGTACTATCAGACATTAACAACAATACGCCTTCATCACCAAGTTTAGCCATTTTTTGAAGGTTAGGTGGCTGATGTGTAGTTGGTGTTAGGTCAAACTTAAAATCACCAGTTTCGACAATCACCCCAGAAGGAGTGTGGACGGCAACCCCTAAAGTATCTGGAATCGAGTGGGTGGTTCTAAAGAAGCTAACGCTAGTCTTAGGAAATTTGATTACCGTATCCTCATCAATGATATGAATTTCGGTGGTTTTTAATAGACCATGTTCTTCAAGTTTTCCTTTAATTAAAGCGGCAGCAAGTGGACTAGCATAAATTGGAACGTTAATTTGTTGTAGTAAAAACGGAATACCACCAATGTGGTCTTCATGACCATGTGTGATAACTAAGGCTTTTATTTTTTGTTGGTTAGCAACTAGAAATTGGTAGTCAGGGATAACGTAGTCAATTCCCAATAGTTCATCTTCAGGGAATTTGATTCCAGCATCGACGACAATAATTTCGTCTTGAAATTGAATACCATAAGTATTTTTACCAATTTCATTAAGGCCACCGATTGCATAAACGGCAGTCTCGTTATTTTTAATGTTAATTTTACCCATAAGCTTAGTACTCCACTAGCTTGTAATTTACACCTTGTTGTTCATATTCGAGTGCCTTACCTTCGAGCAATTCGACTTGTTCAACGTTGAAGTCTGGATTGTTAGTTTCGACGCGTTTAATTGCATCTGGCTTCGTTTCAGCTTCAATAAATAGTGAGTGTGTATTCTCACGACGTGGTGTTTCTTTTTTAGATTCTTGATAATAAACTTTAAAAATCATGTTTTTTTCTTCCTTCTTTCGTAAAAATGTGTTCAAATAAAAATAAAAGTTTTGCCCGTTCAATAAGTTGTATTACTACAACGCATCTTTAAACATTTTATCATAGAGGCTGATATAAGTATAGAAACATAGCCTTGAAAGGCGGAGGGACTGGTATCAAAAATGCTAATTAAGTCATTAATTATAATTTTCTTAATTATTTTAGTTGCAGTGCTATTAATTCTTACATATATAAAAAGGAAAAGAATTACCAAAGCAGCTACAATAGTTAGAAATGCAAGTGAAACAATCGTAAATAATGCCATGATCCAAGTAGCTAAGCAGCTTAAAATGGATGGTATGGAATTTGATGGAGCAAAGGGAAAATCGGTCGCAGACGTTTGGGGTCAATCCGTTGTTGGGTTTAATTATCACGCCAACCTCAAACATAGTATGGATATTAAATTAATTGAATCTAAAATCAACAAAATTCTAGCGGAATATTGCCGAAAGCATCAATTAGAAGACGAAGATGGACCTCAATTAAAGGTTTCAGATATTTGGCTTAATCAAAACCATTTAGAGTTAGACGTTGTATATTTAATTAATCGTCAGACTAAAGATTACTTAAATGATCTCAGTAAGCTATAAAAAAGAAGCTATGCCACAAAGGAATGAATAGTCAGAAATTAAGTAGATAACTTAACTTTTGAGATTCACCATGCAGGCATAGCTTCTTTTTTATAATTAGCCGATTAAAATAGCATTATCTTCAATATCTAAAGGATTTTCTTTATTGATATGATCATAGAATAAAGTGCCTTTTAGATGATCAATTTCATGTTGACAAACAATTGCAGGATAATCGCGGAGTTTAATAGTTTTTTCTTCGCCATCCAAGGTTTGGTAACGCACAGTGATGCGGTCGTGACGAGGAACATATCCAGGAACGTCTTTATCGACCGAAAGACAGCCTTCGCCTTCCTCCAAAGCAGCAATTTGAACCGATTGACTAACGATTACAGGATTAACTAATGTTTCTTCTAAATCGATGGTATTATCTGGCCCAGGAACAAGGACTGAAGCCATTTGGATTGATAAACCAATCTGTGGAGCGGCCAAACCAACGCCGGCTCTTAAGTGGTATTTTTCAGCAATGGCTGGATCTTGGCTATTTTTTAAATATTCCATCATTTCATCGGCAACTTTGAGATATTTAGGATCGAGCGGAAAAGTAAGCTTTTCAGCACGTTTTCGTAAAACGGGATTTCCGTCACGAGTGATATCGTTCATTTTAATCAAGATAAAAACCTCCAATTCGTCTAACAACAAGTATAATATATAATATAGTATTAACACAAAATAAATCTTAAAAGGAATATTAAAATGAGTATAAAAGAAACTTTTTCTTACCCAATCGATGAACGCTGGAATACAGCCGAATTAACTGATGTAATTAATTTCTTCGCTATAGTTGAAAAAACTTATCAAGAAGGGGTTAAACGCGAAAAATTTGTTGAAAGTTATCGCAAATTTCAGGTAGTAGTGCCCAATAAGAGTGAAGAAAAAAGACTTTTTAGGGAATTTTTAAGTAATTCTGGTATGGAACCATTTTTAGCGGTTAAACAATTAAAAGATTTAAATATTAAAAAAATTAAGGTGATTGAAAATGAAAAATATAGATAAAGATTTCTTACTTCAATTAGACGCCAAAATAGTGGAATTTCTAGTCAAAGATCGTCAATTTATTTTTGAAAAGATGGGAAAGCATTTGGAAGTTGATGAAAAACAAAACCGCCGAGATTTGGTAACTGAAGTGGATCGTGGTAATCAAGCTCACATTATTGAAGCGTTAAGTCAATTACTCCCTGATGCTAAAATTTTAGCTGAGGAATCTGAAAATGATTTAACTGATGCCAAGGGGTTGATGTGGGTCATTGATCCAATTGATGGGACCATGAATTTTGTTAAGCAACGTGAAGATTTTGCTGTAATGATCGCTCTATATGAAGATGGAAAACCTTTGTTGGGATATATTTACGATGTCATGCGCGATGTTTTATTACATGGCGGACCGGGAATTGGAGTGGTATATAAAAATCAAGATGTAATCAATCCTCCAGCCAATCTAGCTCTAGAAGAAAGTTTAATCGGGTTAAGTGGCCCAATGCTAGTTAATAATGCATATCACTTCCAAGACGTTGAAAAAAGAACGCTAGGAGCTAGAGTTATTGGCAGTGCAGGAATCGAATTTATTCGAGTACTTTTGGGTAAACAAATTGGATATGTTTCTAGCTTAAAACCATGGGATTTTGCTGCTGGAAACGCTTTAGCGGCGGTCTTTGGGTTAAAAGTAGGGTATGTTGACGGAGAGGCTATTAATGTGCTAAAATCGGGCGTTGTACTAGTTGCTACGAAAAAAGCATATTCTGCTATAATGAGTATAGTGAAATAGCATTATGCTGTGACGAATTAGACGTCACAGGTTTTTTTATGTTAAGCCATTGAAAAACGAAAGGGAGAAACATATTGAATTTAAGAGACGATATTAGAAATATTGCAATCATTGCCCACGTTGACCACGGAAAGACTACCTTGGTTAATGAATTATTGAAACAATCAGATACATTAGACGAACACGTTCAAATTGAAGACCGTGCTTTGGACTCAAATGCGATTGAACGTGAACGTGGAATCACAATTCTTTCAAAAAACACTGCTGTACGTTATGCAGATAAACAAATTAACATTTTAGATACTCCAGGACATGCTGACTTCGGTGGTGAAGTTGAACGTATCATGCGCATGGTTGATGGTGTTTTGCTTGTTGTTGATGCTTTTGAAGGAACAATGCCCCAAACACGCTTTGTTTTGAAAAAAGCTTTGGAACAACATTTAACACCAATCGTGGTTGTTAACAAGATTGACCGCCCAGGCGCACGTCCAGAAGAAGTTGTTGACGAAGTTCTTGATCTATTCATTGAACTTGGTGCTGATGAAGACCAACTTGAGTTCCCAGTTGTATATGCTTCAGCTATCAATGGAACTTCTAGTTTTTCTTCAGACCCAGCTGACCAAGAACACACAATGAAACCAATTTTTGATACAATTGTAGATACAATTCCAGCTCCTGAAGATTCTTCAGCTGAACCACTTCAATTCCAAGTTGCTTTACTTGATTACAACGACTTCGTTGGACGGATTGGTATTGGACGTGTATTCCGCGGTCGGATCAAGGTTGGAGACAACGTTTCCGTGCTTAAACTTGATGGTTCAAAGAAAAACTTCCGAGTTACTAAGTTGTTTGGTTACTTTGGTTTGAAACGTTTGGAAATCAACGAAGCCAAAGCAGGGGACTTGATTGCTATCTCAGGTATGGAAGACATTTTCGTTGGTGAAACAGTTGCCGATGCAGAACATCCAGAAGCATTACCAGTGTTACGAATTGACGAACCTACACTACAAATGACATTTAGAACAAATGATTCACCATTTGCTGGTCGCGAAGGTAAGTTCGTTACATCACGTCAGTTGGAACAACGTTTGAAGACTGAACTTCATACTGATGTTTCACTTCGAGTTGATGATACTGATGATCCTGGTGCATGGATTGTTTCAGGTCGTGGTGAACTTCATCTTTCAATTTTAATTGAAACACTTCGTCGCGAAGGTTACGAACTTCAAGCATCACGTCCAGAAGTTATCATCAAGGAAATCGATGGCAAGCTATGTGAACCTTATGAAATGGTTCAAATTGATACACCTGATGAATATACTGGTTCTGTAATTGATTCACTTTCACAACGTAAGGGTGAAATGAAGAATATGGAAACTACTGATAATGGTCAAACTCGTTTGACTTTCTTGGCTCCTTCACGTGGATTGATTGGTTACTCTACAGAATTCCTATCAATGACTCGTGGATATGGTATTATGAACCATACTTTCCAAGAATACTTACCACAAATTAAGAACTGGAATCCAGGTCGTCGTAATGGTACTTTAGTATCAATTAATTCTGGTAAAGTTACCACTTACGCTATCATGGCTGTTCAAGATCGTGGAGTTATCTTTACAGATGCTGGTACTGAAGTATATGAAGGTATGATTGTTGGTCAAAACAGTCGTGAAAATGATATTTCAGTTAACATTACTCGTGGACGTAACCAAACTAACGTGCGTGCTGCTGGTTCTGAAGATATCGCTAAGGTTAAAACACCAGTTCATATGTCACTCGAAGAATCACTTGAATTTTTGAATGAAGATGAATACTGTGAAATTACACCTGATCACATTCGTTTGCGTAAGCAAATCTTGAATACAAATGAACGTGAAAAAGCTGCTAAGAAACGTAAAATGGCTGCTAAAAAATAATTAAGAAAAGACGAAAATTTAATTTTCGTCTTTTTTTATTTTTAAGGAGCGTAGTACGATATAATAGATTAGGTATTATGCAGGATAAGGGTGAAATATTAATGCAAAAATTTTTATATTGGTTTCCAAGGCGATTTAAAGAGCGATTGCCGTATCTAGATTTATGGGTAATAATCCCATATCTTATACTTAGTATTTTTGGAATTGTAATGGTCTACTCAGCCAGTGCTGATTTTTATATCCAGAATGGAATTAGCGCTAAAAGTTATCTGTTAAAACAAGCAGTTTGGGTAATGGTTGGAATTGTAATCATGATGTTCTTTTTTTTGATTAACAAAAAAGGTTTTAGGAATAAAGGTATATTAAAAATTGGTGCATTAGTTATGTACGCAGCGTCTTTTTTTCTTATATTTTTTGGTTCGAATACAAATGGAGCTACTGGATGGATCTATATTGGATCTTTTGGGATCCAACCGGCTGAATATTTGAAGTTATTTATTATTTTGTATTTATCAAATATTTTGTCACTACATCAACATCGGATTGAATTAGGAGAAGAAATTTCTCCTAAGGTAACGTGGAGTCCAATGGTTATGATTGGTTCGCTAATTTTATTGAACTTTTTACAACATGATTTAGGAGGTTCAACGATTAATGCGGCAATTGCAATTGTAATTTTGTTTGCAGGTGGTAAAAATTATCGTAAAAGTGTTGCGGGAATATTTGCTGGATTAGCAGCATTTTTTATACTATTAACTACAGTTGCTTCGAAAATTGATGTGCATACCTCAAATTATATGCTTCAACGTTTGGTAGGATTTGCGCATCCTTTTGAACTTTCTAAAGGTGCCGGTAATCAGTTGGTTAATTCATATTACGCACTCGGTAATGGTGGGATTTTTGGTGTTGGTTTAGGAAATAGTATTCAAAAGAAGGGATATTTACCCGAAGCTAATACTGATTTTATTATGTCGGTAATTGCTGAGGAATTGGGTTTGATTATGGTTGTAATTATCATTTCGATCCTATTTGTCATTATTTTCAGAGCAATTATTCTTGGTACTAGGTCCAGTAAAATGTATGATGCTCTTGTTTGTTATGGTATTGCAACTTATCTAGTTGTTCAAACTTTCTTCAATGTTGGTGGAATAACTGGTTTGATACCAATTACAGGGGTTACGTTCCCTTTCATTAGTTATGGTGGTTCAAGTATGATGGTTTTATCGGCTACCATGGGGGTACTACTAAATATAAGTGCTTCGCAAAGACAAGCACTTAATGAACAGAAACAAATCATAGAGGAAGATTAGAATGAATATAGTACAACGTCAAAGTATTATTGTATTTTTTAATAACATCAAAAAAATCGGACCCATCAAAAAAATTGGCGATGTTGATTATGTTTCAAAAGATATGCATTATTTAATCCTTTACGTTAATAAAAGTAATGTTGAGGAATCTTTAAAAAAAATTCGAGGATTTGAGATGGTGAGATCTGCGTATATCTCTCCACGATCAGATTTAAGGGTTGACTATAGTCAAGATTATTCAGCAGAGGAAGATGAACAGTGAGAGTTATTTCAGGTGATTTTGGTGGACGTCGTTTGAAACCCGTACCGGGAATGAAAACCCGTCCGACAACAGATAAAATTAAAGAAAATATATTTAATATTATTGGGCCATATTTCGATGGAGGCTTAGTGCTAGATATGTACGCTGGAAGTGGTGGATTATCAATTGAAGCTGTTTCGAGAGGGATGGATAGCGCTACGTTGATTGATAAACAATTTGCTGCTATTAAAACAATTAAAGAAAATGTTGAAGTGACTAAGGCAAAGGATCGTTTTGAAGTCATTAAGGGCGATTCCAAGAAAATTATTCAAATGTTAGCTACAAAAGGAAATAAATATTCGATGGCCTTCTTTGATCCACCTTATGCACTCCAAACAATTGAGAAAGACCTTCAAGAATTAATTGGTTTAAATTTATTAACTTCAGACGCAATTATCATTTGTGAAGTCAGTGATGAAGTTGAATTGCCAGAGAAAATTGGATATTTAAATCGTGTACGTGAACAACATTATGGAATTACCAAAATTGTAATTTATAAGGGAGAATAATACGATGACAAAGGCTCTTTATGTTGGAAGTTTTGACCCAATTACTAATGGCCATCTAGATATTATTAAACGTGCTGCTAAAATTTTTGATGAATTAACGGTGGTAGTGGCGATTAACACCAACAAATCGGCTTTATTTACACCACAGGAACGCGTGAACTTAATTACGCAAGTGACTAGAGACCTTGAAAATGTTGCTTGTAAATCGGTAACAGGATTAACGGCTGAAACTTTTACACAGGAAAAAGCAGATGTTTTGGTTCGAGGCGTTCGCAATGGGGAAGATTTAAACTTTGAAATTCAGGTGGCTGGAATGAATCAATATTTAAATCAAGAAGTTGAGACGGTATTTATACCAGCTAATTCTAAGTGGGAATTTACCTCGTCTAGTTTAATTAAAGAAGTTGTAAAAATGGGCGGAAGCATTAAAGGCCTAGTCCCTGAAACTGTAGAAGTATTATTAAAATCAAGACTAAAATGACTATTTAAAGGATTGGAAAATAAATTCCAATCTTTTTTTGTATCTTCTGTTAGCTAAGGAGGTGCAAAAATGTTGGAAGAAATTTGGGAAAAATATCAAAAACAAATTATAATAACAGGTATAACAGTCACAATAGTGGTCATGTTTTTTTGTATTTTGGTAGGAGCGGGGCGTAATGATAGTACTGATAAGATGATTGGAAACAATCTGACTAGTTCGTCCAGTTCTATACAAAGCAGCTCAAACTCTGCAACGCCAATGGCGAGTGGACAAGATAAGGAGACTCACGCCCAGAGACTTGCTAGTTCTAAAATAATGGTGGATGTTAAAGGAGCTGTGAAAAGCCCTGGAGTTTATGAAGTGAAGTCAGGAATGCGAATAATGGATGCGATTGAAATTGCTGGTGGAATGACTAAATCAGCTGATCAAAGAAATATTAACCTTGCGACTCAATTGTCTGATCAACAAGTAGTTTATGTACCGATTAAGGGTGAGATAAAAAATTCTGATCCGTCACAATTAAGTGCAGTTGGTTCATCGAGTATTTCAAGTAGCAGCCCTTCCACAACCGATAGTTCAACTGAAAAAATAGTTAACATAAATACTGCCTCTAAAGCAGAATTGTTGACATTGAATGGTGTAGGAGATAAAAAAGCTGAACAAATTATTAATTATCGTGAACAACAGGGCGAATTTAAATCCATTGAAGATTTAAAGCAAGTACAGGGGATTGGTGATAAAATTTTTGAAGGACTACAAGATGCAATTACTGTATAAATTAAGGATGGAAATGATATGGACAATAGAATTGATTGGGATCAATATTTTATGACACAGGCAACCCTGTTATCACTCAGAAGTACGTGCACGCGGCTTTCAGTGGGGGCAGTTATTGTTAGAGACCGGCGAGTAATAGCTGGGGGCTATAATGGTTCAGTTTCTGGAGACGTACATTGTATTGACGAGGGATGCTATTTAGTAGAGGGACACTGCGTTCGTACGATACACGCGGAAATGAATGCGGTTCTGCAATGTGCTAAGTTTGGTGTTGCAACGGATGGCGCAGAAGTTTATGTAACGGATTTTCCCTGTTTACAGTGTACAAAAATGTTGTTACAGTCCGGAATTATTAAAATTAATTATCTTAGAAATTACCATAATGACCAATATGCCGTAGAGCTTTTAAAAAGAAAGAATGTCGAAATTAAGCAGATTAAATTCTCAGAGGATGATTTAGATAAAATTAATATTAATCATATTTTAAGAGAAGGTGAATGAGGTTTCTTTTATATGGGCAACAGTAGCTGTTTTTTTACTGTCTGGATTAATCTTTACCAGAGCTAAAATATTTTTATTATTATTAATAATTTGGTTAATTAGAACTATATGTTTAAAAAAACTTACAGTGGTAATGCAGGCATTATTGATTAGTGTCTGTTTTTTTATTCACTTTAGTCATAAAGCAAATTCAATTAATACTTATAACCAAAGTAGAAGTGATATTGAAATTGATTTGAGAGTTTATCCCGATGAAATTAAGCCAATGGAAGACGGCGTTTCAATTCGAGCATATACTAACAATGTTAACCGTAAAGGCTTGCAAGTTTTTATTCCAGTTAAAACGGTGGACGATTTAAAAAAAATTAGTAAAACTCAAAAAGTAGTTGAATTTAAAATTAAGGGGAATATTGAACCGCTTGAACGACCAACGAATATAAATCAATTTGATTTTCGACGGATTATGTACGGTAAGGCAGTTTATTTTAAAGTAAGTAAAGCTAGTCTAATAGAATATAATATTTTAACTAAAAATAGTTTGATTGCTAAGATACATAGCTGGCGTAAAAAGTTATTAGAAAGATGTATAAAGTTAGAGGAACCACTACAGAGTTATTGTATGGGGATTATCCTTGGGGAACAGACGGATTATCTAAAAGAAAATAGCACTAAGTTACGTAATATGGGTATTATTCATTTGTTTTGTATTTCAGGATTACATGTGTTTTATTTCATCAAGTTAATTGAAATTGTTTTTACTAGATTTAAAATTAAAAGGGAAACGATGGAGATAACCCAAATAGGAGTTTTACCCCTCTATTTTATTTTGGGTGGGGGAAGTACTAGTCTATTTCGCGCGGTGGTATTAGTTTTAGTTCAGTTGATAACTAAAAAAATAGCTATAAAAATTAGCACACTTGATAGCTGGTGCTTAGTTTTATTAGTCAATTTATGGCTTAATCCGTTTGTCTTACTTCAGATGGGTGGGCAACTTAGTTATTTATTATCTTTTGTCTTAATTATGCAACAAATGGAAAATGGCTGGACAACAGGAATAAAATTATTTTTGGTAGAATTACCAATTATTTTATTTTCAACATACAAAATCCACTTACTAACGATGGTTTTTAATTTAATTATTGTTCCGATTTTTTCGAGTGTAATCGTTCCAATCGTAATTGTAGCTTTTGCACTTCCTCAATTAATGGCATTATTAAATCCGATTATTATGATGTTTGAAGTGACTTTGAAATATTTGGATAAATTACCGGGGTTAATTCAAGTTGGTAAACCTTCGCGACTGATCACTTTATTCATGGTGATATTAGCGCTAAAAATTATTTCAACAAAGCAAAGTAAATTTAAGAAAAGAGCGCTAACGTTCTATAGTCTGATTTGGCTGGGGTTGTGGAGCTGGTTTAAATTGAATCCGTATGGTGAAATTACCTTTTTTGATGTAGGTCAAGGCGATAGCATTTTAATTCGTGAACCGTTTAATCGAACAGTAACGTTAATTGATACCGGCGGTAAAATGCAATTTGGCAAAAAGCCGGTTGCAATGAAGCATACCATCGCTAAGAATAGTTCAATTAATTATTTACAAAGTATAGGAGTATCTAAGTTAAATAATTTATGTTTGACGCATCAAGATATTGATCATATTGGAGAAGCCAGTGAAATTTTAAACAATTTTAAAGTGAAAAATTTGGTTTTTCCGGTGGGGGTTGATACAACTCAAAATTATCAACGAAAAATATTGCCATTTATCCGACGCAATACAAAGGTGATTGCGTGCTTAGCGGGGACGAAAATTGATCACTTACCAATGGAAATTAAGTATCCGTTTCAAGCTGGAAAGGGTGAAAATGGTGATTCTTTAGTTTTAGCTGGTAATGTGGGTGGTAAAAATTTACTACTAACAGGTGATCTAGACCTAGCTGGTGAACGTAAATTGTTAGAAAGTGGTGTATTAAATCAACGGGTGGATATTTTTAAATTAGGGCACCATGGGAGTAAGACGGCTAATTCTGAAGAAATTCTAAAAGCAATTATGCCTAAATTAGCTATTGTTTCAGCTGGGCGTCATAATCGGTATGGACATCCAAATCTAGAAGTTATAAATCGCTTGAATTCAATGGGGATTCCTTACGCTTCGACACAGGATGAAGGAATGATTTCTTATAGATATTTTTTGAATGGTATGGGAAGATGGAAGACAGGAATAGATGAAAAGGAAAGTATTATTCAATGAAATTAACTGATTTAAGAAAAAAACTTAAACAAGGGCAATTGAAGTCAATCTATTTGGTTGAAGGTCCTGATAACTATATCCAGAAAGCGGTCAAAAAAGAATTAATTGATTTCATTCCTGAAGATCAAAGGGTAATGAACGTAGGAACGTATGACCTTGAAAATGTGGACTTAGGGATGGTCTTAGATGATGCACAGTCTGCCCCTTTTTTTGGCGATTATCGTTTGGTCATTTTAAATAACCCTGTATTCTTGACTGGTGAAAAAACTAAATTAAAGTTTAACTTGGACGGGTTGCTTAGCTATATTAAAAATCCGGAACCTACTACAATTATGTTAATCGCTGCAAAATATGAAAAACTCGATGGTCGGAAGAAAATTGTCAAAGACTTAAAAAAGATTGTAGAAGTTATCGATGCTAATTCACCGAAAGAAAGCGATACTCGGAAGATTATCCAGCAATACGTTGATGAGAAACGAACAGAAATTGACAGTGATGCGTTAGATGAATTAATTTTAAGGACGGATAATGATTTAGCACAAATTATTAATGAATTACAGAAATTAACTGTATATGCATCGGGAACAGAGAAAATTGATTTGAATGCCGTTCAAAAATTAGTTCCTAAGGGCTTAAATCAAAATGTTTTTGATCTAATCAATGTATTAATGCAAGGAAATTTACGTAAATCAATCGATGATTATTCTGTATTACTCCTAAATCAAGAACAGCCACTAAGAATAAATGCGGCTTTGGTTAGCCAATTTCGATTGTTGCTGCAAGTTAAAATATTGATGGAGAGAGGTTTCTCACAAGGAAAACTAGCACAAGAGTTAAAGGCCCATCCTTACCGAATTAAGTTAGCAATGCAATCTGTGCGTCAGTTTAATATTCAAAGTCTCGAAAATGCTTATATCGGGTTGGTTGATTTAGAAGAACAATTAAAAACAACCCAACGAGATCCGAAGGAACTCTTTGAGTTGTTCTTAGTTAAATTTAAAAATGGATGGAAATAAAAAACACCGGAAATCCGGTGTTTTTTTATTTGCTAAGCATTTTAGCTAAACGTGACTTCTTACGGCCGGCGTTATTAGCTTTAATTAAACCTTTTGACTTAGCTCGGTCGATACGACTGTAAGCTGTTTGTAAAAGTTCATTAGCGTTTTCAGCGTTGTTTGTAGCAGCAATTTCGAATGCTTTGATGCTTGTACGCATTGCACTCATTTGTGAGCGGTTGCGAGCAGCAGCTTTTTCACTTGTGCGAACGCGTTTCATTGCAGATTTGATAACTGGCATTTTATTCACCTCCAGAATATGGTTAGTACAACAATATTATTATACAGATGACCCGTAATTATTGCAATGCTTGAATGCACTTGAAAATTTTCATTATATTAGTTAAACTAGATACTGCTTGATAAAAGCAAACCCATTACTTAGTCCATCGATCTGCCGACGATTTACTCAGTCTTGGGGAATTTAAAGAATGGGGTGTTTTAACATGGCAATTTCACAAGAAAAGAAAAACGAAATTATTGCAAAGTATGCTCGTCACGAAGGCGATACTGGTTCTGCTGAAGTCCAAATCGCAGTTTTGACAGCTGATATTAACGAAATCAACGAACATTTACGTGTTCATCGTAAAGATTTCCATTCACAACGTGGATTGATGAAGAAAATTGGTCATCGTCGTAACCTTCTTGCTTACTTACGTAAGACAGATGTACAACGTTACCGTGATTTAATCAAGAGTCTTGGTCTTCGTCGTTAATATTATATTTTTTTGCCTCCTGTTAATTCAGGAGGCTTTTTTGTTTTTGGCGTTTAATCTATGCTAGAATTAGGGGAGTATGTATTGTGCGGAAAATAAAAAATTAATTTATGTAGGTGAAAAAATGAGTGACACAATAAAAATAATTCCATTTGGCGGTGTTCGCGAAAATGGAAAGAATATGTATGCTGTTCAAATTCATGATGATATTTATATCTTGGATTGTGGACTAAAATACCCGGAAAATGAATTGCTGGGTATTGATATTGTAATCCCAGATATTTCATATTTGGTTGAAAATAAAGAAAAAATTGTGGGTGTATTCCTAACTCACGGGCATGCTGATGCGATTGGTGCTTTGCCATATTTCTTAAAAGAAATTAATGTACCGGTTTTTGGTTCAGAAATGACCATTGCCTTGGCTAAAATTACGGTTAATGATGACCCTGAACTTAAAGCATTCGATAATTTCCATGTGGTAGATGACAAGAAAGAAATTGATTTTGGCGACGTTACTGTTTCGTTTTTTAAGACTACGCATACAATTCCTGAATCACTTGGAATTGTGTTGAGTTGTACGGAAGGACAAATTGTATATACTGGTGATTTTAAATTTGATCAAACGGCTACTGATGGATATCAGACAGATTTCGGACGGCTAGCACAAATTGGAAGTAAAAAAGTTATCGCGCTTTTAAGTGATTCTGCTAACGCCGAAAATCCAGAACGTTCATCTAATGAAACTGATATTGCTGATGTAATGGCTGAGACAATTAAATACCATGAAGGTCGGGTAATTGTAGCTTCAGTGGCTTCGAATATTTTACGGATTCAACAGGTGATTGACGCTGCAGCTAAATCAGATAAAAAAGTCGTTTTAACGGGACATGATTTAGAGAAGATTGTTAACACAGCTATCGAGTTAAATAAATTAAACATTCCAGACGACGAATTAATTGTTCCTTTAAACCAACTAGATAAGTTGAAACCAGAAGAAACGATTATTTTGGAAACTGGTAAATTGGGTGAACCCATCAAAGCCTTACAAAAAATGGCCGCTAGGAAAAAGGGAAACCTTAAGATTCAACCAGGTGATTTGGTAGTAATAGCTACTAATCCTTCCCATGCGATGGAAACAACGTTTGCTAAGACTAAAGATATGTTGTATCGTGCTGGAGCCGAAGTTAAGTCGATTTCAGACCGAGCTAATGCTACAGGTCATGCTAGCAAAGATGATTTACAGTTAATGCTTAATTTAATTAAGCCAGAATTTCTAATTCCGATTCAAGGCGAATACCGTCTTTTAGTAGCTCATAAAGAACTTGCAGAACAAGTTGGTCTCAATGAAAATCAAATTTTCATTGCTTCAAAGGGTGATGTTTTAGAATATAAAGATGGTGAAATGTTCCTAGGTAAAGGAATTACGGTCGGAAATACAATGATTGATGGAATTGGTGTAGGGGACATTGGTAACATTGTTCTTCGAGATCGTAAAATTTTATCTGAAGATGGGGTTTTCATTGCGGTAGTGACAATTGACCGTAAGAAGAAAATCATTATTAAGGAACCTAAAATTACGTCTAGAGGGTTTGTTTACGCTAAAACAAGTGTAGATTTAATTCAAGAAAGTTCGGACTTGGTTGAACGAGCAGTGCAAGCTAATCTAGATAATAAAGAATTCGATTGGGGACATTTGAAGCAAGATGTACGTGACCAATTGGGCAAATTCTTATACGATAAAACGAAACGACGTCCAGTAATTTTACCAGTAATTATGGAAGTAAACCAACATCATAAGAAGAGCAAAAAATCGAATAAATCTAAAGACGATGAATAATATGAATGTAATTAGCAAAGCAAATGAAGCTTGGAAAACAGGTCAACGTGCAGAAGCTATTCATATTCTTGAAACTGAGAATGAATTAAAACAAGATGATGAATTAATCCGTGTTTTAATTCATTTTTACGTTGAAAATAAACAATTTAAGGCAGCGATTGAGTTGATTCGTGATCAACCAGCTAAGTTCATTGAGCAGAAAAATACTTTTAGAGATTATTTTGAGGCGCTGGTTCAAACAAAAATTTTTAGTTTAGCTCGAAAAGAACTTTTTAACTATTATGAAGAGACTACGCCAGATTTAAAGAAATATTTAAATTTTCTCGAGAATCAAGAAAATGAATATGCGATTGCTTTTCCTAAAACTGTGAAAGAAAACGAACGAGATTTTTACCATCTAGGTGATAAGAGGGTTATTCAGCAAGCTGCTGTAATTGAAAAAGCTTACTATTTACCATGGAGTAACTTTAAACGGGCGGCAAAGTTTAATTTAGTTGATCCGTTTTTAAACCAAATAACGCGTGTTTCAATTTTAAAAGACTTGGTTTTGATGAGATTAGAGGAACCAGTGCGCTTTATTTGGATTGATGAAAAAGAATATGAAGTGTTTCCAAAGGACTTATTAGGAACTGATGAGATGTGGAAAAAAATAAAAAAAGCTATTGAAAACTATAATGATCCAGTTCAATCAGAAATGCTACAGCAGCAAGCTGAATTGCTATATGAGCTTTCCTATCCTTTTTCGAAGCGTGTCCTACCTACCTCAGAAGAATGGCTTACAGCACTAAAGAAACAGTTTTTTGAGGGGAAAGATATAAAAGCGTTCAAAGAATTGAATCAAATCATGATTAACTTATTTGAAGAGTAAGAAAAAAATCGAATTAATAAAATATTTTAGTTTACAAAATAAACTCGATTATTATACAATACTAGAGGATTCTCTGACGGTGCTTTGCCTTTCGTGGAGGATGTAGTATAATATTTTTTAAAGGATCTAGTTATTCATTTTGAATGCTGAGTGATTCTTACGACATACAGGAGGTTCGTATTAATGGCAAAAGAACATTACGAAAGAACAAAACCCCATGTAAATATTGGTACAATTGGCCACGTTGACCATGGGAAAACTACTTTGACAGCTGCTATTACAAAAGTGTTGTCAGAAAAAGGACTAGCTAAAGCTTCAGATTACGCTGATATTGATGCTGCTCCAGAAGAAAAGGAACGTGGTATCACAATCAACACAGCCCACGTTGAATATGAAACAGAAAAGCGTCATTACGCTCATATCGATGCTCCAGGACATGCTGATTACGTTAAGAACATGATCACTGGTGCTGCACAAATGGATGGTGCTATCTTAGTTGTTGCTGCAACTGATGGTCCTATGCCACAAACACGTGAACATATCCTTCTTGCTCACCAAGTTGGTGTTGACTACATCGTTGTCTTCTTAAACAAGACTGATCTTGTTGATGATGATGAATTAGTTGACCTTGTTGAGATGGAAGTTCGTGAACTTCTATCTGAATATGATTTCCCTGGTGACGATGTTCCTGTACTTCGCGGTTCAGCTTTGAAAGCTCTTGAAGGCGATGCAGAACAAGAAAAAGTTATCATGGATCTTATGGATACAATCGACGAATACATTCCAACACCAGAACGTTCTACAGACAAGCCATTCTTGATGCCTGTTGAAGACGTATTTACAATTACTGGTCGTGGTACTGTTGCTTCTGGTCGTATCGATCGTGGTGAAATCAAAGTCGGTGACGAAGTTGAAATCGTTGGTCTTAAAGAAGACGTAACAAAGACAACTGTTACAGGAATTGAAATGTTCCGTAAGACTCTTGATGTTGGTGAAGCTGGTGATAACATTGGTGCACTTCTACGTGGTGTTAACCGTGAAGATGTTGTCCGTGGACAAGTTTTGGCTGCTCCTGGCTCAATCCAAACACACAAGAAGTTCAAGGGTGAAGTTTATATCCTTTCTAAGGATGAAGGTGGACGTCATACTCCATTCTTCTCAAACTACCGTCCTCAATTCTACTTCCATACAACTGATGTAACAGGTGTTATTGAATTACCTGACAACGTTGAAATGGTTATGCCTGGTGATAACGTTACATTTACTGTAGAACTTATCGAACCAGTTGCTATTGAAAAAGGTACTAAGTTCACTGTTCGTGAAGGTGGACACACTGTTGGTGCTGGTGTTGTATCAGAAATTGACGACTAAGCTTAATTGCTTAATAAAAACCCGCTTTTGCGGGTTTTTTTGTTGTATTTTTATTTACTTTTCAAACCATATACGTTAAGATTATAAGCGTATGCAATCCAGAATTGTAATGAAATAAATCATCTGTCGGAGGGAACACAATGACTGCAAAATGGGAAAAAACAGGTACTAACGAAGGTAAATTAACTTTCGAAGTAGGTACTGACAAAATTAAAGAAGGCGTTGATAAGGCGTTCGATCGTACTAAAAAACAATTGAACGTACCTGGATTCCGTAAGGGACACGTTCCACGCCAAATCTTCAATAAGATGTATGGTGAAGAAGCATTGTACCAAGATGCTTTGAACATCGTGTTACCAGAGGCTTATGAAGCTGCTATCAAAGAAGCTGGTATCGAACCAGTTGATCAACCACAAGTTGATGTTGAAAGCATGGAAAAAGGCGAAGCTTGGGTCCTAAGTGCAATTGTTACAGTTAAGCCAGAAGTTAAGCTTGGCGAATACAAAGGCGTTAAAGTTATCAAGCAAAGCACACGTGTAACTTCAAAAGAAGTTGACGAAGAAATTGAAAAGAAACGTGAACAACAAGCTGAATTAGTTCTTAAGGAAGGCAAACCAGCAGAAAACGGCGATACAGTAACAATCGATTTTGATGGTTCTGTTGATGGCGTTGCTTTTGATGGCGGTAAAGCTGACAATTACGACCTTGTATTAGGTTCAAACTCATTCATTCCAGGATTTGAAGATCAATTGATTGGTCATAATACTGATGAAGATGTAGATGTTAACGTTACATTCCCTGACGACTACCAAGCTGAAGACTTACAAGGTAAGGATGCCTTGTTTAAGGTTAAGATTCATGAAATCAAGACTAAGGAATTACCTGAACTTGATGATGAATTCGCTAAGGATGTTGACGAAGATGTTGATTCTCTTGAAGATTTAAAAGTTAAGACAAAAGAAGAAATCAAATCACGTAAGATCCAAGCTGCTAGTGATGCTAAAGAGACAGAAGCTGTTCAAGCTGCTGTTGACAATGCTGAAATTGCAGAAATTCCAGAAGCAATGTTAAATGAAGATGTTGATCGTCAAGTTAACCAATATCTTGCAAACATGCAACAACAAGGAATTAGCCCTGAAATGTACTTCCAATTAACTGGTTCATCAGAAGACCAATTACGTGACCAATTACGTGAAGGTGCTGAAAACCGTGTTAAGACAACTCTTGTTTTAGAAGCAATCGTTGAAGCTGAAAAGATTGATCCTTCAGATGACGAAGTTGCTGCTGAAATCAAAGATTTAGCAGAACAATACGGCATGGAAGAAAAAGCTGTTCGCTCAGCTCTTTCAGAAGATATGATCAAGCATGATGTTGCTATTAAATCAGCTGTTGAACTTATCAAAGACTCAGCAATTGAAGAACCAAAATCAAAGGCTGCTAAAAAATAATTAAAACTATTTTTAACGATTTTGAGGTTTTATCTCAAAATCGTTTTTGTTTATTAACCACTAAAGTTATAGAAATTGGCTTATAGTCGTTTATTTTGCTATGATGATAGTGGTAAAAATCATTTGAGAGGTGACAGAATTGTTTGATGATCAACAAACGAATGAACCAGTTACTTGTTCTTTTTGTGGTAAGACCCAAGATCAAGTAAAGAAAATTATTGCTGGCCCAGATGTTTATATTTGTAACGAATGTGTTGATCTTTGCAAGGAAATCATTGATGAAGAGTTGGCTTCAGAAAACGCACCAACTGAAATCACGGATGTTCCAACTCCTGCAGAGATTGTAGATTATCTTAACCAATATGTTATTGGACAAGAAGAAGCTAAAAAGACATTATCGGTTGCTGTATATAATCATTACAAACGAATCAATAAAATGGCTGAAACTAAAGCTGACGAAGATGAACCAGAACTCCAGAAAAGTAATATTAGTTTAATTGGACCTACTGGTTCAGGAAAAACTTTCTTGGCTCAAAGTTTGGCTAAAATTTTAAATGTACCTTTTGCGATTGCCGATGCAACCACATTGACGGAAGCAGGGTATGTTGGTGAAGATGTCGAAAATATTCTACTTAAGTTATTGCAAAATGCGGACTACAATGTTGAAGCTGCAGAACGTGGAATAATTTATATTGATGAAATTGATAAAATCGCTAAGAAAAGCGAAAATGTGTCAATTACTCGTGATGTTTCCGGTGAAGGTGTGCAACAAGCCCTTTTAAAAATCCTAGAAGGAACAATTGCTAATGTTCCACCTCAAGGAGGAAGAAAACATCCACAACAAGAGTTTATCCAAATTAATACGACGAACATCTTATTCATTGTTGGTGGTGCTTTCGATGGCATCGAGACAATTGTTAAAAATCGTTTAGGTGATAAGACCATTGGTTTTGGTACAAATGCAAGTACCACTGTTGAAGAAGATAAGAGTTTAATGCAACAAGTTATTCCAGAAGATTTGCTTAACTTTGGTTTAATCCCAGAATTTATTGGACGTTTACCAATTCTTTCAGCATTGGAAAAACTAACTGAGGAAGATCTTGTTCATATCTTAACAGAGCCTAAGAATGCGTTAGTTAAGCAATATAAGACGTTATTAGGTCTAGATGGCGTAGAACTTAAATTTACACCACAGGCCTTGCATGCGATTGCTAACCAAGCTATTAGTCGTAATACTGGTGCTCGTGGATTAAGATCAATTATTGAAAATGTCATGCGAGATATCATGTTTGAAATTCCTTCTCGCAATGATGTTGCAAAAGTTACGGTAAATAAAAAGACTGTTATTGAAGGTGCGGAACCTGAAGTTGAGTTAATCGACGAACAAGCATCGTAGTCTAAGTTTTAAGAATCAGGCTATAAGTTCCTTTAGTCTGGTTCTTTTTTTGTTGATCCATGTTATCATTAAAAGCAGAAATTGGAAGGTGGAGAAGTAATGGAAGTCCATAATGTAGAATTACAGATTAGTGCAGTGAGACCCGATCAATATCCAGAACAAGGTTATCCTGAGATTGCTTTGGTAGGACGCTCTAACGTCGGGAAATCGTCTCTAACTAATACGTTAATTAACCGTAAATCATATGCAAGAACATCATCTCAACCAGGTAAAACACAAACTTTAAATTTTTACCGGGTTGAAGATCAATTATTCTTTGTTGATGTCCCAGGCTATGGTTATGCAAAAGTTTCTCAGAAAGAACGTGAAAAATGGGGGAAGATGATTGAAAAGTATATCACCTCCCGTAAAGAGCTTAAAGGCGTAATTTCACTGGTTGATGCACGCCATGAACCAACTGACGATGATATCACCATGTATCAATATCTACGTTATTATGATATTCCCGTTCTAGTCGTTGCTACTAAGAGTGATAAGATTGCTCGAGGAAAATGGAATCAACACGAAAGTAAAATTAAAAAGGCACTAGATTTTGATGGAAGTAGTGCTTTCCAAATGTTCTCTGCTCAAACTAAAATGGGAAAAGAAGAAGTTTGGAAATGGATTGAAGATAGGATGGGAGAATAGCATGGAATTTAATGAATACCAACGTACTGCAAATAAAACCCTATTTGGCAATGAACAAGTTTTAACGAATTGTGCTTTAGGACTAGCCGGAGAAAGCGGACAGGTTGTGAATTTAGTTAAAAACTATACGTTCCGTGGAGCTGATCTTGATAAAGAACAACTTACCAAAGAAATGGGCGATGTTCTATGGTATCTTTCTCAAGTTGCTGAATGGGCTGATATTCCTTTCGATGAGGTGGCCAAACAAAATATTGCCACACTTGAAAAGCGTTATCCCGGCAACTTTAAGTAAATAAAAAACCACAATTAACAGCATTAATGCTGATGATTGTGGTTTATTTTTTTGAATCTTTTTTATTAGTACCTTTAGCAAGAAATTTATTTTTCTTTTCTTTTTCCTCTACGGAAGTTTTAGTTTGAGTTGTTAATTGATCGAACACTTTTTCGAGATTATCATTTCTTTTAACAGTGAGTCCCATTTCTAATCACCTCTTTCCGACCATAATACCAAAAAAAATTTCATTTGTCAGAAAATAAAAATCATTCATATTTATAGTGAATATTATATATTTTAATGTATAAAAATTCATATATTAAATAAAATTCTTTTATATCAAAGGGTGTAGATGTATATTAGTAACATTATATTGAATAAAGGATGATGGCGATGAAAAAAATATATAAATTTATCATGTTAGCGTTATTAGCTATAACAGTTTTTGCAACTTCGGGTTTTACAACTAGTATTAAGGCAGATCAAAAGGATGTTACTTATGATCGGATTATGAAGCGCGGTTATATTGTACTTGGTACCAGTCCAGATTATGCCCCGTACGAATTTCAAACAACATCTAATAATAAGAGTAAAGATGTGGGAATGGATATTAGTGTGGCTAAGGACATTGCTGATGATTTGGGTGTAAAATTGAAGATCAAAAATATGGATTTTGATTCTTTATTAGTTGCACTACAAACCGGTAAGGTTGACATGGTTCTTTCCGGGATGAATCCTAGTGCTGCTCGGCGTAAATCAGTTGATTTTTCAGATGTTTACTATAAAGGTGGACAAAGCATTCTAATTAATAAAAAGGATGCAGGTATTTATAAAAATAAAGATTCTTTTAAACATAAAAAGATTGCAGCTCAAACTGGCTCAATTCAGTACAATTTAGCCAAAAAACAAATTGATGGAGCCAAAGTGAGTGGTATTCAAAAAGGGGCAGATTTAATTCTAGCTCTTCAAACTAATAAAGTTGAAGGGGTTGTCATGGAAAAACCTACTGCTGAAGCATATGCTGCTAATAATAGTGGTATTAAAGTTATCCAAGGCGGATTCACGTTAAATAATGATGAAACTAGCACAGCGGTTGCAATGCCTAAAAATTCGCCAGTCCTGAGAAAGAAAATAAATACTACAATTAGTAAGATAAAAGCTAAAAATTTATTACCACAATATCTTAAAGAAGCAGGGACGTATTTAAAAGGAAACACCGTTAATACCTCTATGATTCATTATTGGAAGTACTTTGCCATGGGAGTGGGTTATACAATCCTTATTTCAATTTTGGGGGTTATTTTTGGTTTTATCACCGGTACATTACTAGCATTACTACGCTTGAGTGACAATAAAGTTTTACGTGGTTTATCAGCAGCGTATGTTGAATTTGTACGTGGAACGCCGTTGATGGTTCAATTGATGTTCGTTTACTTTGGACTTGGATTATTTGTTAATTTACCAGCCCTTACCGCAGGAATTATCGCTGTATCTTTAAATAGTGGAGCTTATGTTGCCGAAGTAATCCGTGGGGGCATTAATTCCGTTGATGATGGACAACGTGAAGCAGCTGAAAGTCTAGGTTTGAATAAGCGAGATCGGATGCGTTTTGTAATTATGCCTCAAGCTTTAAAGAATATTTGGCCAGCTTTGGGGAATGAATTTATTTCTCTAATTAAGGAAAGTTCAATCGTTTCAATTATTGGTGTAACCGACTTAATTTACCAATTAAAGATTGTTCAATCAGATACTTATCGAGGGGTAGCTCCAATCGTTGTTGCGATGATTTTATACTTTGTAATGACCTTCTCACTATCACGTTTACTTAAGTTCTATGAAAGGAAGTTTAATAATGGCTAAAGAAATCATCAAAATTGAAAATTTGACCAAAAAATATGGAAAAAATACAATATTAAAGGATATTTCAGCAGAAGTGAAGGATGGAGACATCATTAGTGTCATTGGTCCTTCAGGAGCTGGTAAAAGTACATTTCTTCGATGCTTAACACTTCTAGAAAAACCTACGGCAGGGGTGGTTTCGTTAGAAGGTGAAGATTTAACTAAAAAAACTCAAAAGGAAATTGAACATGTTCGTGAAAAAGTCGGCATGGTCTTTCAGAATTTTAATTTATTTCCGAATATGACCGTTCTTAAAAATATTACCTTAGCTCCCATCCGAGTTAAGGGATTAAGTGAAGCAAAAGCCAATCAACAAGCCCTTAGTCTGTTAGATCAAGTCGGATTATCAGATAAGGCGGAGGCCTATCCAGACAATCTATCCGGGGGACAAAGACAGCGGGTGGCGATTGCTAGGGCATTAGCAATGAAACCAGATGTTATGCTTTTTGATGAACCGACTTCTGCGTTAGATCCTGAAATGGTTGGAGAGGTACTAGATGTTATGCGTCAATTAGCTAAATCAGGGATGACAATGGTTGTGGTAACTCATGAAATGGGATTTGCCCAGTCAGTTTCCAATCAAATTTGGTTTATGGAAAATGCAGGTATTCAAGAAAAATCAACTCCAGAAGAATTTTTTAGCAATCCTAAGACGGATCGGGCCAAGGAATTCTTATCTAAAATTTTAGTCAAATAGGAAAAGCAGGTAGAGTGTAATACTACTACCTGTTTTTTCGTTTTAGTTGCTGAATATGGTAAAAACAGAGTATAATGTTATGAGTTATTATGTAAACTAGGAGGGGTCAAATTGGCATCAGAACACATTGAACATAAGTTGGCATTGTTACCAGATAAACCAGGCTGTTACCAGATGAAAAATCTTAATAGCCAAATCATTTACGTTGGAAAAGCCAAAAACTTGAAAAACCGTGTTCGCTCTTACTTTAAAAGTAGCCATGAGGGAAAAACGGCGAAACTAGTGAGTGAAATAGCCGATTTTGACTATATTGTTACCTCTAGCGATAAAGAAGCTTTTTTACTAGAAATTACTTTAATTCAAAAGTTCCAACCTTATTACAATATAAAATTGAAAAAAGGGACTGGCTATCCTTATATTAAAATTACGAATGAAAAAGATCCACGAATGGAAATTGTTTCAAGTGTTCGTCGAGATGGGGGCTTTTACTTTGGACCTTATCCAAACGTGTATGCTGCTGAAGAAACACTCCATTTTTTGGAAAAGGTTTATCCACTACGCCGATGCAATGGATTTCAGGGTCGCCCCTGCTTGTACTATCATATGGGGCAATGCTTGGGAGCCTGTTTCCAAGAGGTACCCAAAGAAGAATACGACCAACAAATCGCTAAAATTAAATCATTTTTACGAGGAAATGTCGCAAAGATTAAGCAGTCCCTTCAAACAAAAATGCAAAAAGCTTCTGAAGCAATGGAATTTGAACGGGCAGCCGACATACGAGATCAAATTCATTATATTGAAGTAACGGTTGAGAAGCAGAAGATTATTTCAAATGATAGCACGCCACGTGATTTGTTTAATTTCTACCTTGATAAGGGGTGGCTTTCTATTCAAATCTTCTTTATCCGGCAATCACGCTTGATTAAACGAGAGAAGAGGCTATTTCCAATCGCAACAGATGTAAATGATGAGCTTTCGTCTTTTATTCTTCAATTTTATAATAATAAAAATAAGGTTTTACCAAATGAAATTTTAGTACCAAGTGGCTTAGATAATAAGATTATGGCCGAAATTTTAGGTGTCCCGGTTCGCACTCCACAGCGTGGGGAAAAGAAAAACTTGTTAGAGTTAGCTAAAGAAAATGCACAAATTACCCTTGAGGAAAAGTTCCGATTAATGGAGTTAGATGAAAGTAAAACAACAGGCGCAATGAAGGAAATTACTGATGCGCTTGGAATCCCTGAAGGTCATCGAATTGAAGCCTTTGACCATTCTCATATTCAAGGCTCTGAATTAGTTTCAGCAATGGTTGTTTTTACGGATGGAAAACCAGATAAAAAGATGTATCGCAAATTTAAGCTAAATACAGTCGATCATGCTGATGAAGCTGCCAGTACGAGAGAGGTAATTCGTCGCCGATATGTTAGACTATTAAAAGAGAAACAATCTTTGCCTGATTTGATTTTAATGGACGGTGGCGATATTCAGCTTAATGCAGCAAAGGATGTTTTGGTAAATGAATTAAGTTTGCATATTCCAGTTGCTGGGATGGTTAAAAATGATAAACATAAAACTTCGGATTTGATTTTTGGTAGCCAAGACCAACGAGTACAGTTGGATCCTAAAAGTCAGGGCTTTTATTTAGTTCAAAGAATCCAAGATGAAGTGCATCGTTTTGCGATTACTTTCCATCGTCAGTTGCACGCCAAAAATTCGTTGGCTTCCCAATTAGATTTAATTCAAGGTGTTGGACCTAAAACGCGGAACAAGCTGTTGAAGTCGTTTGGTTCATTGAATAAAATTAGGGATGCTAATTTGAAAGAAATTGAAGAACTCGGAATTCCAGAAAAAGTAGCTAAAACTATCAAAGTGTCCTTATCAGTGCACGGAAAATAGGGTACACTAACAAATGGATAGGAATTTCTCGGTGAAATAAAATATTTAGGAGAAAATAATGTTTGTAGATCAAGTTAAAATTAATGTTAAAGCTGGTAACGGTGGGAATGGGATTGTAGCTTTCCGTCGTGAAAAATATGTTCCCAACGGTGGACCAGCTGGTGGCGATGGAGGCCGTGGTGGTAACGTCGTCTTAAAAGTTGACCCAGGTCTTAGAACTTTGATGGATTTCAGGTATCGTCATAAGTTCAAGGCGGATTCTGGGAAAAATGGGATGAATAAACAAATGACGGGACGTAGTTCTCAAGATCTCGTAATTTCCGTACCAGGTGGAACAATTGTCCGCGATTTAACCACAGGACGTGTAATTGGTGATTTAACCGATAACGGACAAGAATTAGTGGTGGCTAAAGGTGGTCGTGGAGGCCGTGGAAATATGCGTTTTGCTAGCCCTCGAAATCCTGCTCCCGAAATTTCTGAAAATGGGGAACCTGGAGAAGAAATTGAATTACAATTAGAACTTAAGGTTTTAGCGGATGTTGGATTATTAGGATTTCCATCTGTCGGTAAATCAACACTACTTTCAGTAGTAACGAGTGCGAAGCCTAAAATTGCGGAATATCATTTTACGACCTTAGTACCTAACTTAGGGATGGTTCAATTGGATGATGGTCGTGATTTTGTTATTGCTGACATTCCTGGTTTGATTGAAGGAGCTTCTCAAGGTGTGGGATTAGGTTTTGAATTCCTACGTCACGTTGAACGAACACGGGTCTTACTTCATTTAGTAGATATGAGTGGGATGACGGAAGAAGATCCATTCACTAATTTCCGTCAAATCAATGAAGAGCTAAAAAAATATAATCCTGAATTGTTGGAACGTCGGCAAATTATTGTTCCGACTAAAATGGATTTACCTGGATCCGATGAAGAGCTTAAGAAATTTGAAAAACAAGTTCGAGCTGATGAACGTTATGCTGATTTTGAAATTTTTCCAATTTCTTCTATCACCCATAATGGACTTGAAAAACTAGTTGCTCGAACTGCAGATGTATTGGAAGAAATTCCACAGCATTCATTAATTGCTACTTCTGACGAAGAAACTGAAAAGACATATGAATTTAGTTCAGAAAAAGACTTTACCATTGAAAATATTGATGACGTTTGGGTTATTGAGGGTGAAAAGATTGAAAAACTCTTTAAGATGACTGATACAACGCATGATGAAAGTCTTTTACGCTTTGCTCGTCAAATGCGTGGCATGGGAATTGATGATGAATTACGTCGCTTAGGTGCACGTAATGGAGATAGTGTTCAAATTTTGGACTTTGTATTTGAATTTGTAGAATAAAAATTATTAAAGTCAGTGGTAAGTACAGAAAGGAATGTTTAATCTTAAACAATTCTGTTCTCATCACTGACTTTTTACTTGATTACTAGATATTGATCACGTAGATAATATCCAAATGTATGAGTTTTTAGTTTGGTTTCGGGGTTGAACAATAATATTTTAGCTTCTCTTGGTGCTTCAATAGTTTTGGTTCGAAATTGACTAAGGGGAAACCGATGAGGATTTAAAGTTAATGTAAGCAATATTTCTTTTTGAAGGGTATTAACGATGATCCCTGAAACAAAAAATAATTGTTCTTGATCCCCCTTAAGAATTAAGTGGGAACGTAATTCGGCCGTTGATTTTATGAAATTATTTAAATTCAAAAAGAAACCTCCTTATTTAATAATACTTATATAGCAAGGATATCTTAGAATTATAGTCGATGCTAGTGATACAATTAAAAGTATTGTAAAATGGATTGTTAAGTCAATAGATATAGGTGAAAATATGCAACTTGAATTTTTAGGAACTGGAGCCGGAAGTCCCGGTAAATTCCGTAATGTTACTAGTGTAGCATTAAAATTATTAGATGAAAGTAATGAAGTTTGGCTTTTTGACTGTGGTGAAGCAACCCAGCATCAAATCTTAAAAACTAATATAAAACCCCGTAAAATTGATAAAATATTTATTACCCATCTTCATGGTGATCATATTTTTGGTTTGCCAGGTTTCTTAAGTAGTCGTTCTAATCAGGGGGGTAGCGAAGAACTTACTATCTTCGGGCCAACTGGCATTAAAGACTTTGTGATGACCTCATTGCGCATTTCAGAGTCAAAACTTTCATATCGAATAAAATTTGTTGAAATAGCTCAAGAGGGCGTTTTATTTGAAGATCAAAATTATATTGTTAACGTTGCTGAGTTAGATCATCGAATTAAAAGTTACGGTTTTCGGGTAAAGGAAAAAGACCATCCAGGTGAACTTTTAGTCGATAAGCTAAAAGAATTAGCGATACCTTCAGGACCTATTTATGGTCAGATTAAGCAAGGTAAAGAAGTTACTTTAGATGACGGTAGAGTTATTAACGGGCAAGATTTCATTGGAAAACCTCAACCAGGTCGAGTAGTCACAGTTTTGGGCGACACACGACAAACGCCTAATATCGAACTTTTAGCTAAAGATGCGGATGCCTTGGTCCACGAAAGTACTTTTGGAAAACAAGAGGGAAGCTTGGCACGTAATTATTATCATTCAACTAATATTCAAGCTGCGAAAATTGCTAAGCAAGCTAATGCTCGGCAATTATTGCTAACCCATATTTCAGCTCGTTATACGGGAAAGCTCAGTAAGCAACTTGAAAGTGATGCAAAGGAAATTTTTAGTAATAGTAAAGTTGTTCGTGATTTTGACATAATTGATATTCCATTACCTTAAAAGTAGGAGTGATTTTAATGACAACGGCAGTAATTACTGGAGCAGGCAGCGGTTTAGGGCAAAAGATTGCAATTTTGAATAGCACTCGCTATGATAATTTAGTTTTAATTGGAAGAAACTCAAAAAAATTAAATGCAACGGCTGAAAAATGTATTGTTAAGGGTGAAAATAGAGTATTCTGTTTGGCATGTGATTTAACGAATGAGGAACAAATCCGTCAAACGGGAGCATGGATTGATTCACACCTTGGAACAGTCGATTTATTAGTTAATAACGCTGGGCTGGGATATTTTGAAAACTTGTTAAGTCAAAGCTTTGAACAAATTGAACGAACATTTGCGACAGACCTGACGGGGATGATTAAGTTTACACGCCTAATGTTGCCATTAATGGTGGATCACGTTGGAGAAGCTGCAGATATTGTTAATATTGCTTCTATTGCTGGTAAAATTGCGACGGCTAAAACAACTACGTACGCTAGTGCTAAATTCGGCGTGATCGGCTTTTCTAACGCACTTCGTCTAGAAATGTATGACCGCAACATCCGTGTCCACACAATTAACCCAGGACCAATGGATACTAATTTCTTTAGTATTGCTGATCCTAGTGGTAAATATTTAAAAGGTGTTCAACAATTCGTGATTAACGCGAATCAAGTGGCTGAATTGGTGAATAAGGCCATTATTGAAAATCTTAGGGAAGTTAATGTACCTAAAATAATGGGAGTGGGAGCGATTATGTACACCTTATTTCCTAAAATGGGTGATTTAATCGTTAATAGTCCCTTGATTAATCGAAAGTAGTTGGAGTTAATTAATGAAAGATAACAGATTTAATTGGCAAGTTAGCAAGTTAGATGATGTTGATATCGATCAACTGGCATCGGAAACCAAACTTAGCCAGACGATGGTTAAAATCATGGTCGCTAGAGGTTTTAAAACAGGCGAGGATATTCTCAGTTTTATTGATGAGGATATGTCGATTGTACATGATCCGATGCTACTGCACGATATGCAAAAAGCCCTTGACCGAATTTTTGTGGCGATTGAAAGCAACGAAAAAATTCTTGTATACGGTGATTATGATGCAGATGGGGTTACAAGTACGACCATTATGTATGAAACGTTAGATCAGTTAGGGGCTAACGTGCAATACTTTGTTCCAGACCGTTTTAAGGATGGTTATGGTCCTAATTTGAAGAAGTACCAACACTTCATTAATGATGAAGGGGTTCAGTTAATCATTACCGTGGATAATGGAGTTGCCGGAAATGAAGCAATCAAATTTGCTGAAGATCAGGGTACGAATGTTATTGTCACGGATCATCATGAAATACCAGAAGTATTACCGGAGGCATATGCAATTATCCATCCACGTCACCCAGAGGGAGCCTATCCATTTGGTGATTTGTCTGGAGTCGGGGTAGCTTTTAAGGTGGCAACAGCTTTACTTGAAGAAATTCCCGAAGAATTCCTTGACTTGTATGCAATTGGAACGACCGCTGATTTGGTTTCAATGACCGATGAAAATCGTTTTTTGGTAAAGATGGGATTAGAAATGATACCCAACACCCAGAGAATTGGCTTACAGAAGTTAATCGAAATATCAGGTGTTGATGTAAGTCATTTCGACGAGCAAGACATTGGTTTTACTGTGGCTCCGAGAATTAATGCTGTTGGTAGATTAGAAAATGCCAGCCGAGCAGTAGAACTATTAACAACTTTTGATGAAGAAGAAGCCACAACAATTGCACAAGAGATTAATAAGATTAATTCGAAGCGTCAGGGATTAGTTAGTGATATTTACACTGAAGCTGAAGAAATTGCCCTTGATGATGAGCATGCTAGCCGCCAAACGCTAGTTATTGCTGGACACGACTGGCATCAAGGAGTCTTGGGGATTGTTGCTAGTCGAATTGTCGAACGAACTAATAAACCGACGATTGTTCTTAGTGATCAAGGTGGTAATGGAATTTATAAGGGGTCTGGACGTAGTGTTGCAGCTCTAAATTTATTTGAAGCTATTAATCCTATCCGAGAAAAGTGTGTTGGGTTTGGTGGACATCATATGGCTATTGGAGTTACCGTAGAGGCTGACCAGCTTGCAACTCTAACTGATCAATTAGAAAAGGCGGCTCAATTAGTTAATTTAGATTTTAAGCAACAGCCGCAATTACAAATTGATTTAAAAGTAAACATTGAAGAATTAACTGAAAAGTTAGTTTCAGAAATGAAAATTTTAGGGCCGTTTGGGATGAATAACCCAGTACCTAAGTTTGAACTTGAAGACGTTCGTGTTAAAGAAGCAAAGGCAATTGGTAAAGATGGGGCACATTTAAAGTTCACGCTTGATGATGGTAATCAAAATATCAATGCTATTGCGTTTAAACGGGGTGAGTTAGCTGATGTCTTAAATAATGTTGCAAATCCCATTAGTTTGGTGGGAACCATCAATACTAACGAGTGGCGTGGTAATGTTTCGGTTCAATTTATGACGGATGATATCAAGATCGATGGTTTGCAAGTTATTGATCAACGAACCTCAAATTTGAATAAAAACTTATTTAAGAGTGACATGCAATATGTCTTTTTTAACCAAAAGTTAATGGATTTGATTCAAAGTCAAAATCTTAATCGTAAATTCTATTATTACAGTTCGTCAGCAATTGAGAAAAATGACACGATTGTATTAGTAGATTGTCCTGATAATCTAGCCAAAATGGCCGAACTTATCAAGGCTACGCAGCCGCAAAGAATCATTACTTATTTCTTTCATAACGTCGATTTCTACGCTAGTGGCATGCCCAGTCGGATTGAATTTAAGCAGATGTTTGGTATTGTTAAAACTCAAAAATTAACTAAAACAGATATCATGCAACTTGGACCAAAATTAAAAATAGATCAAGAGAAGATCAACTTCATGATAAAAGTGTTTTTTGAGTTGAATTTTGTTAAAATAGAAAACGGACTTCTTTTCATCAATGCTGAAGCAGAACAGCACCAACTTACTGAGGCACCGGCGTATAAGAAGCGTGAAGAATTAATTCAAACTCAGGAAAAATTACTCTATAGTAGTGGTGATGAACTATCAGCTATAGTTGAAAGACTGATGAATGTTGATAACAAAGGAGTGTCGTAAAATGACATTAGACTTACATGACTACGTTGCAAGTATTCAAGATTTCCCAGAAAAAGGTGTAACATTCCGTGATATTTCTCCTTTAATGGAAAATGGTGAGGCGTATCGTCAAGCAACAAATGCAATCATTAAATTTGCTAGAGATAAAGGCGTTGAAATGATTGTGGGACCTGAAGCACGAGGATTTATCGTGGGATGCCCGGTTGCCTATGAAATGGGAATTGGTTTTGCACCAGCACGTAAAAAAGGAAAACTTCCCCGAGAAACCGTTAAAGCTACTTACGGTCTAGAATATGGAAAATCAGAATTGTATCTTCAAAAGGATGCGATCAAACCCGGACAAAAGGTTTTAATTACTGATGATTTACTAGCAACGGGTGGAACAATCGCTGCTACGATTGAATTAGTTGAAAAATTAGGTGGTATAGTTGTGGGAACTGCCTTCTTTATCGAATTAAAAGACCTCAATGGCCGTGAAAAAATTAAAGACTATGATACATTAAGTTTGATGGAATATTAATTATATTCTCAAATATCTACTTATTTTAGCTTGCTAGTCCAATGACTAGGGAGCTTTTTTATTTAAAATGGTACAAAGTCGTACAAGTCTTTTTCTTGATAATTTAAGCGTTTATTCATCAATGTGCTTATTGTAGTTAGACATTATAAAGTGACAAAATCGACTAATGTAAATTTAGAATAAACAACTCTGGGTCTTGATAACAGTTAGATCAGGATATAAAAATTCTATACTCATTAAATTTATTAATCTACTAATTCTTTATGATTGGAATGTTTTTTGGTGAATTAGATAAAATGAAATTTTTCGAAAAATGCTCTTAAAATGGGAACCAACTTCTTAATTTCTAGTGGTTTTCTAATCGGAACTACAAAAACAAAAAAATAGCTTAATGCCTTGATATGAAAGGCTTTAAGCTATTTTATTTCTAACAAGCGGTAATTCTCGTTAGGGTCTAATAGATACTAATAAGGAGAGTACAGGATTTGAACCTGCGCGCCGGTATTAGCCGGGTCGTCGGATTTCGAGTCCGATGCATTACCACTCTGCCAACTCTCCATAACACTATAATTCTATCAAAAATAAAAAGGTAGTGCAATAGAGTTTAGACGTAATGGTTCAAACGCTTGTGGGGTAATATTCTAAAAGTTAATTCAAATGAGCTTAAACTAACTTTTTAAAAGTGTGCTAGAATTAAATATTATTTTTGAATTGCCTAAAAAGATTATTTAAGTTTAAAAAGAAGGATTTAATAATGCGAGATACAATTATTTTAATGCAACATCATACATCCGTGCGTAACTTTATGCCGGAACCACTTCCTGAAAGTGTAAAAAATCAATTAGTTTCGGCCGCTCAAAGTGGTTCATCTTCGAACTTTATTCAAGCAACTTCTATTATTGAAGTGACTGATCTTAAAACTCGTGAAAAAATCGCCAAAATTTCCAATAGTGATGCATACGTAAAACAAAGTGGGGCCTTTTTTGTTTTTATAGCAGATTTATATCGACAAGCTAATATCCTAAAGCAAGCCCAATTACCATTAGACGGGATTCAAAATATGGAATCTCTTCTAGTAGGAGTTGTTGATACGGCCATTGCAGGTGAGAACATGGCGATTGCTGCTGAGTCCCTAGACTTAGGAATCTGTTTTATTGGTGGAATCCGAAATGAAATGGATAGCATTAAGGAACTACTTGGTTTACCTAAATATACAGTGCCACTTTTTGGAATGACTGTGGGTATTCCAGTTCAAAAAAATGAAATTAAGCCACGTCTACCTAAAAAGAATATTTCTTTTAAAAACCGATATGAACCATCGGTTGCAGTAAATCTGGATAGTTATAATCAACAAACTCGTGTGTATTATGCTAATCGTTCAACTGCTCCCCAAAATACGGATTGGTCTCATAAAATGCTTCATTTTTTTGCCGAACCCAAAAGACCAGCAGTTGCTGAATTTCTTAAAAAACAAGGATTTTCACTGGAATAAAAAATGCATTACTAGTTTTAAAACTAGTAGTGCATTTTTATTAAACAATCTTTTTTCTAGTAGGTAAGGCTTGTAGAAATGCCGTAGTTAAAATTAATAACCCGCCGATTGTTTCAGCTAACCCAAAATGAACTCCCAATAAAAGGATTGAAAGTAATGTGGCAGTTAAAGGCTCAAAAGAGCTAAGCATCCCAGTCGTATCGGGCTTCAAATAATTTAAACTGCTTAAATAGAATAGGTAAGATAACATAGTTCCACCAACAATAATGTATACAATCAATAAGATAGAAGCAGGATCAATGGAGGCAGGGCGATTAGTTATGATTATCTTAGCAAATGGAATGCTTCCAATCAGCATGGCCCAACCAGTAACTAAAGCTGCATCAAAATTCTTAAGTAAGCGACGAGGAATCAAAGTATAGTTAGCTTGTCCAACACCCGCCATTAGTCCCCAGAATACTGCTAAAGGTGCTAAAGCAAGACTACCAAGGTTACCTTTAGTAACTAGTAGTAAAGTTCCTATTAGGGCCACAAGAATGGAAATAACATCAATTCGTCGTGGCAAAGTTCGACTTCCAACTGCCAAAGCAAGAATGATGAATAAAGGACCCATAAATTGAAGGATTGTCGCAGTAGCTGCATTTCCAAATTTGATAGCTAGAAAATAAGTTAATTGAGATGGAACCATACCAAGTAGGGCAAAGAGTATCAACCATAAAATATTACTTTTAGTATAAAAAATGGTAAAAATCTTCCTACCATTTTTTAAAAAACTATAAACGATTAACAGACTACCAGCCGTAAGTAGTCGAACTCCGACCAACCAAATGGGGTCAATTGACTGATGATGAAAAACAAATTGAGCGGCTGTTCCGGAGCCACCCCAGAGCACGCTACCTAAGATTGCAAATAACAAACCTTTTGTTTTATTTTGATTCATAAGAACACCTATCCGTATACTCAAATTCAATAATATCTATCATACGTGGATTTTCCATTAAAACAAAGCCTTTTTATAAAAGAATCAACTCCAATTAGAAAGTATTTCTATAAAATGTTTAAGATATTTACTTTTAAACTAATAAGAGAAGGATGGATGAATTTAGAATGGTGTTAATCTGTAAAAATAACAATAGAATGAAAAACAATTCTTGAAACGCTTTAAAAGTTATTAAAACGCCGATAATAGACATTCGAAAGCAACCTAATTATTTTACTTTTGCCTAGGAATGGGATAGAATGAATAATCATACATACGGAAGTTAAAAGAAAAATTAGTCGAGGTGATCAACAATTCTAAAGAAAACAAAACAATTTTTGAGAAGCAATAATCTACAATATAGTAAGAAATATATCCGGCCGATGATGACGCCAGGAAGTGTTTATGTTTTTAAATTTGGCAAAGATGAACTTAATAATCGAGCAATTATTAATTACACCCATACATGGACGGGTCGAATTAAAATTACTGAGATTGATTTACGTCTGCATGAACAAAAGCATCCTCGTATCTTTCGTCGAGAAAGTGATTTATTAGCTTATTTAAAGAAACATCTAACGGAAACTGATGGAGTTACTAACATAACACGCCGTAAAAAACATCATTCCAAAAAAATAAAAAAGTAAATTGACTATTGACGCCATTAAGTTTTATGCGTAGTATAGTCAATTAAAGAAAAGAAACCTTAATTTGGTCCTGTGAGGCCAAAAGGCTCAATTTGTTCGGTAGAACCTCGCACTTAACGGGGAATCATAGAATTTACTGAAGCCTCTTGGATCACATCGATCTAAGAGGCTTTTTCTATGAAAGGAAGTACGTGGTTATGGCAAAGAAAGAAGAATATCACAATCCTGAGGCAATTTTAGATATCCATGATAAAGTAAAGTTTCCTCAGTTGGTAGGCCTATCTATTCAACATATGTTTGCAATGTTTGGTTCGACCGTTTTAGTTCCAATCTTAGTGGGTTTAAACCCAGGAATCGCTCTTTTTAGTTCAGGTGTGGGAACGCTGTTATATATCTTGATAACCAGAGCTAAAATACCAGCTTATATGGGTTCTAGTTTTACATTTATTGTTCCAATGCTGGCGTTAATGAAAACAACGGGCTATCAAGGTATTGCACAAGGAACTATCTCAGTTGGGGTAGTGTATCTGATTGTGGCTTTGTTGATTAGTTGGATGGGTTCGGATTGGTTGGATAAGATATTACCACCGATTGTCGTTGGTCCAATTATTATGGTGATTGGTTTATCATTAGCAGGAACCGCTGCTACAGATGCAACTATGCGATCCGTTGGCAGTCAAAGCGTGTATGATATCAAATACTTCATTATCGCACTGGCAACACTGTTAATCACCATTGTATTTAATATGTATCTCAAAGGCTTTATTAGTTTAATTCCTATTTTGTTAGGTTTAATTGCTGGTTACCTTATCGCGCTTGTCATGGGAGTGGTCGATTTATCTACTGTTCAACAAGCTAAATGGTTAGTTGCTCCAAATTTTGAAATTCCATTTGTAAATTATCAGATGCACTTCAACATCGGGGCCGTATTAAGTATGATGCCACTGGCATTCGTAACGATGACAGAGCATACTGGCCACATCATGGTTTTGAATACTTTAACCCATCGTAATTTCTTTAAGGATCCAGGACTACACTACACACTTTCAGGTGATGGTGTGGCATCGATTGTAGCTGGTTTTATTGGGGGACCTCCCGTAACTAGTTATGGTGAGAATATTGGAGTACTTGCAGTTACAAAAGTTCACAGTGTCTATGTTTTGATGGGTGCAGCGGTGAGTGCAATTATCTTTAGTTTCGTTGGAAAATTAAGCGCATTGATTCAAAGTATTCCTAATCCAGTAATTGGTGGAATTAGTTTTCTACTATTTGGAACGATTGCTGCTAATGGTCTACGGATTTTAATTGATAATAAAATCGACTTTAATCAGAAACGTAATCTAATGATTGCTGCATCAATTTTAGTAATCGGTATTGGTAATGCTAGTTTTAATATTGGTAATCTAAGTTTCTCAGGATTAGCAGTGGCAACCGTTTTAGGAGTCATTCTTAACCTAGTCCTTCCTAAACAAGCTTTAAGTGAAAAATAATTTACTTTTCGTATATTTAAGCAAAATGGTATCATAGTATCTAAACACGAGATATTATAGGAGCTGATTTTGTTTGAAATGGACTGAAGTAAACGTCAAAACAACAAACGAGGCCGTCGAAGCTGTTAGCAGCATTTTCGATGGCCTCGATGCTGTTGGAGTGAAAATTGAAAATGCACTAGATTTTGAGAATTATCGAGCTAGTAATCCTGCAGAATTAATGGAATTAAAAGATATTCCACATATTACTGAAGGTGCAATCGTATCAGCATACTATCCAGACGATACAACAAATATTGACGTAATTTTAAGTCAATTACGTACTAAGGTGAATGCATTAGTTGACTTTGGACTTGATATTGGAGAAGCCAGCATTACGACGGTTGAAGTGCAGGATGACAACTGGGCTACAGCATGGAAGAAGTATTATCATCCAGTCCGCATTACCCGTTATTTAACGGTAAAACCAAGTTGGAGTGATTACCAAGCAAGTTTCAGCGATGAAAAGGTAATTAGCTTAGATCCAGGAATGGCTTTTGGCACGGGAACTCATCCCACAACTCGTCTTTGTCTCCAAGCTTTAGAAATGACGATGCGTGGCGGCGAGACACTTTATGATGTCGGAACTGGTTCAGGAGTTTTAAGTATTGCTGCTAAACACTTAGGAGCAAGTGATGTAGAAGCTTTTGATGTCGATGATATTGCAGTCGCAGCCGCTCAAGAAAACTTCGATTTAAATCCAATTGCTAAGGATATTAAAGTTAGTGCTAATGATTTATTGAAAGGGATTAATCGCCCTGTAGATACAATTGTTGCTAATATTTTATCCGATATTTTAGTACCATTGATTCCGCAAGCTAAGCAATTGCTTAATTCCAATGGATATTTCATATTATCAGGGATTATTGATGATAAACTAGAGTTAGTGATAGATACATTGATAGCCAATGATTTTAAAATTGAAGAAGTTCTACATTACGGTGAGTGGCGTGGCGTGATTGCTACTAATCGGAAAGATGATTAAGGAGAAACTATGCAAAGGTATTTTGTAAAACAGCCCCTTAAGATCCAAGCTGAACTTCAACTTTCGAAAGAAGATTCTCATCATCTGATTCGAGTAATGCGTACTGATATTGGTCAAGATGTGGAAGTTGTAGATCTAGATGGTAAAGTTTTCATTGCGGAAGTTTTGAAGAGTGGATCAATTGCAACTTTAAGAACTAAAGAAGATATTACTAAGTCAGTTGAACTACCAGTTGATATTACGATTGCGTGTGGAATTTCTAAGGGTGACAAAAACGAACAAATTATTAAACGCGGAACTGAAATGGGAGCTAAGCACTTTATATTTTTTGAGTCGCGTTACTCGGTAGCTCGTTGGTCAGAACCTAAAGTGGAGAAGAAATTAAAAAGACTGCGTGAAATTGCCAAAGGTGCGGCTGAGCAATCACATCGCCAGCTTATTCCTACGGTGGTATTTATTAAAGCGCCTGCACTATTTGAAACAACCATTGAGCATCGAATGGTAGCTTATGAAGAATCGGCTAAACAAGATGAACATGCTAATTTTAAATCGCTTCTATTGCAACTAAAGGCTGGAGACCAGCTTCTAGCCGTCTTCGGTCCTGAAGGTGGATTTGCAGAAGAGGAAATTCAAGAATTTACTGAGCATCAATTTGTTTTAGCAGGTTTAGGGCCAAGAATTTTAAGAGCGGAAACAGCTCCGATGTATTTATTATCAGCTGTATCTTATCAATTCGAGCTTAAGTAATAAGGAGAAAGACAATGAAAAAAATTAATAAATGGGGACTTTCTATTCATTGGCGATACATACTTTTCGCTTTCTTAATTGGAATTGTCCTTCCAATAATTTTAAAACTTTGCCATACGCCATCGGTAATGATTGTTTTATGGCTATTAATTGTATTTAATGTTTTGGCAAGTTACACGTTTGGAAATCTAATAAAATCAAATGGATTACATTTCATTTTTCTATTTGTTTTTCCTATTTTATATTTAATAGGGGCCTTTATTATTTTGCCTCATTATTCATATTATTTTACCATCGTATATTTATGTGTAGAATTACTGTCGTATAACCTTTCTAACGGCTGAATATTGCAATTTATTATCAATAAACGTATACTTAATTCAATAAAAGCGAAGCACGTAGTCATTTGATTCCGTGCTTTTATTGTATTTTGAGGTTGGTGGTGATATTAATGTCTAAAGAACCAGTGTTAACGGCAAATGAAGTAATTAAAATGTGCCAGGAGTACATGAACGAAGAACATGCGGCATTTGTTCAAAAAGCCTGTGATTTTGCGTCATATGTCCATAAGGAACAATATCGTCAATCGGGCGAACCATATATTATGCATCCGATTCAAGTTGCAGGGATTTTAGCCAATCTAAAAATGGATCCTGAAACGGTTGCAGCTGGATTTTTACATGACACAGTCGAAGATACACTGATTACCTTAGGTGATATCGAAGAACTTTTTGGTAAAGATGTGGCAGTAATTGTCGATGGTGTTTCTAAAATCAGTAAAATCAAATATAAATCAAATCAAGAACAGTTAGCTGAAAATCATCGGAAGTTGCTTTTAGCTATGTCACAAGATATCCGAGTTATTATTGTTAAGCTTGCAGATCGCTTGCATAACATGCGAACTCTACAACACTTGCGCCCTGATAAACAACGACGAATATCAAATGAAACGTTGGAAATTTACGCACCACTAGCCGAACGCTTAGGGATTAGCACAATTAAATGGGAACTTGAAGATATTTCACTGCGGTATCTAAATCCTCAACAATATTATCGAATTGTTCATTTAATGAATTCAAGGCGAAATCAACGTGAAGAATACATTGATTCCGCGATTTCAGAACTAAAATCAGCGGTCGAAGATTTACAATTAAAGCATACTGAAATTTATGGAAGACCAAAACACATCTATTCTATCTACCGTAAGATGGTCGATCAGCACAAGCAATTTAGTCAAATTTATGACTTACTAGCAATTCGAGTAATTACGGTGTCAGTTCGTGATTGTTACGCTGTGTTGGGTGCTATCCATGCTAAATGGAAACCAATCCCAGGTCGTTTTAAAGACTATATTGCAATGCCTAAGGCTAATATGTACCAATCTTTGCATACGACGGTGGTAGGGCCAGAAGGGCGACCATTGGAGATCCAAATTCGTACTCAAGCGATGCATCGTGTTGCCGAGTATGGGGTTGCTGCTCATTGGGCTTATAAAGAAGGCATTAAAGATGAGTTGGCTCAAAATACAACAGATGCGAAGTTAAACTGGTTTAAAGAAATTGTCGAACTTCAAGATGAAAGTAATGATGCAGCCGATTTTATGGAAGGTGTTAAAGGGGATCTGTTTGGTGATCGCGTTTATGCATTTACGCCTAAGGGGGATGTGTATGAGTTACCAAAGGGAGCTGGTCCACTAGACCTGGCTTATATCATCCATACTGAAGTTGGTAATCATGCTACCGGAGCTAAAGTTAATGGCAAAATCGTTCCTTTAGATTACACCATTAAAAATGGTGATATTGTTGAAATTTTAACTTCCAAAAATTCTGCTGGGCCGAGTCGTGACTGGATTAATCTAGTTTCTACTCGACGTGGACGGAATAAGATTAAACAATTTTTCCGCCAAGTTGATCACGAAGAAAATGTTGAAAAAGGACGGGACATCCTTGCTAAGCAATTGGAACAAACAGGGTACGATGTTTCTGATTTGATGGACGATGAACATTTAAAAGATGTTGCTAACCAAATGAACTTCTCCCAAATTAATGATTTGTTTGCTGCAGTTGGATTTGGTGATTTAGCTCCGGCGGGAATTGCTAATCGGTTAACCAAGGATTTACGTAAGCAAGCAGAAGAAGATCGCCAACGAGAAGAACAAAAACAATTGTTAGAAAGTCATCAAACAATCTCTAATGAAAGTAATGACGATCGTAAGAAAAAGAAATCTTCTTCTGAAGGCATTGTAATTGAGGGTGCGGATAATTTATTAGTTCGCTTAAGCCACTGTTGTAGTCCAGTTCCTGGGGATGAAATCGTGGGATATATTACTAAGGGACGAGGAGTTTCCGTTCATCGGGTCGAATGTCCCAACGTCCGTCAAGCTGAAGAAAATGGTGAACGCATTATTGAAGTTAGTTGGGAAAATCCTAATGATGAATCAGGAAATTACTCTGCTGACTTGGAAGTAGAAGGCTACAACCGTAATGGCATGTTAAATGATGTTTTGAAATCAGTTAATAACTCTACTAGAAATCTTTCATCAGTGAATGGAAAATTAGATCATAATCGGATGGTAGTAATCAGTATGACTATCGGAGTGCGAAATTTATTACATTTACAACGAGTTATGGAAAGCTTAAAAAATGTTAAGGACGTTTATGTGGTTAAACGTCCAACCCATTAGGAGTAATGTATGAGAGTTGTAATTCAGAGAGTATCAAAAGCAAGCGTTACAATTGAAGAGAATGTAGTTGGAAAGGTCGGGCCGGGATTCATGCTATTAGTGGCTTTCAACGATGAAGATACGGACGCTGATCTCGACTTTGCAGTACGCAAAATTGTTAATATGCGTATTTTTGAAGACGAGCAAGCTAAGATGAATCTGTCTATTAACGATGTAAAAGGAGCGATTCTTTCTGTTTCTCAATTTACCTTATTTGCTTCCACTAAAAAAGGAAATCGGCCGAGCTTTACTAAATCGGGTAACCCAGAGTTGGCTAGTAAACTGTATGATCAGTTCAATGCTAAGTTACGTGCTACAGGAATTGAAGTACAAACTGGTCAATTTGGGGCGGATATGCAGGTGGAATTGGTTAACGATGGACCGGTTACGATTGTTTTAGATACACAAAATAAAGAATGATTGAAAGAGCTTAAATTAGAAGTCTTAGACTATTGTTGGCGTAGAGCAAACATAGTTTAGCTCCTAAGATAAGCTCTTTTTTAAGGAGAAAATTATGGATATTTTTTATGATTTTGACGGAACGTTATTTGACACATACCCAGCGATGGTAGCTGCTTTGGTACAAACAGCCGTTGATTACCAGATTAAGATTGACCGAAATCAAGCCTATCAGCAAATGCGTCAAGGATCCTTGGGGGATGCGATTAAAGTTTTAGCTCGTATAGCTAAGATTGAAAGTACTACGATTGAATGTCATTTTCGAGCAATTGAAAACGAGGAATTAAAAAATAGTCGACCATTTGAAGGCGTAAAGGCAACGCTAGAGTCGGTAGTAAACCATGGTGGTAAAAATTATTTGCTAACTCATCGAAATCAGGCGGCAATTACTTTACTAGAAAAATTTGAAATGAAAACTTGGTTTGAAGACTTTGTTACTGGAAACATGACTTTCCCAAGAAAACCCAATCCAGCTTCATTAAATTATTTAATTGAGCGAAATCAAGCAAACAAAAAAACAGCATATATGATTGGCGATCGAAACTTAGATATCGACGCTGCACATAATGCTGATATAAAGGGAATTTTATTTGATCCTGACCAAATTATTAATGTAACTAGCCATCCAGAATTAATAACCAATAATTTTAAAGATATTCAGACTTATCTAGATAAAAAATTGATTAATCCTTGATGAACAGCTTTGGCGACCTTTTTTGGATAAGAAGCACTAGACAATTTTTTGAAATCAGAGTTGGTGTTGATGTATCCACCCTCAATTAAAATTGCCGGACGCTTGTTATCACGTAAGACCTGATAATTAGCGAATTTGACGCCTCGGTTGTAAAGAGGAACATCATTAATCAATTGTTTATTAATGGCTTTACCTAACTCAATCGAACCGTTATCGTGGTAATAGTAGGTAGTGTCTCCAGTTCCGGCATTATTTTCACCAGAAGAATCAAAATGGATACTGATAAAGGCATCCGCATGATTTCGGTTAGCAATTTGGGGACGTTCAGCTAATTCGATAAAACTATCATTATCACGGGTCATAATTACTTTAGCTCCACTGTGATCTAATTTACTTTGAATGGCCTTAGATACACGTAGGGTATATTTCTTTTCTTCATGGGATTGATCGATTCCTAAAGCACCTGAATCAACCCCACCATGTCCGGCATCAATGACAATAATTGATTCTGCTAAAGGAGTTTCTTTTTGACCTTTAGGAAAAGAACGGTTGGTAATCCAATCGGGAATCCAGCCCATTTTAGTGTCATCATAACGAATATGATACCAGTGGTTAGATTTGGAAAGTACGCTTACCGTTTGATATTGATTGAGGGTTCCAATTTTTTTTGACGTTCGGCTATTAGAACTTCGGATTGCAACTTGATCCAAACCTACGTATACGGTTTTAGAATTAAAAAGTGGTAGAATCAAAAAAATTGCTACAGCCCCAAACGCAATTGATAGACCAATTTGAACAAGGTTTCTTTTAATAAAGTTAAAAATAATTTCTTTATTCATGCTAATCTCACTTAATTTATTATTATTAGTATCCATTATAGCAAATTTTTAAGGGTACTTACTTGACGAATTCGCCTTGACTAATATGGTTTTTTCTAGTACTTTTATAACTAAAGTTAATATAAATCGATGAAAAGGACTATTAAATATTGACGACATGGCTAAGAGAGCTCGGTTGCTGGAAAAGAGTGCATGCGTCATATTGAAGACACCTTGGAGATTTGGTCGGCACCCATTATATATGCCGTAGAGTACAAATCTAAGGTGGTACCGCGTCAAGACGCCCTTGTTAAATCAAGGGCGTCTTTTATTTTCTTTGAAAAATATTTGAGGTGAATATAAATGAAGTATCAAAAACCAAAGGGAACAGCAGACATATTACCGCCATTTTCAAAAGAATGGCAATTTGTTGAACAGAATGCTCGCGAAACATTTGCACTTTATAACTACGAAGAAATCCGTACACCAATTTTTGAAAAATTTGAAGTCTTTTCAAGAAGTGCTGGGGATACATCTGATATTGTTACCAAAGAAATGTATGATTTTGATGATAAAGGTGGACGCCACATTGCGTTACGTCCAGAAGGAACAGCCGGAGTGGTTCGGGCATTTGTTGAAAATAAGTTATATGGACCAGAACACCAGAAACCGGTAAAAGTTTACTACATGGGACCAATGTTCCGTTATGAACGTCCACAATCTGGCCGACTACGTGAATTTCACCAAATCGGGGTAGAAGCATTCGGTAGTGATAGCCCTAAAATTGACGTTGAAACAATCATGATGGGGATGGATTTTCTTAAAAAGTTGAAGGTTTCGGGACTAAAATTAGTTATCAATACGCTAGGTGATAAAGAGAGTCGTGATCGTTACCGCCAAGCATTGATTGATTATTTGGAACCCCATTTTGAAGAATTGAGTGATGATTCTAAAGCTCGTCTCCATAAAAATCCTTTACGTGTTCTAGATAGCAAAGATAAAAACGATCAAAAGATTGTTGAAAATGCTCCGGAGATTTTAGACTTCTTAACTGAAGATGCTCAAAAGCACTTTACAAGTGTTAAAGAAGAACTTGATACATTAGGAGTAGACTACGTTGTGGATTCATCCATGGTTCGTGGGTTGGACTATTATAACCATACTATTTTTGAAATTATGATTGCAGATTCTCCTTTAGGAAAGGGAGATGTTACTATCTGTGCTGGAGGTCGTTATAATGGTTTGGTTGAAGAATTAGGAGGACCTGAAGTTTCTGGAGTTGGTTTTGGACTAGGAGTTGAACGTCTGCTCTTATTATTAAATGCTGAAACACAAACCACTCTTCAAAGTAAACAACTTGATTTTTACGTTGTTGGAATTGGCGATCTTGTTCAAAATGATGTTCTTAAGGTTGTCCATGAACTTCGTCAAATGAATTTTGTAACTGAACAAGATTACCTTGATCGTAAACCAAAAGCTCAATTTAAATCAGCGGATAAGCTGAACGCTAAGTATGTGGTTACCATTGGCGAATCTGAAATGAATGATCGAATCTTTAAATTAAAGGACATGCATTCTGGAGAAGAACGTACCGTAGCATTAAGCGAAATTAATACATTAAAAGATCTTTTAAAATAAGCGAGGAAGACTAATGAAAAGAACAACATACGCTGGTTTAGTAAATGAACAGTATACTGGCCAAACAGTAACTTTAAAAGGATGGGTTCAAAAACGTCGTGATTTGGGACAACTAATTTTTATTGACCTTCGCGATCGTGAAGGGATCGTTCAATTAGTATTTAGTTCAGAATTTTCGGCTGATGCATTGAAAATTGCTGATCAATTAAGAAATGAATATGTCCTTGAAATAACTGGGATTGTCAAACAACGTAAGGAAAAAGACGTTAATCCTAAAATGAAAACGGGACAAATTGAAGTGGAAGTTCAACAAGCTAAGATTTTGAACTCAGCTAAGACACCTCCATTTGATATTGAGGATGGAGTAAGTGCATCTGATGAATTGAAGATGAAATATCGTTATTTGGATCTTCGTCGTCCAGAAATGCTTAAAGGTCTTAAAATCCGTAATCGAATTACGCAAGCTGTTCATAGTTATCTTGATGAACAAGGTTTCTTAGATATTGAAACACCTGACTTAACAAAGTCGACACCCGAAGGAGCTCGTGATTATTTAGTACCTTCTCGGGTTTACCCAGGACATTTCTATGCCTTACCTCAATCACCACAGTTGTTTAAACAACTTTTAATGGGAGCTGGAATTGATCGCTACTACCAATTAGCACGTTGTTTCCGAGATGAAGATTTACGTGGGGATCGTCAACCTGAATTTACGCAAATCGATTTAGAAACTAGTTTTTTAACTGCTGAAGAAATTCAAGATATTACGGAAGGCTTAATTGCTCGCGTAATGAAGGATACTTTGGATATTGATGTTAAATTACCATTTGATCGAATTTCTTGGAAAGAATCGATGGACCGCTTCGGTACAGATCAACCCGATGTTCGTTTTGGGATGGAATTAAAAGATATTAGTTCAATTGTGGCTGACTCAGAATTTAAAGTTTTCAGTGGGGCAGTTGCTAACGGCGGAGTAGTTAAGGCGATTGCTGTTCCTGATGGAGCTAACAACTTATCTAGAAAAGACATTGATAAACTAGGCAAATACGTAGAGCGCTTTGGTGCTAAGGGATTAGCTTGGTTGAAGATTACAGATGATGGTTTCAGTGGTCCAGTTGCTAAGTTCTTTAATGCAGAAACTGAAAAACAAATTATGGAACAAACAGGGGCTCAAGTAGGAGACTTACTACTGTTTGCTGCAGATCGTGCCAAGGTTGTTGGTGATACATTGGGTTATCTCCGTGTTGAACTTGCTAAACGTTTTGATATGATCGATGAGGATCAGTTTGCTTTCCTTTGGGTAGTAGATTGGCCGTTATTTGACTATGATGAAGGTGACCAACGCTGGGTTGCTGCTCATCATCCATTTACAATGCCAAATGAAGAGGATGTTCATTATCTAGATGAAGGCGAAGACCCTCATCAAGCCCATGCCCAAAGTTATGACATCATTTTAAATGGACTTGAACTAGGCGGTGGTTCAATTCGTATTAACACACGTGAACTTCAAGAAAAGATGCTGAAAGCACTTGGCTTCAGTCTAGAGAGTGCCAATGACCAATTCGGTTACTTACTAACAGCGCTCGATTATGGTTTCCCACCACATGGCGGTTTAGCAATTGGTTTAGATCGTTTTGCTAGATTATTAGCTAAACGTGATAATATTCGTGATGTTATTGCATTCCCTAAGAATTCTAAGGCATCAGAACCAATGACAGAAGCTCCAACAATGGTTTCAGAAGAACAATTAGCTGAATTATCATTAGATATTGATGTTCGTAAACCAGAAGACTAATAAGAAACTAGAAAAAAGAGGATGGTTAAATCCTCTTTTTTTATTGGATTATATATAAAAAATTATTAAATGAGTATCAGTCTTCATTTCAAGTGACTGAAAATGTTATATTAAACTAGAGTTAAATAAACTAAGAAAGTGATTGATATATATAATGGATCATCAAATCAAAAAAATTGCAAAACGTCACCAATACGTGGCTAGAATTTCAACATCGTTTATCTATGCGATCTTGGTTTCGATCGCGATGAACTTTTTTTGGACGCCGGGCCATATTTATGCTTCAGGTATTACCGGTGCAGCTCAGGTAGTATCAACGGTTTTAAAAAGATTTTTGTCAATGGACGTTTCAGTCGCCATTTTACTTTTCGCTCTAAATGTACCGTTGTTCATCTTAGCTTGGATTGCGATTAGTCCACGTTTTACCGTTTTTACGGTTATTTCCGTTGGTTTAGCCAGTGTGATGATTAAGTTTTTACATCCAATGACTTTGACAACAGACCCTATAATTTGTGCAATTTTTGGTGGTGCAGTCAATGGTTATGGGACAGGTTTAGCACTCAAAAGTGGTATATCGACCGGTGGTTTGGACATTTTAGGAATTACAATTTTGCGTAAAACAGGGCATAGTATTGGAAGTATCAACATTGCCTTTAACATTTTGATCGTTGTAGCTGCTGGCTTTCTATATGGCTGGCCATACGCTTTTTATTCAACAATTGGATTAATTGTTAACGCTAAAGTAATGGATATGACATATACACGACAGCAACGGATGCAAGTGATGATTATTACGGACCGTCCTAAGAGTGTGATCGATAGTATCCAAAATAATATGCGGCGCGGTATTACAATCGTCCACGGGGCGGAAGGAGCTTATAATCATAAGGATAAAACCGTCCTTTTCACCATTGTATCGCGTTATGAAATGCCGGAATTGGAAGCGGCGATGGAGGTCTCTGATCCCCATGCCTTTGTAAGTATCACCGATACGATTAAAATATTAGGACATTTTTACGAGCCTACTTTGTAAGGAGTTTATTTTGAAAAAAATATATTTATTACTAGTTAGATTAGCTCGTTTGGCGTTTGGCGCCAAGAAGGCACAGTACCAAGTAGCCTATTTTATGAGCTTTGCTGGTAACGAAACTTTTATTAGAGAGTTAGTAAAACAGTTTGGTTCAGACGAAGTTTTAATCGTCTATAAAACAAACGTCAAAGAAAATGTTTTACAGTTGCAACAGGGGCACATCATAAAACATGCCATCGAGTTTAAAAAGTTTCAAGTTACGAGCTTTGTTAAAGGCATCAAGTTGGCCCGAGTGACACTTTTTGACAATTATTATCCAGAATTAAGTGCTATCAATAAAACCAAAAAAGATTATTTCATTCAAATGTGGCATGCTAACGGAGCTATTAAAGCTTTTGGTTGGGAAGATCCAAGTACATATCATCGTTCGGTGGAAGATCAACAACGTTTTCAGCGAGTTTATGATAGTTTTGACCAAATTGTAGTTGGTTCTGAAAAAATGGCTGATGTTTTTCAGCGAAGTTGGCATGTAGCTTCCGACAAAATTGATCGAATTGGATATCCACGAACCGATAAATATTTTGAAGAAAGTTGGATAGAAAAAGCACGAAAAAAAATTCAAACAAAACTTCCAGAATTAACCCAAAAAAGAGTGATTTTGTACGCACCAACTTATCGCAAAGATGTTTCATTTAGCCTTCCAGACGACTGGCGCAAAATTAAGGTACCTCAGGATGCAGTATTGATAGTACGTTTACATCCCCACCTAGCTAATGTGGAACGTCAAATTGTTGATGCATCTCCTGATCGAGTGATAATGGTGGACCATTTTATTTCAACTCAGGAGTTACTCTGTGTTGCTGATACTCTGATTACTGATTATTCGTCTATAGCTTTTGATTTTAGCCTATTAGATAATGCGCGTTCTGTAATTTTCTTCACTTATGACTTAGAAGAGTTTGAACGAACGGTAGGAATTCAGGCTAGCTTTAAGGCAGCCTTTCTAAACCAAATGGTAAATACTGTGGAACAACTTAATGACGCAATTTTGTTTGGCAATTCAGATAAGAATGTGATTCATAAATTAAATCAACAATGGAATACATTGAATGATGGTCATTCTAGTGCCCGATTAATTAAGCAAGTTAAAGAGAGATGTACAGATGAGTAATTTAAAAAAACAACTAAAAATTATCATTCGCTACGTATTGATTGTTATCAACGATATTTTAACTTTATTACCCATTAAAAAAGGAGTAGTTTTATTTGAAAGTTTTAATGGTAAGGGATTAACCGATAACCCTAAGGCAATTTACGATCAGCTTTTGGAGATGGATAATCAAACTGCTAAACTACTTTATTGGGGAATTAAAGGTCAATTTTATGATGAAATTGTACAACAATATCCGAATGCTCAAATCTTAAAAAGATGGTCATTAAAATGGATTTGGATTTCAGCAAGAGCAAATTATTGGATTTTTAATTCAAGAATGCCCACTTGGTGGAAGAAAAATCGAAATACTAAATACGTTCAAACATGGCATGGTACACCTTTAAAACATTTAGCGACAGACATGGATCAGGTGAAATTACCCGGAAGCACGCGAGAAAAGTACTTAAAAGAATTTGTTAGTGAAGCTAAACGATGGGACTACCTAGTAGCTGCAAACCAATATTCAGAGGATATTTTCAAACGAGCTTTTCGATTCAAAAACCAATTTCTAGAAACGGGTTATCCGCGTAATGATATATTAGTTCAAAAAAATCAACCAACTGAGATTAAGGCACTAAAGCAAAAAATCATTGGCAATGGAGAAAAAAGAGTCGTGACATATGCGCCAACATGGCGAGAAGATGATTTTATCAGTGTTGGACATTATCATTTTAGATGGCATTTTAGTCTAAAAAAAATGATGGGATTACTTCCTGAAGATGTGATGTTATTAATTCGACCACATTACCTTGTAACAGATCGAATTGATATTAAGGGATTTGAAGATCGCGTAGTTATTGATTCAACAACTGATATGAATGAAATTTATCTGATTACAGATTTAATGGTGACGGATTATTCATCTGTAATGTTTGATTTTGCTATTTTAAAACGACCAATGTTATTTTTTGCGTATGACTTGGAATATTACCGAGATGATTTGAGAGGGTTTTATTTTGATTATTATACTGAGCTACCAGGTTCCATTGTTACCGATGAAACACATTTATTAGCTGAAATTGATCAACTTCTTCAAAATAATTTTGCGGAGCTTGATCCAGAGCGCTTTAACAAATTTGCCAAGCGTTTTGTAAGTTGGGAAAGAGGGACAGCTGCTCAACAAGTCATAGAAAAAATTAACTATCGGAGGGATGAAAAATGATTATTGGTTCACACGTCAGTATGAGTGGAAGGAAAATGTTTTTAGGCTCCGTTGAAACGAGTATTGAAAATGGGGCAAATGCTTTGATGATTTATACAGGAGCTCCCCAAAATACACGCCGCAAAGCAATTGAAGATTTACGTATTCCTGAAGGACGCGCCTTACTTACAGAACATGATTTTAAAGACGTCGTGGTTCATGCCCCATACATTGTTAATTTAGGAAATACTTTTAAACCCGAAAGTTTCAAATTCGCCGTGGAATTCTTAAAAGAAGAGGTTAAACGGGCTGATGCTTTAGGGGCTAGCCAGTTAGTCTTACATCCAGGATCGCATGTAGGAGCAGGTCCCGACGCTGCGATTGCGTCAATTACTGAGGGATTAAATCAAATTATTACACCAGAGCAAAATGTGAAGATTGCGTTAGAAACCATGGCGGGAAAAGGAACTGAAGTTGCAACTAACTTTGAACAAATTCAGCAAATTATTACTGGAGTAGAGCACAACGAAAAATTATCCGTATGTTTTGATACATGTCATACGAATGATGCGGGATATGATGTTAAAAACCATTTCGATGATGTAATGGATGAATTTGACCAAATTATTGGTTTGCAGAAAATCGGCGTAATTCATTTAAATGATTCTAAAAATGAAATGGGCAGTCACAAAGACCGCCATGAAAATCTTGGGTTTGGAACCATTGGATTTAAGGCGCTACATTATATTGCTAATTTTGATAAATTTCAAAACGTTCCTAAAATTTTAGAGACACCATGGGTAAAAGATCCAGATGCTAAAAAGCATTCTCCATATCAACTAGAGCTTGCAATGCTTAAGAGTGGTAGATTTGATGATACATTGATTGAAAAAATCATCAATAATTAAAAAATGTCATAGGGCAATGTGATAACGAGATATTTATCTCGGTGCCTTATGACATTTTTTGGTTTTATACGAGACTTTCCATAATAATTGTGGCGGTCTCCTCGATGGATTTATTAGCAGTATTAATTACTAAACAACCAATTTTTTTAAAGAGTTCGTCTGCAGATTGAAGTTCCTTATTGATACTATCCATATTAGAATAGGACGATTCTGGATTTAAACCGTAAGCAATCATGCGCTGCCGACGAATATTATTTAAAACTTCTTTAGTGGTAGTTAGTCCAAAAATCTTATTAGAGTCTACCTGCCAAATTTCATCTGGAATTTGAGTTTGAGGTACCAGAGGCAAATTAGCGACCTTGTAGCCCTTGTTAGCAAGGTAGAGTGAAAGAGGTGTCTTAGAGGTTCGAGACACCCCTAAGAGGACAATATCAGCTTTTAAGAAGCCAGCAGGGTCTTTTCCATCATCATAGGTAACCGCAAACTCCATTGCCGAAATCTTATCGAAGTATTTTGCATTTAGTGAGTGGGTGCGTCCAGGTTTATTTTCAGGGGCGAGATTAGTTTTTTCAGCAAATAAATTCACTGCCGGAGTCAATACGTCCAAATATTTTAAAGTGTTTTGGTTACAAAAATCGGCAGCATATTGATTCAATTCCGGATTTACAAAGGTGGAAAAAACCATTGCATCTTCACGGACGGCTTTATTCAAAATACTATCTAGTAAAGAGATTGTATGAATAAACGGATGACGAGCAAAATTAAATTCCACATCTAGAAATTGAGCGGCTGCTGCATGAGCGACTTGATCACCCGTATCACCGACAGAATCTGAAAGAATGTAAATATTAATTGATTTTTTTTGTTTTTCCATATTGTTTAACTCCTCAGTCTTTTGGTATGATATTAACATAGTTGCTTTAAGTTAGAAAACGTTTTCTGATAAATAAATAATTATCGCCACAGTTATTTATTTTATGTTGACGGTCATAACTTATTCAGTTATAATATTTAAGAAACATGAGTACTTAGTACGAATTGTTATTTCGAAGCTCGGAGGGAGGGAATCACATTGTCAAAAACAGTTGTTCGCAAAAACGAGTCACTTGATGACGCTCTTCGTCGCTTTAAACGTACGGTGTCAAAGTCCGGTACTCTACAAGAATATCGTAAACGTGAATTTTACGAAAAACCTAGCGTAAAACGCAAGTTGAAATCGGAAGCTGCTAGAAAACGTAAGAACAAGAAGCGTTTCTAATCCGATCATTGCTCCTGAATTTCAGGAGCTTTTTTTGTATACTTAAAAGGGAGATTTAAACATGAATTTTACTGAACAACTTAATAATGATTTGAAAACAGCTATGAAAGCGCATGATAAACTTAGTTTAAGCGTGATTAGAATGATTAAATCTGAAATTTTAAATGAACAAGGACGAGTTGGCCACGAATTGAATGATGAAGACTTTGCTGCGGTTATCAATCGTGCTTACAAGCAGCGCAAAGAGTCTATCAATGAGTTTCAAAAGGGTGGACGTGATGACCTTGTTCAAGAAACTGAAGCAGAATTAAAAGTTGTTGAAAAGTATATGCCAGAACAATTATCTGACGAAGAACTCCAAACGATTATCAGTGATGTGATTGCTGAAACGGGTGCTACTTCTAAAGCTGATTTTGGTAAAGTAATGTCTAAATTAATGCCAAAAGTTAAGGGAAAAGCAGACGGTTCTAAAGTCAATGAAATCGTAAAAAATACCTTAAGTTAGGGGACGTTTACGTGACCGAAGAAGTATTTGAAAAAAATCTAATATTATCTGATCCAAATTTAGAAGTTTCACTATTGGGAAATCAGGAACGTTTCATCCCGGTGCTTGAAGAAGGGATGAATGTAAAAGTATTACCATTTGGTGAACGAATCACAATTAAAGGTTCCAAAAATGCAGTCGAACAAACTTACGAAGTACTGAAGACTTTATTAAAAATTTTAAGGTCGGGTGTCCAATTAAACAGCGCTGATTTTGTAAGTGCAATGAAAATGGTTGAAAAGGGAACTTTGGATTATCTTCCAGATTTGTATTCTACAATTTTGATTAAAGATGCTAAAGGAAAACCAGTTCGAATCAAAAACTTTGGTCAAAGGCAGTACGTTCAATCCGTTAACGATAATGATGTGACCTTTGGTATTGGCCCTGCGGGTACTGGTAAAACATACTTAGCGGTGGTTATGGCCATTGCAGCCTTGAAGAAAGGTGAAGTGGAACGGATTATCTTAACACGTCCTGCGGTTGAAGCGGGTGAAAGTCTGGGATTTTTACCTGGGGATTTAAAAGAGAAGGTGGATCCTTACTTACGGCCAGTATATGATGCCTTGTATCAAATTATTGGTGCAGAGCATACCACACGCTTGTTAGATCGAGGAGTCATTGAGATTGCTCCATTGGCTTATATGCGTGGTCGGACGTTAGATAATGCCTTTGTAATTTTGGATGAAGCTCAAAATACCACTAATCAACAAATGAAAATGTTCCTGACCCGTTTAGGATTTGGTTCTAAAATGATTGTTAATGGGGATGTTACTCAAATTGATTTACCACGTGGTACGCGAAGTGGATTAAAAGAAGCACAATTGGTTTTACAAGGAATCAATAAAATTGAATTCGTTAACTTTACAGCTAACGACGTTATTCGTCATCCGGTAGTGGCTAAGATTGTACAAGCCTACGATGACAAAGAAGCGAAAGGATAAATCTGATGGATATTCAAACATTTGATCATACTAAGGAAGAAAATCCTAAAAATCTCGAATTAATTACCGATATTCTTGAATTTGCTGGAAATTATTTGCATTTAGATGAAGAAACGGAAATTTCAGTAACATTAATGCATAATGATGAAATACATCAAATTAATAAAGAGTATCGAAACGTTGATCGTCCAACTGATGTAATTAGCTTTGCAATCAACGATGCAGATGAGGATATTATTATGGATCCTGAAATGGCGGAGGAAATTCCGGCAAATATCGGAGATTTGATGATTTCAGTTGATAAAGTTGCTGAACAAGCTGAATTTTTGGGTCATTCTTATGAGCGTGAATTAGGCTTTTTATGTGTTCATGGTTTCCTTCATTTAAATGGATATGACCATATGGAAAAAGAAGACCAAGAAAAGATGTTCCCCCTTCAAAAAGAAATTATGAATGCCTATGGCCTCAAGCGATAAGCATCAAACGAAAAAAAATCGTTCAATCTTCCAATCTGTAGGCCACGCGGGCCATGGATTGTGGGAAGTGTTTAATACTGAACGTAATTTCCGTTATCACTTGATGATTATGGTTGTCATTATTATTGCGGGATTTATTTTTGCATTAAATTTGTTGGAATGGATTATGGTTTTAGGATGCATTGCAGCAGTTTTGGTTGCTGAGATTTTAAATTCGGCCATTGAACGATTAGCAGATTTAGCTGCTGACGGTAAATTCCACCCGTTAATTAAGCAAGCAAAAGATATTGCAGCTAGTGGTGTGCTTGTCACAGCGCTATTTGCGGCCATAATTGGGTTATTAATTTTTGGTAATAAGTTATTCTAAATTAAAGAAACGGATATAAAATATGGAAGAAAACAATCAAGCATTTCACTCAGGATTTGTTGCTATTGTAGGGCGTCCTAATGTAGGAAAATCAACATTTTTAAACTACGTGATTGGTCAGAAAGTTGCTATTATGAGTAACGTTCCTCAAACAACTCGGAATAAAATCCAAGGAATCTATACGACTGATCGAGAACAAATTGTTTTTATTGATACGCCGGGTATCCATAAATCTCACAATAAATTGGGAGACTTTATGGTGCAATCAGCGATGTCTTCATTAAATGAAGTAGATGCAATTATGTTTATGGTTAACGCTGACGAACCTCGAGGAGCTGGTGATAATTACATTATCGAACGGCTAAAGAAAATTACCGATCGACCAGTCTATCTTGTGATCAATAAAATCGATTTAGTGCACCCGGACGAATTATTACCGATTGTTGATTCATATAAAGATGCTATGGATTGGACAGAAGTTTTCCCGATTTCGGCGCTTCAAGGTAATAATATTAACGAATTGGTGACAACTTTAAGTCAGCACATGCCTGAAGGACCTAAGTATTATCCTGATGATCAGGTTACTGATCATCCAGAACGCTTTGTTGTTTCAGAGTTAATTCGTGAAAAAGTACTCCAATTGACTCGTCAGGAAGTTCCACATTCAGTTGCGGTGGTAATTGAAACGATGAAATCTAATGATGAGGGATTGGTTAACATTCAAGCAACGATTATTGTTGACCGTTCTTCACAAAAGGGAATTGTAATTGGTAAAGGCGGAAAAATGCTTAAAGAAATTGGTAGCCGTGCCCGTGTAGATATTGAACACTTACTAGGTAGCCGTGTTTATCTTGAACTATGGGTTAAAGTTTCTGAAGGTTGGCGTGATAAACAAGGAATTTTGCAATCATTTGGTTACAAAAAGGATGAGTATTAAAAGTGAACACAGTCGCCAATGCTGATTTTAATGGCATTGTAATGTTTGAACGAAGCCATCGCGAAAATGATTTGTTAGTTAAGTTTCTAACTAAAGAGCATGGTAAGCGAATGTTTTTCATTAGAAATGCCAAAAAAGTAGATTTTAAGTTAAGATCAGCGATTTTACCATTTAGTCATGGTCAGTATACGGGGCTAATTCGTAGTAACGGTTTGTCGTATATTAATGCTGCACTAGATGTTCAGCAATTTGAAAATATTTTTCAAGATATCACGTTAAATGCTTACGCAACCTTTGTTCTTAATTTAGTTGATGCGGCTTTTGATGATAATGTCAAAATCACATCATGGTTTGAGCGGATTAATCGCGCATTAATTTTAATTGATGCTGGAAATGATGCTGAAATTATAACTGATTTAATCCAAATTCAATTATTAAATTCGTTTGGGATATCAATCACTTGGGATCACTGTGTGATTTGTGGGCGAACCGATTTGCCTCTAGACTATTCAGAAGCGTTCGGTGGAATGCTATGTCAAAGTCATTGGGAACGAGATGAGCATCGTTGGCATTTAAAACCTAAGAGTGCGCGAATAATCGGAATTTTAAGTGCGGTTAGTATTTTTAAGTTAGGACAAATCTCCATTTCAAAAGAGACCAAACAAGAAATTTGGAATTTAACAGCTGATATTTATAAAAATCAAGTTGGAATTAATTTGAAAAGTCGAAGCTTTATTGATCAAATGAAAAAATGGGAAATTTAAGTGATTTGACAATTAACTAAATTTCTTCTATCATCATTGTAGTTAATAGAGGACAGTGAAGAACGAAGTAGGCCTTATAAGTTTTCAAAGCGAGATCAGAATGGTGGGAGCTGATTAAAACAAGTCTACAGGGCATTTGGAGTCCGTGTAAAACTAAGTTGCCAGCGATTGCTGGAAGTAGGGTGGAACCGCGACTCTTGTCGTCCCTACGTAGTGTATTTTTAGTACACTGCGTAGGGATTTTTTTGTCCGCTAAATTAAAAGGAGGAACTTATGAATAAGAAACTTTCAGTCCAAGAAATTATTTTAACATTACAAAAATATTGGGCAGAACAAGGATGTATGCTCATGGAAGCATATGATACAGAAAAGGGTGCCGGGACAATGAGCCCATACACATTTTTACGAGCAATTGGTCCAGAACCTTGGAATGCTGCTTATGTTGAACCATCACGTCGTCCAGCGGACGGACGTTATGGAGAAAACCCTAACCGTTTATACCAACATCACCAATTCCAAGTAGTAATGAAACCTTCTCCTGAAAACATCCAAGAGCTTTATTTAGGTAGCTTAAAAGCCCTTGGAATTGATCCATTGGAACATGATATCCGCTTCGTTGAAGATAACTGGGAAAATCCCTCAATGGGTTGTGCCGGTGTTGGTTGGGAAGTTTGGCTTGACGGAATGGAAGTTACTCAATTTACATATTTCCAACAAGTTGGTGGTTTAGAAGTAAATCCTGTAACTAGTGAAGTTACCTATGGATTGGAACGTTTGTCATCATACATTCAAGACGTGGAATCGGTTTTCGATCTAGAATGGGGTAACGGAGTTTCATATGGTGATATTTTCAGAGAACCTGAATTTGAACATTCAAAATATTCATTTGAAGAATCTAACCAAGCAATGCTGGAAAAAATGTTTAACGATTTTGAAGCTGAAGCTAATCGTTTAATTGAAGAAGGTCTAGTACATCCAGCCTATGATTACATTCTAAAATGTAGCCATACCTTCAATTTATTAGATGCTCGAGGAACAGTTTCAGTTACAGAACGTGCTGGTTTCTTATCCCGTATTCGTAATATGGCTCGTAAGGTAGCACGGGCATTTGTGGAAGAACGTGAAAAATTAGGATTCCCATTATTAAAAAATAACGAAGAGGAGGCAAAATAATGGCACATAATTATTTACTAGAAATTGGATTGGAAGAAATTCCGGCCCATGTTGTAACTCCAAGTATCAAACAGTTAGTACAAAAAGTAACAGCCTTCTTAAAAGAAAATCGCTTAACATACGACTCAATTGATCATTTTTCAACTCCTCGTCGTTTGGCAATTCGAATCAATGGGTTAGGCGACCAACAACCTGATATTGAAGAAGATGCTAAAGGCCCTGCTCGTAAAATTGCTCAAGATGCTGATGGAAATTGGACTAAGGCTGCAATTGGCTTTACACGTGGACAAGGTCTTACGGTTGACGATATTACTTTTAAAACAATCAAAGGTACGGACTATGTGTACGTCCATAAGTTAATCAAAGGAAAGATGACTAAGGAAATCCTTACGGGATTAAAAGAAGTTGTTGAATCAATTAATTTCCCAACAATGATGAAGTGGGCTAACTTTGATTTTAAATATGTACGCCCAATTCGTTGGCTGGTTTCTATTCTAGATGAAGAAGTCCTTCCTTTTAGTATCTTAGACGTAACTGCGGGACGCCGAACAGAAGGACATCGTTTCTTAGGTGAAGCTGTCGAACTGGCTAATGCTGAAGAATATGAAGCAAAATTACACGATCAATTTGTGATTGTTGATGCCGACGAGCGTAAACAATTAATTTCAAACCAAATTAAAGCAATTGCTGAAAGCAATCGTTGGAACGTTACCCCTAACCCAGGTCTTTTAGAAGAGGTTAACAATTTGGTTGAGTGGCCAACCGCTTTTAATGGGGGATTTGATGAAAAGTATTTAGCTATTCCAGAAGAGGTATTGATAACATCAATGCGTGACCACCAACGCTTCTTCTTTGTCCGCGACCAAGCTGGAAAGCTATTGCCAAACTTCATCTCCGTACGAAATGGGAATGAAGAATTTATTGAAAATGTTGTTCGTGGAAATGAAAAAGTTTTAACTGCACGTTTAGAAGACGCTGCTTTCTTCTACGAAGAAGATCAAAAACATGATATTAATTATTATGTTGACCGACTTAAAAAGGTTAGTTTCCATGATAAGATTGGTTCAATGTACGAAAAACTGCAACGAGTTAATTCTATTGCTAAAGTTATTGGAAACACCTTAAATCTTAATCAAACGGAACTTGATGATATCGATCGCGCTACAATGATTTATAAATTTGATTTGGTAACTGGTATGGTTGGTGAGTTCTCAGAATTACAAGGAGTAATGGGTGAAAAATATGCTCAACTTAATGGTGAAAACCAAGCAGTAGCCCAAGCCATTCGCGAACATTACATGCCAAATAGCGCAGAAGGTGATTTGCCTGAAAGTGTAACGGGCGCGGTAGTCGCATTAGCTGATAAGTTTGATAACATCTTTAGTTTTTTCTCAGCTGGTATGATTCCAAGTGGTTCAAACGATCCATATGCATTACGCCGACATGCATATGGAATTGTTAGAATCTTAAATAGCCGTGATTGGCAATTAGATTTAAATCAATTCAAATCACAAGTTAAGACTGAATTAGCGGAGAATGGCACAGCGTTTGGTGTGGATGTCGATCAAAACTTTGACCAAGTACTTAACTTCTTTAATGACCGTATTAAACAATTGCTTGATCATCAAAAGATTAGTCATGATATCGTTGAAACGGTGCTTACAGGTAATAATCATGATGTTACGGAAATTATCGAAGCTGCCCAAGTACTAGCAGATGCTAAAGCGAGCTCTACATTTAAAGATGATATTGAAGCTTTAACACGAGTTCAAAGAATTGCTACAAAGAATGAAGAAAGTGGAGAACTTAATGTAGATCCACAATTATTTAATAATGCTTCTGAAGGCGAACTTTTTGATCAAATTATTAAAATTGAAGCTGCAAATAATTTGACAATGAGCCAACTATTTGCTAAATTATGCGAGTTAACTCCTGCGATTAGCAAGTACTTTGACGCAACGATGGTCATGGACAAAGACGAAAATATTAAGCGTAATCGTTTGAATATGATGAGTCGGTTAGCTAATTTAATTCTAAAAATTGGGGACCTAACTAACGTACTTGTAAAATAAAAATGTTTTTATAAGGATGATTTGGATCTGCTTAAAGTTAATAAATAAATAAAACAAGCCATTTAGTCTAACGAGATTAAATGGCTTGTTTCTTCCTATATCTAAATTAAGTAATAAAAATGATACAGCAGCAAATTAAAATGTACAGACTTGACAAAAGTGTTAAAAACAAGGGCGTTTTAATTGATTCTATTGCTCGACTGCTGTATCATACTAACGTATGAGTTTATCTTGCGAAAGCTGGTGAGAGTATGGCTGGAATGATTCCAGAAGATGTAATTGATGATGTTAGAACATCTGTTGACATCGCTGATGTTGTTGGTAGATATGTCCAGTTAAGAAAGGCGGGTAAAAACCTATTTGGTGTTTGTCCATTTCATGATGAGAAGACACCGTCTTTTTCGGTTTCGGAGAGTAAACAAATTTTTCATTGTTTTAGTTGCGGACGCGGTGGAAATGTTTTTAAATTTTTGATGGATTTAGAGAATCTTAGTTTCCCTGAGTCAGTTCGTAGAGTAGCGGAATTTGGCAATATTCCGTTAGATCAGAGTTATTTCAAGTCAACTAAAAAGTCGTCGTATACGTCTGAACAAAGTGCATTGATTGATTTATATGAGAAAGCTTCTGAGCTATTTAGTCATATTCTATTGAACACCAAATTAGGTGAAGATGCATTACAGTATTTGAAAAAACGAGGAATGACCGAGGATGATATCAAGAATTTTGATATTGGATTTGCCGCCCCGGAAGACAATCTCCTGCTAAGTTTTTTTAAAGAACATAAGATTGACCAACATTTAATGGCTGAATCAGGATTGTTTATTGAATCCGAAAATCAAACATTAAGAGATCGATTTTTTAACCGTATTATTTTTCCGATTAAAGATACAAATGGAAAAATCGTTGCATTTTCGGGCCGTAGTTTGGTTAAGGATAAGAACCATCCTAAATATTTAAATAGCCCTGAAACAAGCATTTTTAATAAAGGAAAGGTGCTTTACAATTTTTCTCAAGCTCGTTCAGAAATTATCCAACAGAAAACAGTCATATTATATGAAGGTTTTATGGATGTCATTGCTGCTCATCGAGCGGCTGTAAAGAATGGAATTGCGACGATGGGAACCAGTTTGACTGAGGATCATATTAATGCTATCAAGCGGGTGGCTGATCGCGTAATAATCTGTTTTGATGGGGATGCGCCTGGACAAAAGGCAATTGCTAGAGCAATTGAGTTATTGAGGCAATCTAGTGATTTACAAATTAGTGTGGTTTTTATTCCTGATAATTTAGATCCGGATGAGTATGTGAATCAAAGAGGGACAGCTGCATTTCAAAATTTGATGCAGCAGACTGGAGAATCAAGTACTTCATTTCTTTTGAAATATGATCGAACCGGTCTAAATCTAGCTAATGAAAATGATCAATTAGAATACTTAAAACGAGCTTTAAAACGAATTAGTAGTCTGAAAGATGCCCTAGAACAAGATTTGTATTTAAATCAATTATCAGATGAATTTAAGATTGATAAGCGTGATTTAAAAGACCAGTTAAGAGAAAGTGTAGCAGATCGAATCGCGCATGCACCCAAACAGTTTGAATTGGAAGCGTCGATGCCTCCACCTCCACCGGAGGCAATGGGAGATCAACCCGTATTCAATCAAAATATTCAAAAAAAGTTATCTAAGATAGATATTTCGGAATATCGTTTGCTAGCTCGTGCATTAAATAATCATGATGTTTGGCTAAAATTACAGAGCCTACCCAATTTTTATTTTCCAAATGAAAAGCTTGAAACAATTTATGTCTTGGCTAGTGGATATTTAGAAAAAAATCATGAATATAATGTTGCAGATTTTATGGATTATCTTAAAGAAGATGAGCTACAAGCAGTCGTTGCTGATATTGAATCAATTAACCTAAGCCCTGAATTTACTGAAGAAGAAATTCAAGATTATCTTAGCGTGATTGAAAATTTTGCTCCTTTAAGTGAACAAATTTCAAATGTTAAATTGGATTTAGATGAAGCTACTAGATTAGGTAACAAAGAATTACAACAACAACTAACTTTAAAACTTATCGCGCTATATCAAAAACAACAACAGCTTCAAAAATAATAGGGGGATCAGCATAAATGGCAAACAAAAAAACTGAAACAAAAAAGAAAAAGAGTGAAAGTATCATTTCTTCACCTGAGTTTAAAAAAGCTGTCAATCAAATCATTAAAGCTCGTAAGAGTGAAAAGAAAGTTAAATATACACAATTAACTAAAGATTTGATTACTAAGTTTAAATTAACTGACGAAGATGTTGATGATCTTATTCAACGCATTGAAGATGCTGGAATTAGTGTTGTCGATGAAAATGGTGATCCAAGTGAAAAAGCTTTGAAAGCTCAAGAAATTTCTAAGGAAGAATTAGATGATACAAAGGCTCCTGCTGGAGTAAAAATTAATGACCCAGTTCGTATGTACCTTAAGGAAATTGGTCGTGTATCACTTCTTACTGCTGATCAAGAAGTCGAATTAGCTTTAAGAATTGAAAAGGGTGATCCCCGTGCCCGTCAAGAATTAGCAGAAGCTAACCTTCGTTTGGTAGTATCAATTGCTAAACGTTATGTGGGTCGTGGAATGCAATTCCTTGATTTAATTCAAGAAGGTAACATGGGCTTGATGAAAGCTGTTGAAAAATTTGACTACCAAAAAGGATTTAAATTTTCTACGTATGCTACATGGTGGATTCGACAAGCCATTACACGTGCGATTGCCGATCAAGCGCGTACAATTCGAATTCCTGTTCACATGGTGGAAACCATCAATAAATTGATTCGAATTCAACGTCAATTGCTCCAAGATTTAGGTCGTGAACCAATGCCTGAAGAAATTGGTGCTGAAATGGATATGCCATCTGATAAAGTTCGTGAAATTCTAAAAATTGCTCAAGAACCAGTTTCATTAGAAACACCAATTGGTGAAGAAGATGACTCACATCTTGGTGATTTCATTGAAGATCAAGAAGCAACTAGTCCTGCTGACCATGCTGCATACGAATTGCTAAAGGAACAACTTGAAGGTGTTCTCGATACGCTAACTGATCGTGAAGAAAACGTGCTACGTTTGCGCTTTGGATTAGATGATGGACGTACTAGAACTCTTGAAGAAGTTGGTAAAGTATTTGGAGTTACAAGAGAACGTATTCGTCAAATTGAAGCGAAAGCTTTACGTAAACTCCGCCATCCATCAAGATCAAAACAACTAAAAGATTTTCTAGATTAGTTAACCCAAGAGGTTCCGTGCAGGTCGTAGATTTGTGCAGGACCTTTTTTTGAAAGATATAACTATAATTACGAAAGATAGTAGGGGTTTATTTTATGAATTCGAATAATTTGTCACCAAGACTAAAAATAGTTGCTAGTTTAGTACCACAAGGTTCAAGAATTGCGGATATTGGATCGGATCATGCGTATCTAGCGATTAATTTAATTAAAAATAAGATTGCTAACCATGCAATAGCCGGAGAAGTCGCTCCTGGACCGCTCTCTAATTCGAAAGAAGAAATCGAAAAGAATGGAGTAGTTGATCAAATTGAAGCACGTTTAGGTGATGGATTAGCTGTTATTCAAGATACCGACACCGTCGATGTGATTTGTATTGCTGGAATGGGTGGCCAATTAATTCGAAAAATTTTAAATGACGGAAAAACAAAATTAAATGGGGTTAAGAAATTAATTCTTCAACCCAATGTCGGAGAGTTGGAATTAAGAGAATGGTTAATTAGTAATAATTTCAAAATTACCCATGAAGATATCGTGGCGGAGGACCATCACTTGTACGAAATTATCATGGCGGAACCTGGACAGATGACTTTATCCGAGAAAGAGCAAATGTTTGGACCAATTTTAATGAAAAGTCATAATGAGGTGTATACACGTAAGTGGCAGCGCGAATTAAACCGGTTGAGAAAAATTGAAGTAAATCTAAATGCTCATCCTAGCCATGGACAAGCTAAACTAGACCAAGTTACTAAGCAAATTAGCGATATTGAGGAGATGTTTTCACATGTTAGCTAAAAAATTAATTGACCGTTTTGAAAGCTTCGCGCCTAAAACCATTGCTTTTACTAATGATCCTGTGGGTTTACAAATCGGAAATGTTAATAACGATATTAAACGAGTAATGGTGACTTTAGATGTTCGACCTGAAGTGGTTGACGAAGCAATTAAACAAAATTGTGATATGATTTTTTCGCACCACCCCTTGATTTTTCGACCTATTAAAAATTTAGATTTAAGCAACCCGCAAAATCAAATGTACGCTAAATTAATCCAAAATTCGATTTTGGTTTATTCAGCTCATACAAATTTGGACGTTGCTAAAGGTGGCATGAATGATTGGTTGACGGAAGCAATGGGGTTAAATCATGTCCAAACGGTGTATTCTAACCATTACGATACCAATATTGGTCGCATCGGAGTCTTACCAACTCCTGTAACTGTTGAAAAATTTGCTAAAACCTTGAAAAAAACTTTTAACTTAGATGGGTTGCGCTTAGTAACAAGTGACAATGAAGCTATGGTAAAAAACGTTGCAGTTGTAGGTGGTGATGGTGGTAAATTTTATCCTGAAATGCTCAAAGCGGGAGCAGACGTGTTTGTAACCGGTGATGTTTATTATCATACAGGACATGATATGTTAGCGGATGGCATTAATGTAGTCGATGTAGGTCATAACGTCGAAAAAATATGTATTCCTAAGTTAGCTTCTTTATTCAACGAATGGAAGGCTAATAATGATTGGGAAGTTGAAATTATAGAATCGACGGTTAATACCAATCCTTATCAATTTATCTAAAAATTGGGAGGCGATTTAAATGAATCCAGAGAAAATGACTACGGCACTTCAAGAAGCAATTAGCGAAGCACAGCAGATTGCTGTAAATCGTCAACATCAAGAAATTGGTGTGCCAGAATTATTTAAATTTTTAACACAACCAGACCAACTGGTCGGGACACTATTAACAGACTTAAAGATTGATAACAACCTTGTCCAAACCGAGTTAGACCAAGAACTTGAACAAATTAGCGTGGTTAGTGGTAGCCAGGTTAGTTACGGTCAATCGATTTCAGCAGAACTAAATCAATTATTAGTTCAAGCAGAACAACAGCGTAAAAAATTACAGGATGAGTATGTTGCAATTGATACTATTTTAATTGCTTTATTTAATTTAGATCAGAATCAGTTTAAAAAATTCCTGAATCAACAAGGTCTAACTCAAAAACAGGTTTTAGCCAAAGTAGATGAATTTCGTGGGGGTGAAAGAGTGACATCAAAGGAACAAGAAAGTGGATATAAAGCGCTAGAAAAATATGGGACAGATTTAGTTAAAAGGGCCCACAGTGAAAACCCAGATCCAGTTATTGGACGTGATGAAGAAATTTTAGAAGTTATTCGAATTTTATCGCGAAAAACAAAAAATAATCCAGTACTAATTGGTGAACCTGGTGTAGGAAAAACAGCCATTGTAGAAGGTCTAGCGCAAAGAATTGCTAAAGGTGATGTTCCTAGCAATTTAGTTGATAAAACCATTGTTTCTCTAGATATGGGCTCATTAATTGCCGGGGCTAAATATCGAGGCGATTTTGAAGAACGACTTAAAGCAGTTTTGAAGGAAGTATCAAAGTCAGATGGTCAAATTATCTTATTCATTGATGAAATTCACACGATTGTAGGAGCGGGTAAGACTGAAGGTAGTATGGATGCTGGAAATCTTTTGAAACCTATGCTAGCTCGTGGTGAACTCCATTTGATTGGTGCAACAACATTAGATGAATACCGCGAAAACATTGAAAAAGACAAGGCACTTGAGCGCCGTTTCCAACGGGTGCTGGTTAAGGAGCCTAGCATTGAGGATACTATCAGTATTTTAAGAGGTTTAAAGGAACGCTTTGAAATTCATCATGGCGTTCGTATCCATGATAATGCTCTTGTGGCAGCCGCTAAACTTTCTAGTCGTTATATTACGGATCGTTATTTACCAGATAAGGCGATTGATTTAATCGATGAAGCATCTGCAAAAATTAAAGTGGAAATGAATTCCAATCCTACTGAACTCGATCAGGTCAAACGACAGTTGATGCGTTTGCAGGTTGAAGAACGAGCACTTAAAAATGAAAGTGATGCAGAGTCAGTTAAACGTTTAAAGGACTTACAGAAAGAATTATCTGAAACCAAAGAAGAAAAAGTTAAGCTGGAATCACGTTGGTCAGCCCAAAAAGAAGAAATTAAAAAGATCAGTGATAAGAAGAATGAATTAGATAAGGCCAAGCATGACTTACAAGAAGCTGAAAGTTCTTATGATCTCGATCAAGCGGCTATTTTACAACATGGGACCATTCCAGCTTTGGAAAAAGAATTGGAACAATTAGAAAATCAATCCGAAAGTGATCATGGGGATTGGTTGGTAGAAGAATCCGTTACAGATAAAGAAATTGCCCAAACTATTAGTCAAATGACAGGCATTCCAGTTGCACGGTTGGTGGAAGGTGAACGAGAAAAACTGCTACATTTAGCTGATAAATTACACAATCGAGTAATTGGTCAAGATGAAGCCGTTCAATCCGTTTCAGATGCGGTTTTACGTTCCCGTGCGGGACTCCAGGATCCTAATCGTCCGATTGGTTCATTTCTCTTCCTTGGTCCGACAGGGGTTGGTAAGACAGAATTGTCTAAAGCTTTAGCAGAAGCGTTATTTGATTCGGAAGATAATATGGTCCGAATCGATATGTCTGAATACATGGAAAAAGAATCGGTTTCCCGTTTGGTTGGAGCTGCTCCAGGATATATTGGTTACGAAGAGGGAGGCCAATTAACCGAAGCGGTCCGGCGAAACCCATATTCCATTGTTCTATTTGATGAAATTGAAAAAGCACATCCAGAAGTGTTCAATATTCTTTTACAAGTTCTAGATGATGGTCGTTTAACAGATGGACAAGGACGTACGGTTAACTTTAGAAATACAATTTTAATTATGACTTCTAACTTAGGTTCAGATTTATTATTAAAGAATCAATCAGAAAACAAGATTGATGATAATATCCGTAACCAAGTTCAAGATGTTTTGCATGGATACTTTAGACCAGAATTTTTAAATCGGATTGATGATATCATTATGTTTACTCCATTAAGTAAACAAGATGTACGCCAAATTGTGATTAAATTAATTCATAATTTATCTATGCGTTTGAGCGACCAAGAAATAAGTTTAAGTATTTCGGATGATGCACAAGATTATATTGTTGAACAGGCATATGATCCAGCGTTTGGTGCTCGACCATTGCGCCGCTACATTACTAAAAATGTTGAAACTCCTTTGGCAAAAGAAATTATTAGTGGGCGTGTCCGTCCTAATTCAACAGTCAATATCGATGTTTTGAATGATCAATTGGTTTTCCAGAATAAATAAAAAAAGGATGCTCTCTTTGGTAAAAATACCAAAGATTTGCATCCTTATTTTTTAGGTTTTGAAATTAGTGGGATCATGTTAGAAGTGATAAGAGCTACTACAGCTGCCACGATACCAATTTCTAATGGTGTATATGGAAGGGCATCAAGTTGTCCTCCGATATAGCCAATAACTTCACCAAAGATAAATGCCCAAAAAATAACTACGATTTGTTTCATTTCGTTTGGCCCCTTTCTGAACAACAGTAATTTTAGCACAATTACGTGGGGAAATAAATTAAACTCTATATTTTTGGAGAAGGGGAATTTATTTAGTATAATTATAAAAAACAGGAGGGGATAAGAATGGCTTTCGTGCCACTGCAAGTATTAAGTTCTTACAGTTTGTTATCTAGCCCGATTAAAATTGACGACTTAATTGCTACGGCGAAAAATCGTGGATATCAAGCGATGACCCTCACCGATCATAATACAATGTATGGAACAGTTGAATTTTATCAAGCTTGTATTAAAAACAATTTAAAGCCCATCGTGGGTTTAACGCTTTGGTTAGATAGCACGACAGGAATTGACAATCAATTTGCGCTAGTTTTAATAGCTAAGAGTGTTAAAGGTTACCGTAATTTAATGCAGATTAGTTCGGCCAAGATGACGAGTAGTACACCAAAATTTGTTTTTGATGATATTAAAGATTTGCTAGATGATTTAATCATGATTGTTCCAGCACAAAGATCAGAAATGATTGAATTGTTGGAGCGAGGGCTATCCGGTGATGCAACCGAGCTTTTAGAAAATTATCGTCAAGTTGTTGGTGATGAAGATCTTTATCTAGGAATTAATTTAAAGCAAACTAATATTATGCGTCAAACCTTGATGCAAATTGCCGAAAAACACAGTCTTGGTTGTTTGCCCTTACCGAGCGTGGAGTATTTAAATAGTGAAGACCATTTTGCAACTCAAGTTTTGAAGGATATTGCCTCGGGGGAAGTTATTAAGCATCCTGAAATCCTAGCAAAGGACCAAGGTAATAATTGGTTAAAACCGCGAGATGTATTTGAAAAAGAGTATCGGGATGCTGGATTGAGTGAATTATTAGACCAGCTAGATGCGCTAACTAGCCAAATCGAGCTAAAAATTCCGTTTGTCCAGCCCAAATTACCAAAATTTCCCACGCCAGCTAATCAATCGGCTATTCAATATTTAAAGGAATTATGCTTTCAACAGTTAGAAAAAAGTAAAAATGCTCAAAATTTGCAATATCAGCAAAGATTGGATCGAGAGCTTAATGTCATTGAATCCATGGGTTTTGCGGACTACTTCTTAATTGTTCACGATGTGGTCCAATTTGCTCATCAAAATCACATCTTGACTGGACCGGGACGTGGTTCAGCTGCAGGCTCGTTAGTAGCTTATTTACTCAGGATTACTAGTGTGGATCCAATTGAATATGGACTGCTATTTGAACGTTTCTTAAATCCAGAACGTGCCCAAATGCCAGATATCGATTTAGATATTCCAGATGATAAAAGAGAATTGATGCTCAAATATGTCCATGATAAATATGGACATCAACATGTGGGACAAATTATCACATTTGGTACTTTAGCAGCTAAGCAAGCCATTCGCGATGTTGCCCGTGTTTTTGGGGAAATGCCGAATAAAATTAATCAAATAAGCGCATTAATTCCTAGTGAACTAAATATCACATTGGAGCGTGCTTTAGAAAATTCAAGTAAGTTACAAGAGTTTATAAGAACTTCCGAAAAAAATCGATTTATGTTTGAAACGGCGCGGCGCTTAGAAGGATTGCCACGTCATTACTCTACGCATGCAGCGGGAATTGTTTTAAGTGAAAATAATTTAACTGAAACCACTCCTGTTCAGGATGGAAATGAAGGAATGCTGATGAGTCAGTATTCCAAGAATTATGTTGAGCGGGTAGGGTTGTTAAAAATGGACTTTTTAGGTTTAAGAAATTTGTCATTAATGGCTAATATTTTAGATCAAGTCCATCAACTTAAACCCGATTTTGACATCGAGAACATTAATTTAAATGATACAAAGACTTTAGAACTTTTCCAACGAGGCGATACCAGTGGCATTTTTCAATTTGAATCGGCTGGTATTCGGAATGTATTGAGAAAAGTGAAACCTGATCGATTTGGTTTAGTAGTTGCGGTAAATGCGCTTTATCGTCCAGGACCAATGGAAAATATTGATCGATTTGTAAAACGAAAAGAACATCGCGAACACTATTCTTTTCCTAATGACGTTTTATCGGAAATCTTAGGTGAAACTTTCGGTATCTTAGTGTACCAAGAACAGGTTATGGAAGTTGCTTCAGCAATGGGGGGCCTGAGTTTGGGACAGGCCGATTTGTTGCGGAGAGCGATGAGTAAGAAAAAACATGATGTAATTGAACAAATGCGGACGAATTTTATTGATGGAGCATTGCAAAAGGGATATAACGCCAAGTTAACCCAACAAGTTTATAGTTATATCGAAAATTTTGCTAATTATGGTTTTAATAAGTCACATGCCGTAGCTTATAGCAAGCTAGCTTTTCAGCTGGCTTATTTAAAAACGTACTTTCCAGGACCTTTTTATACAGCCTTACTTAATTCAGTTATTGGTGGTGAGGCTAAAACTAAAGAATACATTCAAGAATTGAATCGTTTAGGGATTAAAGTTAAAGCACCGGATATTAATTTGAGCCAACTACAATATGCATTTTATCAACAACAAATTATCATGGGTTTTCTATCCATTAAAGGATTAAGGCGAGATTTCATCCGTAATTTGATTGAAGAACGTCAAAGTAATGGAGAATTTAAATCAGTTGACAGTCTTTTACGTCGAATGCGGGATAAGGGTATTACAGAAGAAATTATTGAAAAACTAATCTTTTCGGGAACTCTAGATTCCTTTGGATATAACCGAGCGGAATTAGGTGACTTTTTACCTGAATTGTTGAAAGGTATTGCTTTTAGCGGGCAAAATGTGGATCTTTTTGAAAAGTTAATGCCTACGATTAAACATCGACCGGATATGGATTTGGATGAAAAGCTGGATTGGGAAGAAGAATTATTAGGAACTTACATTTCCGCGCATCCAGTTGAACGCTATGCAAACTTGATTGAACAAAATGGGTTTAAAAAAATCGATGAATTTAGTGATGAAGCTCAAGTGACTACGATTGTATATATAAGAAGTATTCGGACCATCAGAACTAAAAAAGGAGAGTCAATGGCCTTTGCGAATATCACGGACCCTACTGGAGAAAGCGAAGCAGTTATCTTTCCAAGGATATACCAGCATGCTAAAATTTTGAGAAACAAACGAGTCCTACAATTACGAGGCAAGGTTGAGAAAAGAAACGACGGTTTACAATTAATTGTTAATGAAATTACCGCCCCTCAAACCAAACAGGTCCAAGCAGCAATTTGGAAATTAGAAGTGCCTAGCCGAAATAATTCATCAGAATTCCAAACCAAACTATTTGATATTTTCAGAAAATATCATGGAAAAGTTCCAGTTATTTTAGTTTATGAGGATACTAATGAACATAATGAGTTGTCTGAAAAATTTTATTTAAATGACAGTTCTGAAGTAAAAGAGCAATTAGCAGAATTGCTAGGAAGTCAACATATTTCGTTAATTAAAAAATAAATTTTGAATAAAGCACTTACATTCGATTAATTAAGAAAATGGTACAGACAACTGTTTTCAAAAGTGATAAAATCAACAATGAAGTTTTGAAAAAACTCAATATTTCTGTTTGAGGTGAAAAGATGAAACGTATTGGTATCATGACAAGTGGTGGGGATGCTCCAGGGATGAACTTGGCTATCCGCGCCGTTGCAAGAAAGGCCCTAAGCTCTGGTCTTGAAGCTTACGGAATTAACTACGGGTTTGCCGGTCTAGTTGCTGGTGATATCCACGAATTCAAGGCAGCAGATTTAGACGATATGGTTTCACAAGGTGGAACGATGCTTTATTCAGCTCGTTATCCTGAATTTGCACAAGAAGAAAGCCAATTGAAAGGTATTGAACAACTTAAGAAGTTCGGTATCGATGCATTGGTTGTTATCGGAGGAGACGGTTCATATCATGGTGCTCTTCGTTTGACAGAACATGGATACAACACCATTGGTCTTCCAGGAACAATCGATAATGATATTCCTTTCACTGACTTCACTATTGGTTTTGATACAGCGTTAAACACTGCAGTTGACGCGATTGATAAAATTCGCGATACTGCTAAGAGTCATCAACGGGTCTTTGCTGTCCAAGTTATGGGCCGCAATGCTGCTGATATTGCTCTTTGGGCTGGTGTTGCTTCAGGAGCAGATGCGGTTATCGCACCTGGTTTTGATTATGACGTTGAAGCAATTGCCAACAAGTTGAAAAAGAACCGTGCAAACGGTAAGGACTACGGCATTATTGTCATCGCTGAAGGTGATGCTAATTCAGATGCAGCTCCTGAATTCATTGACCAGCTTAAGCAATACGGCGATTTTGATGCACGTGCTACTGTAATTGGACATGTCCAACGTGGTGGTGTTCCAAGTGCTAAAGATCGCGTTTTAGCAAGTAAGATGGGTGCTTACGCTGTTGAGCTACTCCTTGAAGGTAAGGGTGGTTTAGCAGTTGGAATCTTAGAAAATAAGGTTCAAGCTCATAACATGCTTGACTTGTTTGATGCAAAACATCAAGCAGATGATTCACTTTACCAATTAAGTGAAGATTTATCATTCTAGAGTTCTATTAATATTTGGATAAAATGACTTAAGAAGTCTTTTATAATTTAAAATCAAGGGAGAGATTCTGTAATGAAGAAAACCAAAATCGTTTCAACACTTGGTCCTGCAAGTACTTCTGTTGACACAATTGTTAAATTAATTGAAGCCGGTGCTAATGTATTCCGCTTTAACTTTTCACATGGTGACCATGAAGAACATCTAGGTCGTTATAACATGGTTAAAGAAGCAGAAAAGATTACTGGCAAGTCAGTAGGTATTTTGCTTGATACAAAGGGTGCTGAAATCCGTACAACTCCACAAAAAGATGGTAACCAAGAATATCACACAAATGATAAGGTTCGCATCTCAATGGATGACACTTTGGAAACAACAAAAGAAAAGATTGCTGTTACATATGATGGACTTTTTGATGACGTTCATGTTGGTGGACACGTTCTTTTTGATGATGGACTTCTTGATTTTAAGATTGACGAAAAAGATGAAGAAAACCGCGAATTAGTTGCTCATGCAACTAACAATGGTGTTCTTGGATCACGTAAGGGTACAAATGCTCCTGGTGTTTCAATTAACTTACCTGGTATTACTGAAAAAGATGCTGATGATATTCGTTTTGGTCTTGAATCAATGAACATCAACTTCATCGCTGCAAGTTTCGTACGTAAGCCACAAGACGTTCTTGAAATTCGTGAATTGTTGGAAGAAAAGAACATGGAAGATGTTCAAATTTTCCCTAAGATCGAATCACAAGAAGGTATTGACAACACAGACGAAATCTTGAAAGTTTCAGATGGTATTATGATTGCTCGTGGTGACATGGGTGTTGAAATTCCAGCTGAAAATGTTCCTTTGGTACAAAAGACATTGATCAAGAAGTGTAATGCAGTTGGTTTGCCTGTTATCACAGCAACTCAAATGCTTGACTCAATGATCGAAAACCCACGTCCAACACGTGCTGAAGCTTCTGACGTTGCTAATGCTGTTTGGGATGGTACAGATGCTACTATGCTTTCTGGTGAAAGTGCTAATGGTGACTACCCTGTTGAAGCTGTTGCTACAATGGCTAAGATTGACGAAAAAGCTGAAAATGCTATGGCTGAAGACGGAAATCTTCAAATCAACACATTTGATCAAAGTGATGTTACAGAAACAATTAGTGCTGCTGTTGCTCGTGCTGCTAAGAACCTTGGTGTTAAGACTATCGTTGCTGCAACACAATCAGGTTACACAGCTCGTATGATTTCTAAGTATCGTCCAGATGCTGACATTCTTGCAATCACATTTGACGAACGTGTTCGTCGCGGTTTGATGGTTAACTGGGGTGTACACCCAATCATCGCTGACCGTCCATCAACAACTGATGAAATGTTTGAACTAGCTGCTAACAAAGCTGTAGATCTTGGTCTTGCTAAAGAAGGAGACTTGATTCTTGTTGTTGCTGGTGTTCCAGTTGGCGAAAGTGGAACAACAAACATCATGAAGTTACAACTAATTGGTTCAAAGCTTGCTTCTGGTCAAGGTGTTGGTGATGAAACAGTTATTGGTAAAGCAGTTGTTGCTACATCAGCTGATGAAGCTAACAAAAAAGCTGTTGAAGGCGGAGTACTTGTTACAAAGACAACTGACAAAGACTATCTACCAGCAATTGAAAAATCAAGTGCTTTAGTAGTTGAAAATGGTGGTTTGACATCACACGCTGCAGTAGTTGGTATTTCAATGGGAATTCCTGTTATTGTTGGTGTACAAAACGCAACTTCAATCCTTTCAGATGATGAATTGATTACAGTTGACTCACGTCGTGGTATTATCTACCATGGTGCATCAAACTCACTATAAAAATTTAATTTAAATTTTTAAAACCTGGAACATTATATGTTCTAGGTTTTTTTGTTTGGCAGAATGAAAGTTGAATTTAGACTGTTAGGGTTCTAGATTTAACTAAAAAGGGATACTACTAAAGTAATGAAATTAGTAGTATCCCTTTTTAGTTAAAACAAATTATAAATTCAATTATGGATCTTAACTCCAACGATTTTCCTTAGAAGGCAAGATCATTAAAATAAAGAACCAGATTGTACCGATTAGTGGGATGATTTCAATTAAAATCCACCAGCCACTTCGATCGGTGTCATGTAAACGTCTTACTTTAAGTGTCCACATACCCAGCCAAACGATGAATGCAATGATTTTAGAAACTAGATTAATATTCAAATCACTTAGATTGTAGATGTCTTCAATAGGATGACCAGTAATAGATTGGATAATTGCGATGATGATTACACCTAAAATATAATTGATAATAACTGGCCACCAGTAGTCGGGACGATTGGCAGTACCTGAAAAATTGGTGATATTATGCCAGAATTTTTTATATGATTCAACCATCAATATGTCACCTCCAATGCAATAAACAGCTTTTAAAGACTTCAGTATTTAGTCATAATGTAGTTTTTATTACATTTTAGTATAGCAAAGGTAGTCAAAATGTCTAATAAAGTGAATGTTTAATAATATAATTGGCAAAGATAATGCTGAATTTAGAAATAATCCTACTTGGGATTTATTGTTTGATTAAGAAGGGTATATTAGGTTAATGCTATGGGAATAAGAAATTAGAAGCGAGGAAACCTCTAGAAATATGTTAAAATGTAGAATGAATAAAAATTGAGAAGCATTGTGCTTCTGCGAAGGGCTGTCCGTCGTTTTTGACGGTCAGTTTTTTAATTACTAATTGGAAGATAATTAATTGTAGTGTTGGTCCTTAAGGAACCCTGATATATTGATGTCGGTTCTATGGACTAATGTACATATATTATGTAAACTAGAAATTGGAGTGGAATTTAATGGAGAGTTGGCTATTTTTGATTGGAATCTTTATTGTGGCGTTATTAGGCAAAAATCAATCATTAATTATCGCTAGTATTGTAGTACTATTTTTAAAATTAATACCGTACTCAGATAAAATTTTTCCTTTATTAAATAAACAAGGAATAAACTGGGGGGTTACGATTATTTCAATTACCATTTTAGTTCCAATAGCAACTGGGAAGATTGGTTTTATGGATTTAGTTAATTCATTTAAATCACCGGTGGGCTGGATAGCAGTAGCTTGTGGCATCTTGGTCTCACTATTGTCGTACCAAGGAGTAGGCTTCTTATCAGCTAGTCCAGAAGTGACAGTTGCTTTAGTAATGGGAACTATCATTGGGGTAGTGTTTATGAATGGCATTGCAGCTGGACCAATCATTGCGTCAGGAATTGCGTATTTGATTATTCAACTTTTACAAATTCAAATTAAATAAAAATGGGTGAAATAAATATGGATACACTATTAGGAAAAGTCGAAAAAGGTAAAGTTATTGATGAAAATGATGATTATTATTTTGTTCAATTGTCAGATGGAAATGCCTATCGACTTGATAAAAAAGAAATTAAAAAACCACTGAAGAAGGGTAGTTTCTTTACTGGATTTACTTATGAAAATGCAGATCATGACCGCCAAATAACACGTGAGACGCCACGAGCAACTGCTGGTAAATATGGTTGGGGAACGGTTGTTAAAACGCGTAAAGATTTAGGAGTCTTCGTTGACATTGGTTTACCTAATAAAGATATTGTTATTTCGTTAGATGAATTACCAACAGAAACAAGTATCTGGCCGCATACTAATGATCGTATTTTAGTTTGTCTGTCTGTAGACAAAAAGGAAAGAATGTGGGCACATCCAGCTGACTATGATGTTTTTAAGGCAATTTCTGCTCGAGCAGATAAAACAATGATTAATAAAAATGTTAATGCAACGGCTTTCCGGTTAAAGATGGCTGGTTCTTTGGTATTGACTGATAACTTTTTGTTAGGATTTATCCATGCTTCCGAACGAGATCGAGAACCACGATTGGGCGAACAATTAAATGCACGGGTAATCGGGGTTCATCCAGATGGAACGTTAAATTTATCATTAAAACCTAGGAATTATGAGGCTCTAGGTGATGATGCAGCAATGGTTTTAGCCATGCTACAACATACCCGAGACCAAACGCTACCATTTAATGATCATAGCAAACCAGATGCGATTAAAGAACGTTTTGGTATTAGTAAAGGACGTTTCAAAATGGCATTGGGACATTTGCTTAAGGCTGGTGTAATCCAACAAACTGAAGATGGGATTGTTTTAAAGGAGAAATAGTCATGAATGATTTAATCAATGACTATTTACATTCTCTTAAAGTAGAGCGAGGCTTATCTGATAATACAATTATTAGTTACCGCCAAGAATTACGTCACTTGAATGACTATTTGACTAAAGAAAAAATTACAGATATAAAAAAAATTGATCGGTATGCAATCTTAGATTATTTAGATGAGCTCAAGAAAACTGGTAGGGCAAGAAGTTCTTCAATTCATACCATTTCAAGTTTAAGAAAGTTTTTTAAGTACTTATTGATTGTGGATAAGATTGATGTTGATCCCATGGTTAATATTGATCCACCTAAAAGAGCTCACCATTTGCCTTCAGTACTAACGACAGCGGAAGTAGAAAAGCTGTTGCAGGTTCCAAATACAAATGAACCACTTGGAATGCGGGATCGAACTATTCTAGAAGTTATGTATGCAACAGGATTACGAGTTAGTGAGTTAATTACATTGAATTTAAACGAACTCCATCTGGAGATGGGACTAATTGAAACGATTGGGAAAGGGAATAAAAAACGAATCATTCCAATCGGTGACGTGGCGATTAAATGGCTTAATCGATATATTAATGGACCGCGTAGAATTTTATTGGGTGATAAAAAGTACAATGAAATCTTCTTAAACCAACATGGACATCCATTAACAAGACAAGGGATTTGGAAGAATCTTAAAGCTCAGGTTAAAAAAGCTGGAATTGAAAAAAATATTACTCCCCATACCCTTCGGCATTCTTTTGCGACCCATTTGTTAGAGAATGGAGCAGATCTCAGGATTGTCCAGGAGTTATTAGGTCATGCTGATATTTCAACGACTCAAATTTACACGCATATTACGCAGCAAAGGTTGGTTGATGTATATGACAAATATCATCCACGAGCCTAAAGATAAAGGAGCAACATGTTAGTAAAATATTCGGATTCAAAAAGACAAATTGCGATGGGATTATTGTCGACTGTTCAAGCATTTAATTCAATTGATGTAGTACAGTTGGTCTTAGAGCGGTTTACTAAAGGAAATCGACAGATTTATTTAGAGCGAAAAGATGGAACTTATATTGGAATCGTAATGATTATCTTAGAAGAAGAGTGTCTTGTAGTTGATCGCATGGCTTTTATTGCAAACGAGGAAACAGTATTCAACGAAAATGAAATTTTAAGATCATTAACTTCTATCTATCCAGACCGGCGTTTAATGGGGTCGTTAAAAACTAGCGCAATGATTGAAAGATTCGAAATGGGGCAGGTAAATGAAAGCTGAAAATTATACCCTACCAAACGTTAAGCTAGCTGAATTTGAGGGACCGCTAGATTTATTATTACATTTGGTACGAAAATCACAGATGAGTATTTATGATATAAAAATATCAGAAATTACTGCCCAATATTTACAATACTTACATTCACAAGAATCGCTAGTGTTAAATATTGCTGGAGAGTATCTAGTGATGGCTGCAAAATTAACTGAAATCAAAGGAAAATTACTACTACCACATGATGAAGAAGTGATTGAGGAAGAAGATCCACGTAATGACTTAGTTGATCAACTTTTAGTTTATCAAATGTTTAAGGAAGCTTCGGAAGGCCTAAAATCACTTGAAAAAGAACGACAGACCTCGTTTACACGCCCAGAAATGGAAATTCCTCCTAATGAAGCTAATCGCTTAGCTCCGGGCGTTAAAATAAGTGACTTACAATTCGCACTTCAGAAGGTTTTAGCGCGCCAAGCGCTCCTAGAACCCACTTATAGAACCGTTAAAGCAGAAGAAGTCACTCTTGAAGAACGAATGTCAGAAATCAAAAAACGTATTTTTGATTTAAAGCAATGCTGTTTTGAAGATTTATTTATTGGACATTTTAGCCGAGAAACATTAGTAACAACCTTTATGGCAATTTTAGAACTAGCTAAAAATCATCAAATCTTACTTGAACAGCCAGCAAGAAAACAATCAATTTTAATTAAGTTAGGTGAAGTTTAATGAATAATGAGCAGAAAGTAGAAGCCCTACTTTTTGTAGCAGGGGCTGAAGGAATTTCAGTTGAAGAACTATCTAATTTCACGGGTTATGCTAAGCCTGCTATACTAACGATGCTAGATAATCTTGAAAAAAATTACGAAGTTAATTCTAAAACTGCTTTGAAGCTAATCCAAACTGGTGGTACTTACAAACTAGTTACTAAACCTGAGTTAGCATCGATTTTAGAAAAGTATTTTGATCGAAATAGTCGCTCAGGACTATCGCCTGCAGCATTAGAAATATTGTCAATTGTGGCTTATCGTCAACCCATAACACGGATTGAAATTGACCAAATTCGCGGTGTTCAAAGTGGCACGACTTTACAGAACTTAGTACTTAGAAATCTAGTGAAAGTAGTTGGTAGACTTGAAGAGCCTGGAAGACCCAAAACGTATGGTACAACAGATGAGTTTTTAGATTATTTTGGTTTAGAGGATATTAAAGATTTACCTAAACTTGAAAAAGTTGGAGAAGATTCAGAATTAGACGATAGCGATTTATTTTTACAAGAGTTTGAATCAAAAATGAATTTAAATAATAAGGAGAAATAAATGGAAGAAGAAAGATTACAAAAAGTAATGGCTGAAGCAGGAGTTGCTTCAAGACGAAAGTCAGAAAAATTAATTACTGAAGGCCATGTACGTGTTAATGGTAAGGTGATTAAACAGCTAGGTACAAAAGTAACTGCCCACGATAAGATTGAAGTTGATGGTGTTCCTCTTCAACGAGAAAAGATGGTTTATTTCCTATTAAATAAACCTCGAGGGGTTATTACATCCGTTAGTGATGATAAAAAGCGTAAAACGGTCATGGACTTTTTCCCTGACGTAGTTGAACGTATTTATCCAGTGGGGCGTCTAGACTATGATACTTCAGGTGCCGTTTTAATGACCAATGATGGAACTTTAGCAAATGGTTTAACTCACCCCAAATTTAAGTTTGAAAAAACATATACCGCAAAAGTTAAAGGAATTGTTAATAGTTTAGATTTAAAGAAGCTAGAAAATGGATTGGTAATTGATCATAAAAAAACAGCTAAAGCTAAAGCACACTTAATTAGCACGGATGATGAAAAGAAAACTTCGATTGTGAGCCTCACTATCCACGAAGGGCGTAATCATCAAGTTAAAAATATGTTTATGGCAGTTGGTCACCCAGTCCAAAAATTACGCCGTGATAGTTACTCATTTTTAAATATTGATGGAGTGCAATCTGGAAAATGGCGTGCTTTGAAGGTTAATGAAATTAGTCGTCTAAAACGTCAAATTGAAAAATGATTCCAGAAGATGTTTTAGCTTTTTTTGATCTTAAGCAGGGGCGCCGTCCGAAGGCAATTTTGAATGTATTGGTTGGTAAAATGACGGTTTCGGCCTTATTTTGGGGCTTAGAATACGATATTTTGGAGTACCTAAATTTCTGGAAAACAATTGATACAACCTCTTTTCTAGAAAATGTTGACCGAGCTGTTGAAGGTGGTTTTTTAGCCAAAAAGGATGAGTTGATTTATTTGACGGAGGCAGGACAACAAAAGCAATTCAGTTGTACGACTCCTACGCCTTTTATTAAAAAAGTTCGGCTCGATGAGGCAATTGATTTGTTGCTATTAGCTAACCAGGTAATTTCCGAATTTAGTTTTAAAAACAACCGTTATATCCCAGTCAGTGATAATCTTCGAATTAATGTGATCTTAAAGAATTGGTTTAAGCAACTTAAGTCAAGAAACCATCATACGACAGACATTGTTCAAAAATATACGCAGGGTTTAGATGAACTTTTAAGTCAATTACAACAGCACGATGCAGACATCTTGCTTAGTTATCTCCCCAATCATGTTGATCCGGGGTGGACTATTGATCAACTAGCTCAGGCATTTGGAATCAGCAAATTTCAAATGGAACTTAAAATTAGGTTGATTTTTAGCAAGATTATTAGTGATGCTGTTTTAACAAAAATAGCACCGTTTGTTGATTTATTAAATTCAACCATTAAAGAAAATGTTATGCCAGATAGCACTTATCAAACGTGGCAATTAATTCGACAAGGTAAAACGGTGGACGAAGTTGCACGTTTGAAACATGTTAAAACTAATACCGTGAAGGAACACATCTTGATGGCAGCAATTTTGGATTCTAATTTTCCATTTGATAAGTTTGTTAGATTTAATTTTGAGATTGGGAAGCATCCTACAGAAGTTGACTTTAGAAGTATCCAAAGCCAAATTGCAGATATTACATTTTTTGATTTTAGGCTAATCCAAATCAGAAAAATTAAGGAACAACAGAATAATAATGGTAACAGATAAAAAAATTTATCAAGTCTTACATGAGAAATTTAATTTTACTGAGTTTAAAACGGGTCAGTTAGAAATTTTACATAAACTTTTTGACCATCACCATACATTGGCGATTTTACCAACAGGAGCTGGAAAAACCTTAATTTATCAAATGTATGGTTTTTTAAATGAGGGCTCCGTTATTGTGGTTTCGCCTTTATTATCCTTGATTAAAGACCAAATCAACCGGTTAAGATTAAGTGGGGAACGTCGTATAGCAGAGATAACTTCTCAAATAGATTTTATGGAGCAAAAGCAAATCCTTAACAATTTAGAAAGATATAAATTTATTTTTATATCACCTGAGGGATTGCAGCGACCTGATGTTCAAGCAGCGATGCAACGAATAGAGATCGACTTATTTGTAGTTGATGAAGCTCATTGTATCGTTCAATGGGGGAAGTCGTTTCGTCCAGACTACTTAAAAATTGGTCGGATACGAACGCAATTAAACAACCCCCTAACATTGATGTTAACGGCCACAGCTGGAAAAACAACCCGTGAAGAAATCGTTAGGTACCTTAATTTGAAAAAAGGTGAGGTTGAAGAATATATTAGTTCTGTCGATCGCTCCAATATCTATCTTGATTTTTTAGAAGTCGAAAGTAGAAGTGACAAAGATGAAAAACTTTTAGATTTACTTGATGAGTTACCAGGGGCAGGAATAATCTACTTTTCAAGTCGCAAAGTTGCTAGCCAAGTTAGCGAAATGATTAATAATAATCTTACTCTTACTTCGGCTCCATATCATGCAGGGATGACAGACTATGACCGTTTTCAAGTTCAAAAACAGTTTCAACAAGATCAAGTCAATGTGATTTGTGCTACCAGTGCGTTTGGAATGGGTATTGATAAAGCTAATATCAGATATGTAATTCACTATCATTTGCCCGGAGACATTGAAAGTTATGTCCAAGAGATCGGTCGTGCTGGTCGCGATGGTCAACAGAGTATTGCTATTATGTTGTATGCGGCTGGCGACGAGGTAATTCCTTCAATTTTAAATGATATTGAAATTCCTTCTGAAGCAATCCTTACTGAAAATCTTGAACGCAGTGGTATAGATGAAGAGCAGCAAGAATTAATTAAATATTATCAAGAAAATGGGCTAACCCCTCACGAATTAACAGAGTTATTTAAAAGACAACAATTACAAAATGAACAGCAAATCTTAAGAATGTTAAAACTCATTCGAACGGAGAATTGTCATCGTCAATATTTGCTACAATATTTTGATGAGGGCTTCAAAAAACACCATGATTTATGTTGTGGTTCAATCAATACTTTCGAAGAATTAAAGTTAGAAGCTAATTTAACAACTAAAAAAATGCAAATTGAACCTTGGAAATCAAGATTAAATAAAATTTTTGCAGGAATATAGCGTAATTTTCGTGGTCATTCAAATTGAATTATTGTAAAATACAATTTATTGGTATGTAGTAGGAGGATAAACATGAACGAGAAAAATGATGAGAACTTAAAGGATGAGCAAACACCGGAGAATTCAGATCAAAAACCAAGTAGTGAAGAATCAAGCGCTGATCAACAGGCAGGCGCCGAGGAGTCTGCCACTACTGGAGGACGGGGAGAATTCCATAAAAATAAAAAGAAATCTAAGAATTTTGCTGGATCATTAATTTGGGTGATTGTTATTTTAGCTATCGCGTCGCTAGCTTATTACATGACACAAAAACAAGATTTTCAACAGAAGACGGCGAATACAACAACTACACAGGTAGCTAAATCTAGTAGTGATAAAAAGAAATCAAGTAAATCAAAGGCTTCTAAAGAAGAGGATGACAAATCTTCGTCTCTCGCTAAACCTGAATCAGAGTCCAAGGCTAAAGTTAAGTCTGAATCAGAATCTAAAGCTGTAGCAGCTAGTGAAGATGCAAATTCGGCTAGTGAAGCCTCTTCTGAGGTAACCAGTGAGAGTTCAAGCGTAGAACAAAGTGACGCCACAAGTAGCTCTAGTACCGATGGCAACGCATCTTATGCAACTGTTCAATCTGGGCAAGGTATGTATCGGGTTGCTGTTAACAATGGTATCTCGGTTCAAAAATTAATGGAATTAAATGGTTTAACAAGTAGTTCAGATATTGAACCAGGACAACAACTTAGAGTAAGGTAGGTTATTAGTGTATTCATGAATAATAAATATCAAATTGCAATTGATGGTCCGGCATCAGCTGGAAAAAGTACAGTTGCAAAAATTGTTGCAAAGGATTTGCAATATGTTTATTGTGATACGGGAGCAATGTATCGAGTGGTAACCCTTAAGGCCATTCAAAATGGTATTGACCTTAACGATGAAACAAAAATTAGTGAAATGCTTAATGATACGGATATTCGCTTCGAACCAGGTGAGCCAGTTCAAAAGGTCTTTCTGGATGGGAATGAAGTTACGGAAGATATTCGCCAAGCCAACGTTACGAACTCTGTGTCAACCATTGCTGCTCAAAAAGCAGTTCGAGAAGTTTTAACTAACTGGCAGCGTGATCTTGCTAAGAATGGTGGCATTGTAATGGATGGGCGCGATATTGGTTCAGCTGTTTTACCAAATGCAGAAGTTAAAATCTTCTTAATTGCCAGTGTCCAAGAACGTGCCGAACGTCGTTATAAAGAAAACATAGCTAAGGGTATGGAAACTGATTTAGAGCAACTTAAAAAAGAAATTGAAATTAGAGACCATAAAGACTCAACTAGAAAGATTTCACCATTGACAAAAGCCAGTGATGCAATCGAGGTTGATACAACTTCAATGTCAATTCAAGACGTTGTAAATGAAATATTACGTATTGTAGAAAATGCATCCAAGAGAAAGTAGCAACAATTACTAGCAATTGGAGCAGTTTTTCGATATTATATATGTATAAGTGCTGTAAAAGGGGGATTTATTCGGATGGCCGAAAATGATGTTAATCAAAACAGTGATTTACTCAACGCAATTAATAGCGTTGAAGAAGTAAAAGTTGGTGATGTAGTTACCGGTGAAGTATTGGATATTGATGACGATCGTCAAGTGATCGTAGGTATTCAAGGTGCTGGTGTGGAGGGTGTTGTTCCTTTACGTGAGCTATCAACTCAACATATCGATAATATTAGTGATGAAGTAAAAATTGGTGATGAACTAGAACTTGTTGTTATCTCAAGAATCGGTGATGACAAGGAAGGTGGAAGTTACCTTCTTTCACGTAAACGTTTGTTAGCTCGTAAAGTATGGAAAGAAATTGAAGAAAAAGCTGCTAATAATGAAGAACTTGATGTCCCTGTAACACAAGTTGTTAAAGGTGGTTTGGTTGTAGATGCTGGTGTACGTGGATTTATTCCAGCTTCAATGATCGAAAATCGTTTTGTTGATGATTTGAATGCTTACAAGGGTCAAACTCTTAAAGTTAAGATTATTGAAGTTAAGCCAGAAGACAACCGTTTAATCCTTTCACACAAAGCTGTATTAAACGCTGAACGTGAAGCTAAACGCGGTGAAGTACTTGCCTCAATTAAAGAAGGCGATGTTGTAACTGGTAAAGTAGCTCGTTTAACAAACTTTGGTGCATTTGTTGACCTTGGTGGAATTGATGGACTTGTTCATATTTCTGAAATTTCATACCAACGTGTTGACAAACCTTCTGACGTGCTTAAAGCCGGTGAAGAAGTGCAAGTTAAAGTTCTTTCTGTTGATGCAGAAAAAGAACGTGTTTCACTTTCAATCAAACAAACACAACCAGGACCTTGGGACAATATCGAAGAAAATGCTCCAGAAGGTGCTGTATTAGACGGTAAAGTAAAACGTCTAACAGATTTCGGGGCATTCGTTGAAGTATTCCCTGGCGTAGAAGGTTTAGTTCATATTTCACAAATCTCTCACAAGCACATTGCAACTCCTGCTGACGTTCTTAAAGAAGGACAAGACATTAAGGTTAAAGTTCTTGAAGTACATCCAGCAGAACACCGTCTTGCTTTGTCAATTAAAGCTTTAGAAGAAGCTCCAAAGAACGAAAAGAAAACGGAAGCTCCTGCAGCAGACTTTAGTAAAGATATGCCTGAAGAAGCAACTGGATTCACTCTTGGAGACATTATTGGTAAGAGCTTAGACGATTCAGAAAAATAAATTATAAGTGTTAGGATTAATAATTTAACATTTTTCCCATGCTAGATTATACCTATCGACTCAGTTAGAGAGGCCTTGGCGGAGAATGATAGTCTGTCCAAGACCTTTTTAATTTGTAAGGAAAGGGGGCTAATTCAATATGAGTAACCCAACCGTAGCAATAGTTGGCCGGCCAAATGTCGGTAAATCAACTATTTTTAATAGAATTGCTGGAGAACGTATTTCAATTGTTGAAGATACTCCAGGTGTAACACGAGATCGTATTTATACTCATAGTGAATGGTTAGGACATAAATTTAATTTGATCGATACTGGTGGTATCCAGATTGGTGATGAACCATTCCTAGAAGAAATTAAGGATCAAGCTGAATTAGCTATTGATGAAGCAGATGTTATTGTATTTCTTGTGAGTGTACGTGAGGGAGTTAGTGATGCTGATGAAGCTGTTGCTAAAATTCTCTATAAAGCTGATAAACCCGTCATTTTAGCCGTCAATAAAGTAGATAATCCCGAATTAAGACAAGATATTTATGACTTTTACAGCTTAGGTTTCGGAGAACCGTTTCCACTTTCAGGAAGTCACGGATTAGGGCTTGGAGATTTACTTGATGAAGTAATTTCTAAATTCCCAGAAGATAAAAATGAAGAAGAGGACGACGCCATTCGCTTTAGTTTGATTGGTCGCCCTAATGTTGGTAAATCATCATTAGTTAACGCCATTTTAGGTGAACAACGGGTGATTGTCTCGGATATTGCTGGGACAACACGTGATGCAATTGATACGCGTTTCACTAATAATGAAGATGAATATGTGATGGTAGATACCGCTGGGATGCGTAAAAAAGGTAAGGTATATGAAAATACCGAACGCTACAGTGTAATGCGTGCTATGAAAGCCATTGACAATAGTAATGTTGTTTTAGTCGTGCTGAACGCCGAAGAAGGCATCAGAGAGCAAGATAAGCGTATTGCTGGATATGCGCATGAAGCTGGCCGTGGTATCATAATCGTGGTTAATAAATGGGATACCCTTAAGAAAGATAACCATAGCTTATCTAACTTTGAACAGGCTATCCGTTCAGAATTTGCTTACTTAAGTTACGCTCCAATCATTTTTGTATCAGCAGTTACTAAACAACGGCTCTCACAGCTTCCAGAATTAATTAAGCGAGTAGATACCAACCATCGTCGTCGTATCCAGTCTTCTTCCTTGAATGACGTGTTAATGGATGCGATTGCCGTTAATCCAACTCCAAGTGATAATGGAAAACGTTTGAGGGTTTATTACGGCACGCAGGTCAGCACTGAACCACCTACCTTTGTTGTTTTTGTAAATGATCCTGATTTGATGCATTTCTCATACGAACGCTTCTTAGAGAATAAAATCCGTGAAGCGTTTGACTTTGAGGGAACACCCGTTCATTTGATAGAACGTAGACGTAAATAGCTAAGATTGTATTATAAGAACTCTCTAAAATATGAAAAAGCTTGTCACGTCGGTGTTTGTATGATATATTTCAAGTTGAAATAATATCAGAGTATTGTTTCAACATTTTTGATCCTTTCAGAAATGACAAAACATTTCGTTTTGATAAATAATTTTCAGGAGGTGAAATACATGGCAAACAAAGCAGAATTAGTTGATAACGTTGCTAAAGTAACAGGTTTAACTAAAAAGGATGCAACCGCAGCAGTAGACGCTGTATTTAGCTCAATTCAAGATGACTTGAAGAAGGGTGAAAAAGTTCAATTAATCGGTTTTGGTACTTTCGAAGTACGTAATCGTGCAGCTCGTAAGGGCCGTAACCCACAAACTGGTAAAGAAATCGAAATCGCAGCAAGTAAAGTTCCTGCATTCAAGCCTGGTAAGGCTTTGAAGGACGCTGTTAAATAAGCGGTTTTCTGAACTTTAGTCAGCATAGCTCTGTTATGCTGGCTTTTTGTTTGCCTGTAAAAATTTATGGATAATAATGAGTCATATTCACAAAAAACATTAGCAGCACTTGAATCGGGGCAGATTGAAGAATCGAACCGTCTATACAGCTGGGCTCTTCGAAAAGATGACAATGAAACGCTATATAATTTAGCTGGAGAATTATTTGCATTAGGATTTGATGGAAAAGCACTTCGTATATACGAAAAATTGATCGAAGAATATCCTAATGATGATGAACTGTTAGTCTTGGCGGCTGAAATTTTAATTGATCAAGGTAAAAATGATGCAGCTTTAGAAAATTTAGATCAAATTTCGCCTGACTCTGAGTTTTATGTATCATCATTAATGGTTCAAGCTGATTTATATCAAACCGAAGAGTTGTATGAGGTTTCCGAGAGAAAGTTAGTTGAAGCAATTAAACTAGCCCCAGAGGAGCCCGCTATCCAATTAGCCTTAGGTGAGCTGTATTATACAACGCAAGACTACTCAAAGGCTGTAAACTACTATCTGGGGTTAATTAAAAGTGGGATCAGTGAAATGTCCCAAATTAATATTGTTGAACGGTTAGCGGTCTCTTATGCCGCTTATGGAAAGTTTGAAAAAGCGATTGCCTACTTTGAACAAATTCATGAAGAAGATTTGACACCAGATATTTTGATGCAAGAAGGAATTACTTATCTTCAGTTAGATGAAAATGAGAGAGCACAAGCAACTCTTGAAAAAGTAATTGAATTGGATCCTTCTTATAGCAGTGCTTACCCATATTTAATTAATTCTTATCAAAAAGATGAGCAATGGGATAAAGGATTGATTGCTGCCCAAGAGGGCTTGGCGGTCGATCAATACAATCCTGAGTTGTACCTTCAAGCAGCAGAAATGGCTGAGCATGCTTTAGATAATGAATTGGTGGAAAAATACCTGCGTAAGGCAATTGAATTAGCACCTGAAAATACAGAAGGTATGATTCGCATTACCGATTTTTATAATCGAATTGGAAAATATGATGAAACTTTACGTTTCGCTAGTGACGATATAACTGATGCTCAATTAAATTGGAATTTAGCTTTAGCATATTGGAAGACAGATGATTTTAAAAAGGCTGCTAGTCACTTTGATGCAGCATTGAGTGATTTAAAAGATACAACTGCCTTTTTATTGGATCTTTACCATTTTCTTAGGGAGAGTGGACAGTTGGAACACGCTGTCGATATCGCACGTAAATACGTAAAATTAGCACCAACCGATGTCGATATGCAGGATGAATTAGAACAGCTGGAGGAACAAGGTTATTAATAATTTAAATGATAAATTCAAAGTGAAAAGTTGGGCGCCTAAGTTCAATAAAAAAATGGTTGAAGTGATGCGTAAAAATCAATTTAAATCTGATAATTCAGAGGATTTTAATGGCTTCAAACAAATTGATTTTAACCAACAACAAGACTTAATGAAGAATGAAATCTCTAAAAAATATGAAATTAAAGTGGTTACTAGTTTTAATGAGCGTACAATTTTTAGCGTAATTGGACGTAACGAACATAATGAATTTTTTTATGCAATTGATAAAAATGTTCAAAATGAAGTTTCCGTTGAAAAGCTAAGAGTTTTATTCGATAAATAATAAAAACAGATTCCGTCAAGCGCGGAATCTGTTTTTTAATATAGATTTTTGTTCAATTAGTTCTTGATTATCTTAATAAACGAACATTAATAATAAATTCAGTTGCTAATTAACCAGTTTTTAACTAAAAAGTGAAAAAATATGGTATAGTTATATACACATAATTGAAGGAGTGAGTAAAAAGCATGGGAAACTCAGTATATTTAGCAGGGCCTTTCTTTAGTGATTTACAAATTGAAAGAGTACGTAAGGTTGAAGAACTTTTAAAGAAAAATTCTACAATTGATTCAAAAAGAATTTTTGTACCAATGGATAATCAATATGATACTAAGGAATTTGGTTCATTTGAATGGCAAGTGGGAGTCTTTGAAACCGATGTGCGTCAACTTCGCAAAGCCGATATTGTTGTAGCAATCTTAGATTATACTAAAAACGGTGAAGAAATCATTTCAGATCCTGGAACAGTATTTGAGATCGGTACTGCCTTTGAACATGGTAATCCCGTAGCACTTGTTCAATTTGATGATTCTGACAAAATTAATTTGATGCTTGCTAGAAGTCACACTGCTTTCTTTAATGGTGAAAGTATTAAGGACTTGGCAACTTATGATTTTAATTTGTTAAAGCCGGTATATTCTGATTTAACAGTATTCTAAAGCTAATTAAAAAACATCAGTCATGTATTTAAGTTTATACATAACTGATGTTTTTTAATTAGGGATATTTCGATTTTTAGCACTGGGCGAATCGTAGGTAAAACCTTCACCAATGGCTTCATGGACATCAATAATAGAAGTAAACGCCTGAGGATCAATTCGTCCAATGATACGTTTAGCAACGTTTAATTCGTTAGGTCCAATTACGCAATAAACCATTTCACGCTCTGTTTTAGAATAGGCACCAGACATATGAATATAGCTTGCCCCGCGCTCTAACTCGTCCATTAAGGCATCAGCAATCTCTTGGTTTTTGCTACTGACAATTAGTAAACCATGAGCAGCATAGGCTCCCACCTGTGTAAGAGAAACTAGACGAGAAAATACATAAGCTGCTAGTAGAGTATACATCATATGAAGGACATCGATGTAGCAAAGAGAAATGGTTAATACGACGGCATCTAAAGCGAAAAGAGTATGACCCATGGCAATTCCACGCCGTTTCTCGAGAATGCGAGCTACAACGTCGGTTCCACCGGTTGTACCACCGAAACGGTAAACGATCCCGCTACCAAAACCACCAGCGATTCCGGCCAGGATTCCGGCGATAAACATATCATGATGAATATCGAGACTGATGGGTACTCGTTGCCAAACGTATAACCAAAACGAGAGCGCAAACGTCCCAAAAATTGTGTAGATTAAAGATCTTTTTCCCAGAAAACGGTAACCTATGAAAATTAATGGGATATTAATTAAAATTGTTGAGAGTGCAGGATCAATTCCTAATAAAGCTCGTAAAATTAAGGTGACCCCTGTAATTCCACCTTCAGCTAGATTATTAGGGATATTGACTACAGCCAACCCTAAACCATACAGACAACAACCTAAGGCAATCATCACAAAATCTAAAAATCGGATTGATTCATCTTTTTGCATAATAGACCTCCTACGTAGAAACTGAAGTACTTGCAAATATCATACCATAGAGCGGAGCAGGCTTTTCAAAAAAATCATACGCTGGTAGAATTATTAAGACGATGTTAGAGTATGTGCAAAATTTTTATACTTAATTCGGTAATTAGTTAAAAGATAGTACCTTTACTTAAATCGGATTGATGCGCATACTAAGTTAAAGAATTTATTATTTAAGGTGTTACGAGAAAGTAATTCCTTTGAAACGGATGTGGAAATGGTGCAGATAGAAAAAATGCCCCAAGAATTTGAGGACGCCCGTGCAGTCCTACAAAAAATCGAAGATGCAGGTTTTGATGCTTTTTTTGTTGGGGGAAGTGTTCGTGATACATTATTAAATAAGCCAATTCATGATGTTGATATTGCATCAAGCGCATACCCCGCCGAAATTAAACATATTTTTAAGAAAACTGTTGATACAGGAATCGAACATGGTACGGTAATGGTGATTCATGATGGCGAAGGTTACGAGGTCACGACTTTTAGAACCGAAAGTGGCTACCAGGATTTTCGCCGTCCAGATCAGGTTACTTTTGTACGCTCTTTAAAAGAAGATTTAATGCGCCGTGATTTTACAATTAACGCATTTGCTTTAAAAGAAGATCGAACGGTAATTGACATTTTTGATGGTTTAAGTGATCTAGAACATAAAATTATTCGTGCGGTAGGAGATCCACACGAACGTTTTCATGAAGATGCCTTAAGAATGATGCGAGCAGTACGGTTTGCAAGCCAACTAGATTTCAAAATTGAAGCAAAGACGCTGAAGGCAATCGAAGAAAATAATATGCTTTTAGGTAAAATCTCAGTCGAAAGAATCTTAGTTGAATTTGAAAAAATGATGTTGGGTAGCAAACCTAATCGTGGACTAGAAGACATGCTGACAACTAAATTGAATGAATATTGCCCGGGATTTAAGGACCGTTCTAAAGAACTAGACCAGCTTACAAAATATCCCTTGAAACTTCTAGAAAATCCTGAACAAGTTTGGACTATGATTGCTTGGAGTTTAAAATTAACTCCTCAAGAAGTAATGCCTTTCTTGAAACAATGGAAGACATCTAACGATTTGATCAAAAATGTCAGTGCGACTTTACAAGTATTAAGCATGGATAAAAATGATCAAAACGAACGTTTAGCGCTGTTCAACGCAGGGGAAGCTAATGTAGTTAACGCCATTCGGGTGGCCCAAATTCTGGGGATGAATCGTGAGGCTTGGCTAGATACTTACCAAAACCTTCAAATTAAAGATACACATGAAATGGCAATTACTGGTAAAGAGCTAATTCAAAAGGGAATAATTAAGCCTGGACCTCAGATGGGACAAGTTTTAAACCGGTTAAAATTAATGGTTATTAATGATGAACTGAAAAACGAGTCCTTAGCGCTTTTGAATGCAGTAAATAAGTTACAGAAAGATGATTAAATATGAAAATACTAAAAGGTAAGAATCTAACCAAAACTTACGGTGAAAAGAAGCTGTTTAACTCGATTAATTTTGTAATCAATGAACACGATCGAGTTGGACTAATTGGAACTAATGGATCAGGAAAAACGAATTTACTTAATGCCGTTTCGAATCTTGATCCCGCTGATTCAGGAACAATTGAAACACCAAACGATTACCGTATTGCATATCTTAAACAAAGTGAAGAAATTAGTCAGTTTGAAACGGTACGTGAATTTATTTACAGCGGGGATCAACATGTATTTCAAGTAATTAAACACTACGAAGAAATCTTAGAACAATATACTAATAATCCAACTTCATCAACGCTATTTGAAAAATTTACTAAACTTGAAAATGAAATGAATCAACTGGATGCTTGGAATACGGAAAGCAATATTAAAACCATTTTGACGCAATTACATGTTGATATGCTAGATGAATCTATCCATCATCTTTCGGGTGGACAAGTTAAGCGAATCGCTTTAGCACAGGCATTGTTAGAACCAGCAGATTTATTGATTTTAGATGAACCTACTAACCATTTAGATTTTGATTCAATTGAGTGGCTGGAAAAATACCTTGCTGATTATAAAGGCGCATTACTATTGGTTACCCATGATCGATATTTCTTAGATCGAGTTACCAATCGAATTTGGGAATTAAGTTACGGAGACCTTTTTGAGTACGTCGGTAACTATGAAAAATATGTTGAACAAAAAGCGGTTCGTGATGAGCAAAACGAAGCTAGTAAACAAAAAGAGTACAAACTATATAAGCAAGAACTTGAATGGATGAAACGTGGACCCAAAGCACGTGGAACTAAACAACAAGCGCGAATTAACCATTTTGAAAAGTTAGACCAAGCTGTACATGCGCCTAAAGAGGTTGATCAAGACCTTGAGATTGGTCTAACACAACAAAGATTGGGCAAAAAAGTAATTGAAATCAATGACTTAGATTTAGAAGTTGGCGACCATCAAATTATGAAGGATTTTTCTAAGTTAATTCAGGCGGGTGACCGAATCGGAATAACAGGAGCCAACGGCGCAGGTAAATCTTCATTTTTGAATGCGATTGCGGGAGTATTGCCTATTCAGGGTGGGAAAATTGAAATTGGCGAAACTGTTAAAATTGGGTATTATACTCAAAAAATTGAACCCATACCAGAAGATAAACGGGTAATTAATTACCTAAAAGAAGTTGGACAAGAAGTAATCAATAAAGATGGTGAAAAAATTAGTGTCACTAGTCTTTTAGAACAATTCTTATTTCCAAGTTTTTTACATGGTAGTTTAATTAAAAAGCTATCTGGTGGTGAAAAACGGCGTCTATTTTTAATTAAGATTTTAATGGAACAACCTAATGTACTATTGTTAGATGAACCCACTAATGACTTGGATATTGCTACTTTAACTGTTTTAGAGAGTTATTTAAAAACCTTCAAAGGTACAGTCCTTACCGTGTCCCATGATCGGTATTTCTTAGATAAAGTTAGTGACCAATTACTAATATTTGATGGAAATGCTAAAGTTGAAAAATATACGGGCTCGATCAGTGACTATTTAAAACAAAACGTAGTACAATCAAGTAAAATTAAAAGTACTCCTAAGTCAGTTGAACAAGTTGAAGCTCCTAAAAAGAAAAAAAGGACGTATTCAGAAGAAAAAGAATGGCAGACAATTGAAACTGAAATCGAAAAGTTAGAACAAAAGTCCACATCTGTGGAGGAACAAATGAGCGAATGTGCTGCTGATTACGGAAAATTAGCAGAATTGCAAAAAGAATTAAATGAAATTTCGGACCAATTAGAAGAAAAAATGGCAAGATGGGAATACTTAGAAAGTTTCGAAGAATAGGGGAAATTTAATATGCTTGAAGAACAATACCTTAATTTGGAAAGATATGTTTTGGAAAATGGGCATCTCAAAGGAGACCGTACCCAAACTGGTACCCTAAGTACTTTTGGATATCAAATGCGTTTTGATTTAAGTGAAGGTTTTCCATTACTAACGACCAAGAGAGTCCCTTTTGGTTTGATTAAGAGTGAGTTACTCTGGTTTTTAAAAGGCGATACCAATATTAGATATTTACTTCAACATAATAATCATATTTGGGATGAATGGGCTTTTAAAAAGTGGGTTGAAAGTGATGAATATCAGGGACCAGACATGACCGATTTTGGTCACCGCTCACTGACTGATCCTGAATTCAATGAACTCTATAAAATTGAAAAACAACGTTTTACAGAACAAATTTTGGAAGATGATACATTTTCTGCTAAATATGGTGATCTTGGAAATGTTTACGGTAGCCAATGGCGAGCATGGAAGACTAGTACTGGTGAGACTATCGATCAAATTTCAAATGTTATTGATATGATTAAGAATAATCCTAACTCAAGAAGAATGATCGTTTCGGCTTGGAATCCTGAAGATGTGCCAACCTCAGCATTACCTCCGTGTCATTCACTATTTCAATTTTATGTGGCTGATGGGAAACTTAGCTGTCAACTGTATCAACGCAGTGGCGATATTTTCTTAGGAATTCCTTTCAATATTGCTAGCTATGCCTTGCTTACAGAATTAATTGCGAAAGCGACTGGTTTAGAAGTGGGAGAATTTATCCATACCATCGGTGATGCTCACATTTATTCTAATCATCTGGATCAGGTTAAAGAACAATTAGAACGTACTCCACGTCCGGCTCCTAAATTGAAATTTAAACAAGTGCATGACAGTATCTTTGACTATGAACCAGGAGATATTGTGGTTGAAGGATATGATCCTCATCCAACCATTAAAGCACCGGTAGCAGTTTAATTTTAAGTCAATTTAGGAGGAATTAAATTTGATTTCAATGATTTGGGCCGAAGATTTGCGTCATGGAATTGGCAAGCAGCAATCTATTCCGTGGCATATTCCAGGTGATATGGCTTTTTTTAAGAAAACCACTAGTGGGAACACCGTAGTTATGGGTCGTAAAACTTTTGATTCAATTGGAAAAGCGTTGCCTAACCGAAAAAATATTGTTTTAAGTCATCATCCAACCTCATTGCCAGATTCTGTAGTTGGCGTGGGTTCATTAAGTGAGCTTCAGGCGATTTTTGAAACCCATCCTAATGAAAAATTTTATATTATTGGAGGAAGTCATTTATACAATGCCTTGTTATCACAAGCTGATGAACTTCTGATAACTAGAATCCAAAAAGATTATCAATGTGAGGTTTTAGCACCTGATATCACCCAAAATGAATTTAAATTGGCTAGCTCAGTTGAACATGAATCAACCGAAAGAAATCCTGCATATACTTTTGAAACATGGATTAGAATTTAATAAACGTTAAAACCTCATTTATTGAGGTTTTTTATTTATCCTCCTTTTCAAAATTAAAATTATATGATATATTTAATCTAATTTTTAATGTTAGGTTATCTAACATAAGTAGGAGGGCATCATGGCAAAGATTAAAAAAACTTTATTGAGCATAGTTTTTAGCATTGTAATTTTATTTGGGTGGTCAGTTTTTAATTCGAATAACGTCAATGCGGATGAGAAAGTGTACGAGATTGGAACTGATGTTACATTTCCACCGTTTGAATTTGCTAATGATCAAAATCAGTACGTAGGGATTGATATGGATATCATTAGGACGATTGCTAAAAACGAAGGTTTTAAAGTAAAGATTAAGCCAGTTGGTTTCAATGCAGCGGTTCAAGCGCTTGATGCCGGGCAATTGGATGGAGTTATTGCTGGAACAACGATTACTGATGAACGTAAACAGAAGATGGATTTTTCGGCCCCATACTTTAAAACTGGGGTGGTGATGGCTGTAGGACAAAACTCATCCATCAAAAATTTCCAAGATTTAAAGGGCAAGCGAGTTGCTATCAAAACTGGTACAGCTGCTGGAGACTATGCTAAAAGTATTCAGAAAAAGTATGGATTCAAAACGGTTACTTTTGATGATTCTAATAACGTCTATAACGACGTGACGACTGGAAATTCAGTGGCATGTTTTGAAGATCAGCCGGTTATGCAATACGCTATTAAAACTGGGGCAAAACTTAAGATCGTTACTAAACCAGCCAATGGCGGTGCTTATGGATTTTCTGTTAAAAAAGGACATAACCAAGAACTATTAAAGAAATTTGATGCGGGTTTAAAGAAAATTAAAAGCAATGGACAGTATAAAAAGATTGTAGCTAAATATTTAGGAGCTTCTGCTGTTGCTTCACAAAAAGCTCATAAAACACAAAATACATTTATTAGTTTATGGAAACAAAATCAAGGCGCATTACTTGGTGGATTAGAACAAACGGTTATTTTAACAGTATTATCAATTTTCTTTGCTACCATTTTTGGGATATTCTTCGGAATGTTAGGGGTTGTCCCAAATAAATTTGCTAATGGAGTTTCGACTACTGTAATTTATATTTTCCGTGGACTTCCTTTGTTAGTTTTAGCCTTATTTATCTATACGGGGGTGCCTAATTTGGTAGGTGAAAAAATTCCAGCATTTGTTGCCGGAATTATTACCTTAACCTTAAATGAAGGAGCTTATACTGCCGCTTTTGTAAAAGGTGGTATTGAAGCAGTAGATGGTGGACAAATGGAAGCAGCACGTTCACTGGGATTACCATATGGAAAGGCGATGCGAAGAGTTATTTTACCGCAAGGATTGAAAATTATGGTTCCATCTTTTATTAATCAATTTATTATTACTCTGAAAGATACTTCGATTCTTTCAATTATTGGAATACTTGAATTAACACAGACAGGTAAGATAATTATTGCACGTAATCTAGAAGGATTTAAAATTTGGACCATGGTAGCACTAATTTACTTGGTCATCATCACATTACTAACGTGGCTTTCAAAATGGGTTGAACGGAGGATGAAGGGATGAGTACAAAAATAGAAGTACAGAACTTAAAAAAATCTTACGGCAGTAACGAGGTTCTGAAAGGATTAGATTTGATCGTCAAAGATAATGAAGTGGTTGTTATGATTGGTCCGTCGGGCTCGGGTAAAAGTACTTTTCTACGTACGCTAAATAAGTTAGAAGAACCGACCGCTGGAAAAATCATTATCGATGGGCATGATTTGAAGGATCCACGGGTTAATATGAATCAGGTTCGTGAAAAAATTGGAATGGTATTTCAACACTTTAATCTATTTAATAATTTGACCGTAGGCGAAAATGTGATGTTGTCGCCGGTTGAATTAGGGAAGATGAGTAAAGCGGATGCCGAGCTTGAGGCACGTGAATTGCTAAAAGAAGTGGGTTTAGAAGATAAATTTAATGCTAAACCCCAATCTCTTTCGGGGGGTCAAAAACAGCGAGTGGCCATTGCAAGAACTCTAGCGATGAAACCAGATATGATTTTATTTGATGAACCGACTTCGGCCCTAGATCCTGAAATGGTTGGAGATGTGTTAGCAGTAATGAAAAAACTAGCTAAGGCAGGGATGACCATGATTGTTGTAACGCATGAAATGGGCTTTGCTAAAGAAGTTGCTGATCGTGTGATTTTTATGGCGGATGGTCATATCATGGAAGAAGGAAAGCCGGAAGAAATTTTTGGTAACCCTCAAAACGAACGGACACAAGAATTTTTAAACAAAATTTTAAACGTTTAATCAATAAAAGGGCTTGAAGTAAAAATAATATTTAATGAGGTTAAATATTATTTTTATCAAGGCTCTTTTTAAATACAAAAATTTTTTGCGGAAAAGTTTGTTTATAGAACAAAAATTTAGAATAGATTGTTATAATTAAAATTGTAAATATGTACGGGGATTCTATAAATGTATATGAAACACGCTTCATGTGAATAGAACTCGGAATAACTATGTAACAAGGAAAGAGTGAAAATATGAGTCAAATTAAAATTGTCACAGATTCATCATGTGGCGTTACTGATGAAGAAATTAAAAAATATGATATTTCAATTGTCCCATTAAGTGTAATGATTGATGATACAGTTTATGTCGAAGGTGAAACCATTACTAATGAAGAATTTATTCATAAAATGGCATCATCTAAGTCACTACCAAAGACTAGCCAACCACCATTAGGTAAATTTGTTGAAATGTTTGATAAATTAGGTGAAGATGGTAGCCAAATCATCAGCTTTAATATGTTAGAGGCAATCAGTGGTACGGTACATACTGCCGAACAAGCTGCTCAACTTAGTAAAGCAGATGTGACTGTGATTGATAGCCAATTCACGGATCGCGCCTTAGCTTTTCAAGTTTTAGAAGCAGCTAAGATGGCTAAAGAAGGTGCCAGCAAAGACGAAATTATCCAGCGAGCAGAATATATCCGAGATCATACCAAACTTTACTTAAGCGTTGTTAACTTGGAAAATTTAGTTAAAGGCGGTCGTCTAAGTAAGATTGGCGGAATGCTGGGAGGTTTACTAAATATTAAGTTATTACTTGAGGTAAAAAATGGTAAACTTGATGTAGCCGGCAAGGTTCGCGGGATGAAAGCCATGAAGAAACTTTGGTCAGATATTTATACTGAAATGCAAGGTAGTGGCAAAATCAAAGGGGTAGGAATTTCACATGTAGAAGCCTTTGATATGGTAGAAGATATGAAGAAACATGTTGGTGAATTTTTCCCAGTTAATGATATTGTTGTACGAGAGACTGTTCCAATTATTGCAACTCATACAGGTATGGGTGCGTTTTGTATCTTATATTACAGTGAAGATTAAAAAGTAGGGCTTAGATCGGGACTAACCGATTTTGGCCCTAATTTATTTTACAGAGAGAGGCATTATGAAAGTAGTCAGAGAAATTTTATTTAGTATCATTGGTATTTCGGTTATCACGCTTTTAATTTTATGGGGGTTGGGCTTTTTTAAAGGAGCTAAGACACCGTCTCAAGTTGCTAACAAAGTCGTACCGACAACCCAGAAAAAAGTTAAAAATCTTAAGATTTTAGCATTAGGTGACTCTCTCACTCAAGGAGTTGGCGATACAAAGAATCAAAGTGGATATCAGCAACGTTTAGCTAAGAAAATTACTAAAACCAAACAGATAAAAAAGGCAACGATTTACGATGAGGGAGTTAGTGGTGAACGTAGTGATCAAATCCTTAAACGCTTCAAAACTACTACTAAAATTCAAAAAGAGGCTGCTAAAAGTGATGTACTTATTGTTACGGCCGGGGGAAATGATCTTTTCCAGAATCTCCAGAAAGATGTTACTGAATCACCTAGTCAAGTTGCCGTAAATGTTAATCGTATTAGTCTTACTTATCAAGACAACTTAGAAAATATTTTTAAATATGCAAGAAAGCTGAATCCCAAAATTAAAATTGTTATGGTAGGAATTTATAACCCATTTTACGTATATTTCCCAAATGTAGTGGCTATCACAGATGCGATAAATACATTTAATACCACAGCAAAAGCCACTGGTGATTATTTTAAGCATGCTACTTTTGTTGATATCAATGCATTATCAGTGGGTCAATATAAGACGCTTAGTCAGCAGCAGCGTTTAAAGAAACAAAGTACCGAGGATGATATTGCGGTTGTTGAAAAGAGTCAACTTGAGAAAAGTAAATTTGATACTAAAGAAAAAAATAATTATTTATCGGATGCAGATCATTTTCATCCCAACGACAAGGGATATGATATGATGGCAGATAAGATCTTTAAGGCCATGGATCGGGCAAGAATTTTCAAGTAGGTGAAGAAATGAATAAATATATGTATCATTTTTGGAAATGGGGATTTTTAGTCCTGCTCTCCATTTTTTTAGCGGGCGGTATTTATGTAACTTTTAAAGCTTCTCGTCCAATTCAGCAAGTTGATGACCAAGTAGTTCGAAGTAGTAACCACTATGATCGAATTCCAATTAAATTAAAGAAAAATCAAATTAATGATCTAAGTGCAGCTTATCTTTCTCAATTTCAAAAAGATGAAGACTTTAATTATGAGTTTAAAATTGGTCAACGCTACGCTATTTTAAGCGGAGAAACTGAAATTTTAGGTAAAAAGATTCAAATTGCGTTAACGATGATTCCAAAGGTTACCAAAAGTGGTAATATCAAACTTAAAGCGCATGGGCTAACGGTGGGAACGCTAAATTTGTCAGCTAAAATTGTTTTGAAATATATTTCACGTAATTATCAACTTCCTAAATGGGTAAGTATTGATGGCGATGAAGCACTTTTACGTTTGAATCAGATCAAAACAACTAATAAAGTCAGCTTCCAAGCTAAAACAATCGATATTGATAAAAACGATTTTCAATTCATAATTAACGTTCCTAAAGCCAATAATTAAGGAGAATGCTAATGAAAAAATCATTTTTTGAATATTTAATGACACAACGCAATCCGCAACCTAATAATGAAGTTGAAGAATTTGCTAACCAAGCTTTTTTTGATCAAGTTTTTCCTAAACAATCACGCGATTTTGATGAGATCAGTAAATATTTAGAGCTCAATGCGGGCTATCTACAAAGTATGTCAATTTTTGATTCAGCGTGGCAAAGATATTTAGAAAGTGAACAGTTTTAATGAAAAAAATAATAGAAAAACATCCGTATTTAACTATCGTATTTTCCATGATTTTAGGAGTTTTAATTACTATTGTCAGTGGTTTAGTATTTTTTGTAGGGATTTTAGGTCATACCGATGGTGAGAAAAATGATTTTAATCGTGTAGCGAGTGTTTATAATCAAATTAATAGTGATTATTATAAAAAAGTCGACACTTCTAAATTAGCTACAGGAGCAATTGATGGAATGTTGAGCACTTTAAATGACCCATTTTCGGACTATTTAACTGATAGTGATGCTACTAGTTTGAATGATAGTGTTTCAGGAGCCTTCGGTGGTGTTGGTATTCAAGTTGTAAAGAAGAATCACCAAATTGAAGTTATGACTACCATTGATGGTACACCGGCCAAAAAAGCGGGTCTGAAAGCCGGAGATGTGATTTTAGAAGTAGATGGTAAGAAATTAACTAATCAATCCCTTTCTAAAGCCACCACCTTAATGCGAGGAAAAGTTGGGACTAAAGTAAAGGTTAAATTGCAGCGAGGAAATGATACCTTTGATAAGGTGCTAACTCGTTCTAAAATTCCAGTTGAGACCGTCACGGCTAAGATGTTGAAGAATAAAGTAGGTTATATAACTATCTCAACAGTGGCTGAAAAAACTTCTAGTGAACTTAAACGGGCGCTTAAACGTTTAGATAAACAGGGAGCTAAATCTTATATTATTGATGTCCGAAATAATCCGGGTGGTCTGATGCAGGAAGCTTTAAAGATGTCTTCGATGTTTTTAAAGAATGGCAAAACTATTATGCAAGTTAAAGCTCGGACTGGTAAAGCAGAAGTATACAAGGCGTCTAAAAAGTATGATGGTGGCTATAAAGTTACTAAACCTACTACAGTTGTTATTAATGGCGAAAGCGCTAGTGCAGCTGAAATTTTTGCTGCAGCTTTACACCAATCGGCTAATGTTCCACTTGTAGGTTCCAAAAGTTATGGAAAAGGCACCGTTCAAAATATTACCCAATATACAGATAGTGATGAATTAAAGCTAACGATTGCAAAATGGTTAACGCCAAACGGTACTTGGATTCATGGAAAAGGGTTAAAACCAGACTATCAGGCTGATTATCCTGCCATGGCATACATTACAGAATTTGATCAGAAAAAAACGTACTCCGTGGGAGAGAGCAATTCAGATATTAAAAATATTCAAATTGCCTTAAAGGGATTAGGTTACTATGATGATAAAATTTCTAAAGAGTATACTGAGAAAGTCAAGCAGGCAGTGGAAGCTTATCAAGAAAAGAATCAGCTAGCTGTTACTGGAAAAGTTGATGCGAAGACAATGCGTTCAATCGAACAGAATGTCATTAAAACTTTAGCTAAAAATGATCCTGCTCTAGAAAAAGCGCAAAAAGTTATGAATGACGAAAAATAAATTGATTTAAGGCCCTACAGTTGTAGGGCCTTTTTGATTGGAATTTTTGAACTAATTTAAATATGGTAACGTTTTATTCAAACTTTCTAACAAAAAGTCAGCATTTTTAACAGTTTTTGGTTTTAATTTACGGAAGATAGTAGTAAGTTAAATATATCTGTTTTAATCATAGTATGATAGGAGTTTTGAGTAATGGAAAAAGAAACGCGGAAAAATTACGGGGCAGCAGGGTTGCTTCCGCTACTAATTTTTTTGCTACTATATGTTGGATGTTTAGCCGTTTTTACAATTAAAGGCGCTAAAGATCCTTCTTCATACATGCCACGCCAAGTGGCCATTTTAATTGCATTAGTATTTGCACTAATATTTTTTGAACCTCGCAGTAAATTCAGTAAAAAAATGGACTTATACCTAAATAATGCTGGAAATGCAGGGGTGATGAATTTAGCTTTAATCGTTATGATGGCCGGTGGTTTCTCATCCGCCGTAACCCTTTCAGGGGGACAATCCTCAATTGTTAATTTAGGTGTTTCCTTGATTCCTAGTCAATTCTTAGTTCCAGGTATCTTTTTAATTTCAGCAATTATTTCGCTTTGTATTGGTACCTCAACGGGAACCATCGTTACGATGGCACCCGTTACATTTTCTCTGGTAGCCGCTGCCCATTTGAATGCAGGGATGGCAGGAGCGGCTGTAATTACCGGATCATATTTTGGTGATGGGTTATCTATGATTGGTGGAACTACTATCTCGGCAGCTGCTGGAGTTGGTTCACCTATGAAGGATAAATTCTTGTGGCAAATTAAAATTGCGACACCAGCTGCAATTTTAACTATTATCGCCTATACTTTGATGAGTTTAAATAATGGTGGTGCCCATCATATTGCCGCCGGAAGCTATAATATTATTACAATTTTGCCTTACCTAGCTGTTTTAGTGTTAGCTGCCGTTGGGATGGATGTGGTCATTGTACTAGCGTTAGGAACGGTTATGGCAAGCGCAATTGGAATTTTTCTTGGAAAAGCGAATATTTTTGATTGTGCGAAGGCAATTGGAAACGGAATGGAAAGCATGTTCTGGTTAGCTATTTTTGCAATGATGGTCAATGGGATGGTTGCGTTAATGCGTTATTATGGTGGAATTGACTGGTTGGTGCATGTCTTTACTAAACGTATTCATAGTAAAGCTAGTTGTGAAGCTTTAATTGGAATCTTGAGTTTCTGTGTAACCGGAGCAATTGTAAATAATAACATTTCAGTTCTAATTACTTCACCCATTGCTAGAGAACTCGGTGATGAATATAAAGTTGATCGTAAAGTGTTAGCAGGAATTATTTCCATCTTCGCGGTAACTGCCTCAATGGTAATTCCACAAGACTCTGCAATGATGATGACTCTTCAATTAGCCGGTAAGAGTACTAATTATCTGGATTTGATTCGTTATATGTTCTACCCGGTAATCTTGATGGCACTAACATTTGGGATTAATTATTTTTCAGCCAAAAAGAGCACTTTAAGTAAAGCTGAATAGTTAAAAAGACGATTAGGATCGTCTTTTTATTTTTAAATAAAATAAATCCAGAAAGAGTTTTATTTCTCTTACTATTACTAATACTATAAAAATTATAGTATTATGAATGCAAATTGAAGTTTCTCAAATTTTATTTTAGGAGGACACATGACAACTTTTTATTGTTATTCTAAGTGTAGTACATGCAAGAAAGCCGAAAAATGGTTACAAGAACATGACGTATCCTATGGAAAAATCGATCTAGTTGAACAACCACCGACTAAAGAACAAATGCTAAATATTTTTTCCAAGAGTAATCAGAAATTACGCTACTTTTTTAATACTAGTGGAATCGATTATCGCAAAATGGGACTTAAAGATAAAGTAGAAATGATGACGAAAGAACAGGCTGCAACATTAATGTCCAAGAATGGTAAGTTAATTAAACGTCCGTTAATGGTCGACGATACTAAAGTCACTTGTGGATTTAATGTAGGAGTGTATGAAGAGAATTGGATTTAATATAATGAAAGACACACGGTTGTACTAAAAATAAGAGTTGGATTTCTGTAGTTTATTCAGAAATTCAACTCTTATTTTATATGGAATACGATTAATTAAGACATCAAAATTCTATACACCAACTAGTTCGACTATAAAATTTTTGATATGGTAGCAACACAATTGAAGACAAAGATTCATCATTACTTGGTGGAAATTGGGTCTCTAAAGCAACTCCACCATATTGGCCAATATTCTGTGCAAATCCACTATTATTAAAATGGTTACCAGTATAAACAACAATTGATGGGGCAGTTGTTTCCACACTCAATCTACGCTGATGATCTAAGCTTTCTAATACTGCTGCAATATTATTATTTCGGTTGAGCAAGAAAGGATGATTAAGTCCTAATTGTTCTCTTATTTGTGAATCTAAAGAAGTAATTGCTTTACCAAGTAATTTGGGTTTTCGAAAATCAAATGGAGTATTAGTGACTGATTTTTGTTCGCCGGTTGGAATACTATTTTTGTCCAGTGGTAAATAATAGTCAGCATCTAAAGTTAGATATTGGTCTAGTATATCTTTACCGCTATTTAGATTAAAATAGCTATGATTTGCTGGATTACATAAAGTTTTTTTATCTGAAATAGCTTCTATTTCATAAATTAATGTATTTTCGTTTGTTAACGTGTAAGTTACATAAATGCTTAAATTCCCAGGATAGTTATTATAATTATCCGGATCTAATAGATGTAATTTAAGGATACTACAGTTTTCATTTTCTTTAATAGTAAAGCCGAATACTTGCGTATCGAATCCTTTTGATCCCCCATGTGCATGATTAGGGTCATCATTTAATTCAAATTGTATTGTGTTATCTTCATCTTGCCAGTGACCATGTGCAATTCTACCAATAACTCTACCAACAGTACCACCGAGATAATTCCGTTCTTTATCATAATATTCTGGGCGTTCTAAACTTAAAATAATGTTGTCCTTTTCAGATGTTCGACCAGGTACAAAAAAATGTTCAAGAGTTGCACCATAATTTAAAATATCAACTTGAACACCATTTTTATTAAACATAGAAATACGATAGTAATTTTTATCATCTAGTGTTTGGTATTTATTAACTAAAGTATGTTTCATTTCGAAATTCCTCCAATTAATAAAAGCACTCACATGAGTGCTTTTATATTATAAACTAAATTTTTTGAACGAACAGTGTCTGAGCATCCCTTGATGATTATTAGTCAATTCAGTTATTTTATCCATCATTGTATGAGCTTTATCCACTTGATTTAATCCGAGGTATCCTAATGCGATTAGGTAATAACAGTCGATGACATTAAGTGACTTATGATCATCTTTGAATAGCAGGGCATCAGGTAATGATACAGCGAAGTAATCCATTTCGATATTGTCGAAAATATGTTTTTCACCATAACTAATTAATGCGTGAAATTTACCATTTGCTTCTTTTGTCTGACCTAATTGTTCAAAGGCTAATCCTTGATAAAAAATCGTATCTGATGGTTGATCGTTGTAATACATAGCACTAGATGGTTTTTCCAATCCTTGAGTAGCTAATCTAAGATGCTCATTAGCTTGTTGAGTATCGTTAATTTGTTTGTAAGCATAACCTAGGTAGAAATCGATAACATTATTGTTTGCCGTAGGAAGTTTTCCTTCACCCAGTGAGCGTGGATAAACTAAAGCACGATTAAGTTTTTCAATTGCAGTCGTATAATTTTCGTTAGCAATATCTTGTTTTGCAAGTTCAACTAATGCATATTCGTATTGTGAGCTGACTTTACCTTCGCCACCTTCCCAAGGGTGGAAGATGCGATCCATTAACTTTTGATAAGCTTCTTTGTATCTACCAGTTTCGTTCAATAAAGTAACTAGTTGAATGTAGCTATCGTCGCGTTGCTCGACCAGATCCAAATATTTTTCAAGAAAGGCTAGGCGATCCGTTAAAGAATGGTTCATTTTTTGATACAAAGAATCCAGTTCAAAAACAAGCCGTGCATTTTTAGGATCTAATTTAAATGCTTTTTCTAAATATTCTAAGGCTTTCTTAGGTTGGTTAGTCTTGTTGTAGTAGACGATTGAAAGATTTCGGTAAGACATTGCGTAATCAGGATCAAGTTTGACTGATTTTTCCCATAAAGCCTGAGCTTTTTGATATATACGACGATCATAGTATAAATTACCAAGATAGTAGGGTGCTAAGCCATCTTTTGGATTGATATTTTGAATATATTCCAAAATGATAACGTCGAACAGACGATTTGGGAAGATATAGTCAGGAGATAGACTAGCTCCAAGTTTTGCTGAAGCAAGAGCTTGTTCTTGCGAATCCAATTTAGAGTATATATAAGATTCATAATAAGATTTTAATGGATTATCATCTTTGTAAATGTTCAAGGCCGATAATGCATCAGCATATTGTCCAGTTTCAAGATAAAGTTGAACTAAATCTAAAACATCATTTAAGCGAGTATCAATGAAATGTTTTAACGTATCTAAGTAATCTGGATTAATTTTTGAATATTCGAATAATACCGCTGAAGCACTGTTATCGATTTCCAAACTATCTTTTAAAAGTTTTTCAGCTTGATCGGATTTCATCAAAATTAAAATATGAGCCTTGATTGCTCGAGCTGTTAAATCATTATAGTTAAATAATAGTGCTTGATTAATAAATTTAAGAGCATTGTCTAAATCATTTTCGCGAATCTTTATTTTAGCCATTGCCACAAAACTAACTGATTTTGTATCTGCAGACCAAGTTGCTTTGTAAAAAGCATCGTATGCTTCAGCATATTTCCCTTGCTTTTCAAGGCTTAGTCCAAGATGATAACTTGGGAAACCAGATACTGGGTTAGTATTATGATTGTTTTGACGTTCTAAAGCACGTCTAAAGTATTTTTCACTTTCTACAAACAATCCTTGACGGTAGAGTAGGAGACCGTACGCATCATTGATTCGTTTATCGAATTTATCCCGTTTAAGTCCTTCCAGATAGTAGTCTTCAGGTCTGAAACTAGCGTGACGATATTGGTCAAGATGTTGTCCTGCATTGAATAGTTCGTCGTTAGTTTTAATATCTTTAGGATTAGGAATTGCTTTAGCAGCATCTGGAATCGCTTCGATTTTTTCAGGTTCGGGTTTGTATTGCACCAAAATATTTCCATCTGGATCAAGTACTTTTAATGTTAATTCATGCAATTTAAACTGATCATTTTGAATGGTTGTTACAAAAGTTTCTATGGGACTTAATGTAGTTTTTTCGTCAAGTAGAACTTCGTTTTCTTTTTCTAAAATGATTTGTACATTTGAAAATTCTGATGTTGCATATGCTGCAATTGAGATTGTATCTCCGTCTTTTTCTAAGTTAACTGCGGCATCAATCGTAGCATTTTTAACTGCTCCTACAGCTTTATAAGGCATAAAGTATTCAGTACTATGCTTTTCTTCATGAGGATTAAGCCAAGAGAAGTCGGGTTGATTATCGGTGAAAGTACCAACCATCAATTCGATGTATGGTCCATCGCTATCGGTTAATTGATGATCCCAAGATTGTCCAAAATCACCATGTCCCCAAGTCCATTGCTTTTTGCCAGGTGAAGTATGGTGGTCAGCTACGTGAAGAAGTCCAGCTTTTTTCTGGTGGTCATAATTACCTAAAAAGTCGTATTTTGATTTGGCTGCCATGTAAGAAGTAGGTACAGGTACATTTTTGTAACGAGAAATATCAACGCCTTCTGAGTAATCAACTTTATAATATTCACCAGTTGCAATTGGAAAATCAGAAACTGCACGTTTTCCGTGATCAAAAACAGCATTAACATCTGGCGGAAAGATTGATTGAGTGTTTTCGTTTACAGGTACTGCCGGATTAGCCCACCACAAGAAAGTCTGTGGTAAATCAGTTGGATTTGAAAAAGTTTCATCAACTTTCAAATATGCTTTATCAGGATACATAGTGAAACCAACTAAAATTTTTGTGCCATTCATTTGATCTATATCACTCATCCAGATTGTTTTAGAACCGTCTGAATTAATCTTAGTGTAATAATTCACTGGAGAAAAAGTATCTGGCCGGTGATGTTGTGGCCAATTGAATTCGATTCCTCCAGAAATCCATGGCCCAGCCAGACCAACAAGTGCTGGCTTAATAACGTGATTATAATAGACAAAGTCGTAATTATTAGTTTTATCTAACATTCGATAAATTCGTCCACCTAATTCGGGTAGGAAAGTAACCTGGATATACTTATTTTCTAAGATAACGGCTTTATATATCTTGTCATGTTTTTCATCAAAGACACGTTCGGTTACCGGAAATGGATAAGTCTTACCACTACTTCCTTGATATACTCGATCTTCTAAAAACATCGGATTTTTTTCTGGCTTAGCGATTCCATAGGTTGGAATCGTTAAGTCTGTTTCTTTTAGAATAACTGGTTCATTTAACGTAATATCAGTAGTCATATAAAACAGCTCCTTTCAAATTTACGTTTTAAGGGTATAATAGAAAACGCTTTCTTCAAATGTACAAAATGTGCTAAATGATGGATTTTAGGCAACTGTTATTTGTTTAAATTTTTATCATATGATAATATCGAGACCAATTAATGAAGAGATTTTATAAAGGAGGAGCTTATGAAAAAATTACACGGGTTTGAGAATGAATATTTATTTGTATTACCGCCAGTGATTTTGAATAATTTTAATTTTTCAAAAGTCATAAAGCTGTTATATATAACCGATCTCGGTTTTTATCCTAAAGCAAGATATCATTTTGTTCACCGTGATCGTGGTACTGAAGAATGGATATTGATTTTTTGTACACATGGCAAAGGAGTTGTAAAATCTGCGACTGAGGAATGGCTAATCGAAAGTGGATCAATTGTTTTGTTACCTCCTGGTAAGGAACATACATACTACGCTTTTGATGATGATCCTTGGGACATATTTTGGGCGCATTTTAACGGAGATTCTGTAAATGAATATATTCCACAAGAAGCTTTGCAAGGAAACGGTTTCTTAGTGATTAATAAAACAAGTACTGAAGATATGCAAATGCTTATGTCACAATTTTGGCAAATGATTCAAGCGTTATCAGCAGGATTTTCATATCAATCAGTTTTTTACTCATCACAGGTATTAGGTGCAACTTTAGCGTATGTATCGTTGCAGTCAGTTTTGCCGCATGATTCTTATACAATGGGTAACGAATATATAACCAAAGCAGTTAAATATATATATGACCATTTCGAAGAAAAGGTTAGTTTGTCTACGTTAACCGAGGTATTGGACGTGTCGAAAAGTTATCTTAGCCGAATTTTTAGACAAACGGTTGGTACTAGTGTAAACCAGTTTATTCTGGATATCAAAATGAAGCAAGCATGTTATTACTTAAAAGATACTAATTTGGCAGTTCATCAAATTGCCTCTCGATTGGGCTACGATGATCCATACTATTTTTCAAGAATTTTTAAAAAGGTGGTAGGTAGTTCTCCACGGGTTTTTAGGAAGCAAGAAAAAAATAGGTTGTAGCCAATTATCCATGTTTATGAGTTTATATTCCATGTTTTTGATACCGCTTTCAATACATAATATGAATGTATTGAGGGCGTTTTTTTAGAATGGAAGTGATAATTTTGTATTAAATGTATTATATTTACGTCTAATTTTAAGTGATATAGCAATGATGTATAAAAATCCTGCGATGAAGATTTAATATATGGAAAAATTTCACTGTATCATTGAGTATTTTTTGTTGAGAGAAGGAAGAGTAAATGTAGTAAATATATAAAATGTTTATGTATAGAACAAGAAATATTGGTTCTATCAAAAGAGATACATTTTAGTTTCACTGATTCGATAAGTACTTCTTAATTAAAAATATGATTACGAAAAACGTAGTTAAGTAATAATTTGTTTAAAGTTAATTATAATTGGAATACTTATAATCTGGACGAGGTGGAAATGTTTTGAGTAATTATATAAACGATTTACGACAAAAAGTTGGGAACGCACCGTTAATATTGAATACTGCTACAGGAGCACTTTTTAATAATGCGGGTGAAGTTTTATTGCAGGAAAGGGTAGATACGAAAGATTGGGGATTTCCAGGAGGTTACCTTGAATATGGTGAAACATATAAAAAAGCAATAATGAGAGAGTTTCAAGAAGATACAGGTCTATCGGTAATACCTGAGAAATTAATTCAAAACACAGATGATACTTTTTATAAATATCCGAATGGTGATCAGATACAATCTATTAACCAGTTTTTTTTAGTTAGATACCTTGAAGGAACATTATTGAGTGTAAAAACAGGTGAAACAACCAGACTAAAATATTTTAAATTAGATCAACCCCCTCAATTTTTTAACGAACAACATGCCGAAATGTTTAAAAAAATACAACGAATGAGAGAATAAACTGATATTCCACAAATTTTGAATTATAAAGCAATATCTATAAGCTTTAGACGTTTTTACAAGAAACGGAGTGAGTTAAATGAACGCTAATAAAAAAAGAATTAGTCCATATGTAATATTGATTTCCTGTGCAGCCGCTTTGGGAGGACTTCTGTTTGGATATGATACAGCAGTTATTTCAGGAGCTGTTGGGTTCTTACAGATAAAGTTTACTTTGAGTAGCGCGCAAGTTGGATGGGTTACGTCTTGTATCTTAATTGGATGCGCACTAGGTGTTTCGATTGCAGGTATTTTAAGTGATTTATTTGGACGCAAGAAAATATTGGCGCTTTCTGCAGTTATTTTTGCACTTTCTTCTTTAGGTGCTGCTTTCGCAGGAAGTTATATGATTTTAGTGATTTGGAGAATGCTTGCAGGTATTGGTATAGGATTGACTTCCTTAATAACACCTTTATATATTGCAGAAATGGCACCGTCAAATGTGCGTGGAAAATTGGTATCCGTTAATCAATTAGCTATCACGATTGGAATTTTTATTGTCTATTTTGTTAATGCAGCAATTGCGTCAAATGCAACGCAATTATGGAATGTTTCAACAGGATGGAGATGGATGATGGGGGTTGGAGTAATACCATCGTTATTATTTTTAATTGCATTGATCCCGGCTGGTGAAAGTCCACGTTGGTTATCACAACACGGAAAATCTGAGGCTGCTTATAAAGTATTACAAAAAGTTGAAATAAGTGATGAGGCTGCAGAAAAGAGCTTAGAAGAAATTCAGATGTCTGAGGAAGTTGTTGATGATACAAAATTTAGAGATTTATTTAATAAGACTTGGTTACCAGTACTTATTATTGGAGTATTGTTAGCCTTGTTCCAGCAATTTTCTGGAAGTAATGCAATAATGTATTATGCTCCTGAAATATTTAAGGGTGCAGGATTTGGACAAAGTGGTGCATTCATGGCTACTGTATCAATCGGAGTAATTAATATGGTAATCACCATTGTCGCATTAGGTTTAGTAGACAAGATAGGCCGTAAAAAGTTATTAGGATGGGGATCTTTTGCGATGTCATGTTGTTTACTTGTTGTTTCAATTTGTTTCTTTGTACATGCTGCTACTAGCATAACATTGACTTTTGTTTTATTAGCAATTGCCGCATACGCAGTTTCTTTAGCTCCTGTAACGTGGATACTAATTTCAGAAATTTTTCCATTAAAAATCAGAGGTAGAGCAATGTCAATTTGTACGGCAGTTTTATGGCTAAGTGATTTTACCTTAAGTTATACCTTCCCAATTCTGACTCAGAATATAGGAGAAGGATGGACTTTTATGCTTTATGTAGTAGTTACTGCATTGTCGGCTATATTTGTATGGAAATTAGTTCCAGAAACAAGAGGTAAGTCTTTAGAGGAAATCGAAGTATATTGGCATGCTAAAAGTAAAACCCATGTTAAATAATTTTAGGTTTAAATGATAATTTCTTAAACTCTCATTTGATAGGCAATAAGGTCTCACATAAAGAAATGGGATGGGCGTCGGTCTATTGTCAAACGGATATAGTACCTGGACTACCTCAGAAATTGAACGTCATATTGGGTTACAATTTCATTTTAAATCAATGACAGATGACGTTCGTGAAATTAGTGCAAACGGTAAAGAATACAATCAACTCATAATGATTTGCATCAAGTCCCTGACGATATACTGGCTTTTCCCATTTCAAAGTAAAATCAAAAAGTAACGTTTAAGTTGTTAGATTATATGATAAGTCATGCAGATGCTAAATAAATGATTATCCTAAGTACAATAAAAAAGGAGACCAAATTCGTAAGTGAATTGGTTTCCTTTTTTATTTGGAAAATTATTTTTTAACATGCTTATTAACCTCTTGGGCGTTGCCAAATGAAACAGTTATGATGCGACTGCGCATTCCCCAAATGTAGAAAATAAATGCCACAATGATGATAACTATAAAGTCAAGAGGATAATGGATTAAATTTCTACCATTAAAATTATCACTACCAATATACGACATAACTGAAAGGAAAATTAAGTATACAATCAGCCAAAGGCTACTACGTAGTTGTTTCATAGTTTCTTTCCAATGTAATCGCCATTCGTAATAAATAAAAATTGGTAAACCTAGTAAAATGACTAAGATAACTTCAACTGTTGTTGGCCACATGGCCCAATAAATAGCTAAAGAAGCTAAAATGAAAGCTAAAGGTGCCATAAATTTAATTGCTTTTAAACGAACAGGTCGATTGAAACGGGAAGCCATTTTTCTTAATGATACGACCGTGATTGGCCCAGTCAGGTAAGCAATTAACGTCGAAGTCGAAATAACACTGGCTAAAGTTCCCCATGATCTAAAAATCGAAACCATTACCATACTTAGAACAGCGTTGAAAGCCATAGCTACTCGAGGAATCCCATATTTAGCATTAATTCTTCCTAAAATTTTAGGAAAATGATTATTACTTGACATAGCGGCCAAGGCCCGTCCAGTTGAAGCAGCAAATGAAACACCAGTTCCAAAGGGTGAAATGAAAGCATCTAAATAAAGTAAAACTGATAACCAATGAATCCCAAGTAAGATAGCTAAATCCGCAAAGGGTGATTCAAAGTTAATTCCATGCCAACCAGATTGAGTAATTAGTGCAGTTGGTACGGAAGTGATGAAAGTACTTTGTAGAACTAGGTAGAGTACAGCACTGATTGAGAGTGAAAGCCCTACACCTAGCCCAATGTTTTTCTTAGGGTTTTCGACTTCATTTCCCATATTAATTACGGTTTGAAAGGCGTTAAAGGAAAAAATAATCCCAGAAGCAGAAGTAGCAGCGAAAATCGAAGCTGATCCGTAAGGCATAAATTCCGATAGTGATTTTCCGTAATTTTCAGGATGAAAGCCACTTAAAGTTAAAAATATAATAGTAATTAAAGGTACAGCAATTTTGAAAATGGAGATTAAACTCGTAAATCTTGTTAATAGAGTTACTGACCAATAATTTAATAAGGTGAAGATTAAAATGAAACAAAAAACTACTAATAGACCACTAGTAGTGATGTTCCCATTTTTGAAAAAACTATGGGTCCAATTCGCCCATGCCCATGGCCAAGAACTCATGTATTGGACCGCGGCTACAGCTTCGATGGGGATGAGAGTGATTAGAGAAATCCAATTTGCCCAAGAGGCAATAAAGCCAACCAATGATCCGTGACTGTATTGAGCAAATTTACTCATTCCGCCAGATTCTGGAAACATTGTCCCTAACTCAATATAGTTATAGGCAATTACACCAATCACAACAAATCCAATTATCCAAGAAAAAATTGCCGCTGGACCAGCTACCGAAGCGGCCTCCATTGATCCAAAAAGCCACCCCGAACCAATTAGAGAACCGAGCCCAAGCATTACCAGTTGAAAAAGATTTAGTTTTTTAATAAAAAATATCCTCCTTAATTTTTGATTAATAATGGTAAATATTAACGTATTTGTGTAAATAAATCAAATTGGTATAGGACGTTCCATATTTTTATTTAAAATTTAATCGCTTATATGGATCTAATTAAATGGGTGATAGGGTAAGATTTACCAAAACCATCGACTGGATCCTCTGAATCAATTTTAAAGTTACTTTTTAGATAGAAACGTTTTGCTTGCACATTTTGCGAGTTTACATCGATTCTTTTAATATCATATTTGCGTACTAAAGTAGACAATATTTCTCTACCGTAACCTTGGCCAATAAATTGGGGGTCTAAAAATAACATGACAAGCTCGTCTTTATCGATACCACTAAAACCAACCACTTTATGATTTTGATTTTTCCAGACGATTAAATTTACTGAATCCAAAGCCTGTGGAATGATTTCCTTGTAAAAAAGTAAATCTGATTCTTTCAAAAAGTGGTGAGTTTTTCTAACGGATGCTTCCCAAATTTTGAGAATTAAAGGGTAATCGGATTTAGTAGCAGTATTTGCGTTTAAAATAATAACATCTCCTTTTATTGTTAGAGCTCCATTTCTAGTATGTTTAAATGGTATCATACGGATTCATTTAAATTAAATCTAAGTAAAAATGATTTTGGATCATATTACAGTGTTTATCGTATATATATTTAGTACAATAACACTAAGCCTATACATGAAATGGAGGAGTTTTTGATGGAACAAGAACGAATTTTAATTTTAATTAAACCAGATGGTGTTAGTTTAGGGCATATTGGGGAAGTAATTACACGTTTAGAACTGAAAGGATATTCAATTGATGCGCTTAAAGTTACCCAAGCGACGGAAGCACAGTTGCAGCAACATTATGAAAAATTAGTTAATAAACCATTCTTTAAGGAAATCGAAACATATATGTTAGAAGGCAAAATCGTGGCGATGATTGCCAGTGGAACTCATGTTATTGATGTTTTTCATCGGATGGCAGGTGCTACAGATCCGTCGGAAGCTGCTTTCGGAACCATTCGTGGAGACCTGGGACGGGAGTGGCCAGACGGTTTACTACGTAATGTGGTGCACAGTTCTGATAGCATTGAAAATGCTGAAAAAGAAATCAAAATTTGGTTTCCAGAATTAAACTAAGATGTGTTTATAAAAAAGTAAATTACAGAAACTAGTTAATCGATGACTGATTGGCTAGTTTTTTTATATAAGAGCTCATTATTTTTCAGTAGCGAGAGTAATAAATAAAATTAGATAATTAAACTTCCTTTACTAAGTCTGTTCATCAGTTTATATTTATTAGTCATTAGAAAAGGGGGGCTAATTGAACATGGTTTTGAGTAAGACAATTGCAAAAATTAGAAAAGAAAAAAATTTAACAGTCAATGATCTCATCCGGGATAATATGTCTAAATCCAGCTATAATCGTTTTGCTGCTGGAAAAGCCGACATTCACAGCCATTACTTCATCGAGCTACTGAAACGTTTACACGTAACTTTAACTGAGCTTGAATATATTGATAGGGGATACGTACCTAAAGATATAAATATTTATCTATCCAGAATTAAAAAATTTTTTAACAAGCGTGATGCTAATGCTTTAAAAGGAATTATTAAAATTTTGGAAAGTGAATATTCAAAAATTCATAACACTGAATATCAGCATTTAATCGGACTTTGTGAGATTTTGATTGCTCGTTTAAATCACTATAAACTGGATATGAACCAGAATATTTTATATCGATACTTGATTAACACGTCTTCTTGGACTAGATATGAAATCATTTTGTTTAATAATTCTCTATTTTATATTGAACCAGAAACTTTGAGCATCCTATTGAGTAATGCATTAAAGCATGTCCATGAATTGGATGATCTTAACCCACAAGTAGTTGAAGGGTTTAGACTTTTAAGTAACGCCATTATCTCTCTTTTATACCAGCAAGAACCAACTTTGGCGCTATACTATATTTCAAAACTAGAAGAGTTTCAAGTGAAAGAAGAGCACGTGTATGAAAGGATTTTGTTACTTTTTTTTAAGGGTATCAGAAAAAAATTAGAAGGCTATTCTGAAATAGAGTACAACAAAGAATTTAACAAATTATATTTTATTTTAGATGTACTACAAATGGAGGAGCAAAAAAGGATTTTTAAAAATGCCATTGCAAAATTATAATGTTAAAAAGCAAAAATAATCATTTAAAACGACCGTGTAGACTAATTTTTAATGCCTGCACGGTCGTTTTTTAGAAAAATAAAAAGAAAAGAACATATTCCATACTAATCCCCCCAGTTAAATTATGCAGATAATCTTTAGATATAAAAAATATGTCCCGTTTAAGGGCCATAATATCCTAAAAAGAAATATAGTTACAATCAGTTAATACCCTAAATTAAAATTAGAAGCACATTATGAAATTTTAAACCTTTAATGAGGGGAGGATAGCCATAGATGCATTTGTTTAGAATAATGCGATTAGTAATGAATAATGTTTTTAAATTTAAAATTAAATTGGAGTGACTTAGATTGACTGCAAAGTTTGGTAAATCGTTCAATAAAAAGAAATATTGTCCACGTCTCGAACCTAAGAGGATCTTAACATTGATCAATTTAGCTATGTTAGGACTTGGTATTAGTTATCTACAGCATGCAGATGTAGCTCAGGCTTCCGAGATTGGAAAAGTGAATACTTATAAAGATGCTAATTCTTTAAAAACAAATCAGTTATTAGAGCTAACTAAGAATGGTAAAACCACTAAGGAAGTGGGTGTTGATGTAAAAACAGAGACTCATAGTCAACCATCAAAATCCAATGATACTAATAAAAGAGCAGATAGTAACCAAGCTTCAAGGCTACTTAAAAAAAATCAAAATCGGATTGTCGATCCAAAAACTATTAAGGACGATTGGTCACTAAAAAATACAAAAGTGAAGAACAGAGCTCTAATAACCCCTAAGAAAATCCATGAAAATCAAGGTACTATTAAAAATATAAATTTTATAAACAGTGAAATTAAAGTGAAACCAAATGATAAAACAGATTTACAGGATAATGTGTATGTAAACAAAGATAATTTTAAAGATTACTTTAATCAGAACGGGAGTGCCAAAGGTAACTACAATCCAATAACCGGTGAGCAAAAGCTTACTACAGGTTCATGGCAAAGTGGCAATATCACTTTTAAAGGAGGAATAGACCTTAGGCACAATTTTAGAATTGATGGTGCAATTAATTTAGGAAAAGAAACGAAAGTAAGGAATGTTTTTAGAGTTTTAAAGGGAATCGCAGACGGAATTGGGATCGTTTTTTACAAAGGAACCCGTAACCAAATTGGTGGAAGCGGTGGGAATTTGGGTATCTATGGAGTGACTAATGCTTTTGGATGGAAAGCTGACACATGGCATAACGTGGGTAGATCGTTTAAGTTTGGTAACACTACCAGGCGCTTACAGGGTGAAGCTGATGATGCTTTTCCCGATCCATATGGTGCGATGGTAACTACTAATAAAAATGGTCAAGGGACCATTGATAAAGACAGTGTACGGCCTTTACCAAAAATTATCGAAGATAATAAATACCACGCTATAAAAATGATATATACAGCTCGTACGAAAGAATTTAAGGTGATCCTTTCGACCCCAACGGGGGATGTTATTTTAAGAAAAAATTTGATTATGATGCTAAAGATCCCGTCTATTACTTTACTATCGCTTCATCCACAGGCGTATTACCTACTAAACAATTTTTTAAAATTGACTCCATGAAATATACGTCAATTCAAAAAGCATTTATTAAGTATATTGACGATAATACTGGAACTAACATGAGAGTCCGTGTACTAACTGGCCAGGGTGGTAAAACGATGAAGTACTCTACAAGAGCAGACATCCAAGATTATTTAAAACAAGGTTATCAATTAGTTAGTGATAATTTTGTAACGGGAACTACTTTTGATACTGACGATAGAACCGATCAAATATACGAAGTTCATTTTAAGCATGGAATAGAGTCTGATTTTGAAAAACGGAATGTGAAAGAGACCGTTCATTATCGCTATGATAATGGTCAATTAGCCAGACCGATATACCAAAATGTACTTAATTTTGAACGGAAGGTAGAAACTGATCAAGTTACAAAACAAAGAAATTATAAGAATTGGCAGGCGGTTGATGGAACTAGTTTTAAAAGAGTAGTTTCTCCGTATATAAAAGGCTATACCGCTGTACCAAAATTGATCGATGAAATTACTAATATTAACGAAAATCATAAAAATATCGAAAAAATAGTAGTTTACAAAGCTAACGATGAAAAAGCTCAAGTGAAATATTTCGATGATACGACAGGGAGAAAGTTAAGTGAGCAATTTCTACATGGTGCTTATGGTAGTCGAGATGTTTATCGAACGGCTAATACAATTCAGCATTATAAACAAATGGGTTATGAGTTGGTGAGTGATGACTACCCTAAAAACGGAGCAAAATATAGTCAAGATAAATTGGTTCGAGTGTATGAAATTCATTTAAAACATAAAATCATTGAGCAATCAGAAAAAAGTACTGTAAAGGAAGTGATTCATTATCTATATGACAATGGTCATTTAGCCAAACCAGTATATGAAAGTGTGCTTAATTTTAGTCGGATGGTTGGAATTGATCAGGTTACAGGAAAAAAATACTATGGAATTTGGCAAGCAACTGAAGGTACAAGTTTTAAGAAGGTTGTTTCTCCTAAGATAGAAGGTTATACGGCGCTGCCTAAAGTAGTTGTGGCCATCAATAATATCAATGTTAATCACGCAAATATCGAAAAAATAGTAGTTTACAAAGCTAACGACGAAAAAGCTCGAGTGAAATATTTCGATGATACGATAGGGCGAAAACTAAGTGAGCAACTCCTACATGGTGTTTATGGTAGTCGAGATGTTTATCGAACGGCTAATACAATTCAGCGTTATAAACAAATGGGTTATGAGTTGGTGAGTGATAACTACCCTAAGAATGGAGCAAACTATAGTCAAGATAAATTAGTTCGAGTGTATGAAATTCATTTAAAACATAAAATCGTTAAGCAACCAGAAAAAAGTACTGTAAAGGAAGTGATTCATTATCTATATGATAACGGTCAACCTGCTGGACCAATATATGAAAACGAACTTGATTTCAAACGAATTATCGAGTTTGATCAAGTAACAAAGCAGAAACGCTATGGAAATTGGCAAGCAATTGATGGAACGTACTTTAAAAAAGTAGATTCTCCGAAAATTATTGGTTATACGCCAACTCTTGAGGCAATTGAAACGATCAATAACATTGATGGCAGCCATAAAGATATAGAAGAAACGGTAGTATACAAAATTAACGACGAAAAAGCTCAAGTAACATACTATGATGATACAACTCGAAAAAAATTAAGCGAAAAAGGACTAAATGGAGCTTATCGCACTCGAGATAGTTATCGAACAGTCGATGCGATTAATCAATATAAGTGGGCAGGCTACGAGTTGGTTAGTGATGATTATCCCCAAAATGGGGTGTTTTACGACCAAGATAAGCTAATAAAAATGTATGAAGTACATCTAAAACATGGAGAAAAAATGGATTTTGAACAACGTGCGGTAAAAGAAGTAATTTATTATCAATATGATGACGGCCAATTAGCTGAGCCAACATATAAAAATAAACTTAGTTTTAGACGAATTGTAAAAATTGATCAGGTCACGGGTCAAAAATATTATGGAGTATGGCAAGCGGTTGACGGTACTAATTTTAGGAGTGTAGTTTCACCAATCATAGAGGGATATACACCAATCCCTGAGATTGTTAGGGCGATTAATAATATTAATAGTTACCATCAAGACGTTGAAAAAACGGTGGTATATCAAGCCAACAAACAAAATGAGGTGGTTGGTGGCAATTCTCCAAAGAAGTTTAAACAAATTAAAATAATTCTAGTAAGGGTGATTCACCCAAATCGAGAGGTAAGGATTAACACTGAAAAGAGTCACACAAAAAAATAAGCCTTAAACCTCATCATGACAGGCAGAAAGTTGAGTCAACACATAAAACTAAGTTTAAACTAAATACGCTGATAAAATCAGGTGATAAAATAAAAAAGCAAAACTCAGTCCATCAAAAGCGTGCAATTAAAAAATATCAAAAACTTCCTCAAACTGGAGAGAAGAAATCAAACAAATTTGTGTATTTTTTACTAGTACCGCTATTAATTCTATCTACGATAATCACAATTTTAAAAAGGAAGTAAACCTAAGAAATAGAAACTTATGGTGTAGTGACTATTGAACATTAAATATAGAAATTTTTAGTGACACATAAAAACTCCTATTTATTAATAAATAGGAGTTTTGTTTTCCAATATCAAAACTTAATATTGATCAAAAATAATTTAGCCTTTAATTGGGAAAAGGTAATTTAAATATATTTAGCTACTGAATTAAGCATTTTAGCACGAGCCTTAGGAGAAACGTCTTCGGCATTAAAATTATGCCATTTAAAATTTTTAACACCAGACTTTCTAAAAACGCCACGTTTTAACATGCGACCAACAGGATTCCCATAGAGAACTTTGTATATCCAGGTTGGAGCACCAGATACCGTAAGAACTCTAACTTTGGTGTTCGATGAAAATAGTCGTCGCGTAATACCACGATGTTCTTGGATTTGTCCTTTGGCAAATACCTTATCAATAAAACCCTTGGTCATTGCAGGCATCATTTCCCACCAAATTGGAAATAACATAATGATTTCATCTGAATTTTGGAGCCTTTCGAAGTAGTTTTGACTTTGAGTGTCAACGAAAGGGTGAGTTCGCCAATTAAGTAAATCAGTTTTAGTCATTACAGGATTAAATTGATCTTGGTGTAGGTCAATTAAATCTATTTGAGCGCTTTGTTTTTCTAACGCCTGTATCACAGCAACTAGTAGAGCAGAAGTAAAAGAACGGTTATGTGGTTCATTGTAACCAGCTTCTTTTCCATATGGGTGATCAAAAACAATTGTTATTTTTTTCATAATATGCTCTTTTCTTGTACTTTTATATTCTTTGGAATATATTTAATATAGCACCAAAATTTATAAAGTCAATATATATGTCGAGGAATATAAATGAATGAAGAACTAGCTAAGGAACTAAAAAATTACCGCGAACATTCTAATGAAAGGGCCATTAAAGAATTAATTGGCAGCCACAATGATATAAAGAACCTGAATAAACTTTCCATTATAGAATTAGATGTGATTGCATGGATTGCCGATTATAATTTAAAAATTAATGATTTATTGCGGTATATAAATATGACTCAAGGGGCCATATCTAAACTGGTCAATCGACTTGTTGAATATGGATTTGTTGAAAAATATCATATGAAAGGAAATCAAAAGGATACGTATTTGCGGCTTACCAATCTAGGTCGGGAAGTAGAGGCTGTTCATCACCAATTTCATCAAGAACTAGAACGACGCTTAGAACAAGCACTAGATCAATTCACTGAACAAGATATTAGAATCACCGTTAGTGTATTGAAAAAAATCAACGCAGCCCGAAACCAATTGGATTAAAAAAGCTTATTATGTTGTTTAGTCTCAGTTTTTTTAGAGATAATTAACAAACGTAATAAGCTTTTTTGTAAGTAGCGAAATTCTTAATCTTTAGAAAGATTGCTGATCAAAATACTATTATGCCTGAGAGAAACTAAAACAGCTAGATCAGCAAAATTAGTATCACGGAAAGTTAACATTTAATCTGGTATTAAAAAAGAAGAAAATAATATTTTAGGAAAAAATGAATACTTAGAGGTTTCCAATCGAAGGATGGATCATATTTTAAAAATAAAAGTACGTTATGGGAACGAGAAAATTCAGATGTTAAAGTTTTTGCCAGTCAGAAACGAATGGTTTAGGAAGTAAGAGTTTTCATAAATAACTAAACCTTTTAGAGCTAGAGCATGACTTTTTATTGTGAAAATACAAAAATAGATAAGCTAGTTAACTAGCTTATCTATTTTTTTTAGTATCGATTATTTTTTCGAAAATAGATCCAATCAATGCATTATCTACGGAACGTTTCATTGCGATCACAATATTTTGATTACCAAAATTATCGGTTAAATCTTTAATTTTTATACGGTATTGTTTTTCCAATTGGCCGTCATTCATTGCAGAATATAGGAAGGCTAATCCATTTCCCAATGCTGTCATTGAAAGTCCCTGACTTAAATTTTTAACATAATAATTTGCTTTTAAATTGTAGCCATTTTTGATTCCTTGACTTAACACATTGTCGACAATAATTGGTGATTTATCTCGATCTAATAAAATAAAAGTTTCATTTTTTAAATCGGAAAACGAAAGTTGTGGTTTCATGGCTAAAGGATGATTAATTGGTAATGCAATCTGAAGATGATTTTCTAAAAAATCCGTGCTTTTAAACAATACATTGTCAGTGGTATAGGGTCTTAAAGAGTAAATCAAGTCATATTTACCAGAAGATAAACCTTTGGATAAATTAGTTGGGGTGTCTGGAAAGAGCGAGAACTGAATATTATTCTCATGACTAATTTGGTCCAGGACTGCATACATTTTTTCTAAACGAAAATTTTCTAAATAGCCCACATTAAGGTAGTGAGTTGGATTGCTAGCTGTTTGGTGTTGATCAAAGAAATGTTTTAATGCATCTACGTCTTGGATTACTTTTGTCGTAGCTTTTAAAAAAGTAATCCCATTTTCGGTGAGTTTTAGAGAATGACTTTGACGAACAAATAGTTGAGTATTTAATTCAGCTTCCAAATTTTTCATGTGACGGCTTAAAGTAGGTTGAGAAATAAAAAGTTTATCAGCAGCCTTAGTTAGGCTTCCTTCTGTTGCTACTTGAACGAAGTATTCTAATGTTGTTAAATTCATTGTGACTCCAATCAAAAAAAGGATTTATAGTCATTAATACTACAAATCCTTTAGTTAAGCAACTAAATTCTTTTCTATTTTTTTAAGATAGGTAATTGTAAATAGGAATCATATTTGCCACCGGTATGAAGGATATGGATACCTTGATTGTCAGGGGTAGCACCAGGAGTCCCTGGCATAACAGAACCTAATTCATTCTTGGAACTGATTACAAAACGTAACGATTCGCCAGGAGCAAAAGTCATCCCCATTGGGCTTAAAACAACATCTAATTGGACAATTTCTTTTGGTGCCAACTTTTCAACGCGATCAAATGAATATGCAGGAATCTCATCCGTGCTCATCTTATCATCTAAATGACGCATTGAAGCTCGTAGACGGCCCCAGACTCCTTTATAACGTAGGGCCGAGGCACTTTCTTGAGTAAAGTCTTGGAGGGCTGCACCGTGATTAGGTACAACGAACTCACTTAACACATTACTGTATTTGTCTAATTTTTGTACCATGATAAAGATATCCATATCATCGTAACCGTCGACTTCCATGAATAGCTTTGCCTTAGGATAACCGACCATCGTGACCGGCGCATCGAAAGTAGTTAAAAATGAGACACGTCCAGGATTGTCGTTAGCTACATACTGCACTGTGGCAGCCTGTGACAAAGGCTTTTCTTGCAAAGTCCGAGTTAAGGGGTTGAGATAAAATGGTTGGTTATTCACACCAGCTGGTGGAAAGCTAGTTGCTGGAATATCTGTCTCATTTTTGCCTTGAAAACCAATGGTAGTGTAGCGAACAGGAGCTGTATTTTCCCATCCATTTTCTTTGCCAAGTAAATAGTGGTCAAAGAAACGACGAAGTTCTTCCGTATTATTTTTATCGTAGTAATAAGGCCATTCTTGACGATCATGAATTCTGAGCCATTTATCTTTAGATCCTAAGGTGCGCCAAGCTCGGAATGTTCCCATGGTATGCAATGTGTTGGAATAACTGCCAATCACAAAAGCGGGAACTTCAATTTTGCTGGTATCTGCAATTTTGTCTTGCCAAACGGGAGCCGTAACTAACGGATCAGCATCCATTTCTTTAGCTAAATCCTCACGTTTGGCATCATTTGCACTGACATGATTTACGGCTAAGCGTTCAATAAAGTTTTTGTCAGGAATTCCTCCGATAAAGGCCAAGTCACGATATGCATCTGACAAACCTTCGGTAGGATTAATTGCAGTTAAATGTGGTGGTCTTTCAGCAGCAATAAACCATTGTGACCAAGCTAAATAGGAAGTACCAGTTAGGGCCGTCTTACCGTTGGACCAATCTTGTTGGGCAATCCATTCAATTAAATCATAACCATCCTGAGCTTCTTGTGAACCAAGCATCGTTGTATTTCCTTCGCTATGAGCGATTCCACGCATATCGGGGTTAGCCACTGCATATCCATGACGAGTCCAGTAGGCTGGATCAGGTGCCTCAAATTTAGTCAATCCAGAATTCCATTGATTACCCATTCCAAGCATGTTAAAAAGATTTTTATATCTTGGTGCAGTTCCAGCGCTTTTACCATAAGGGCTCCAAGCAATTAAGGTAGGAACTTTGTCATTTGTAATTGGTAAATAAATATCGGTATAAATGGTTACTCCATCTCGTAATTTAACAGGGATATCTTTTAACATTTTAATATCAGTATCAAGTGGTTTAAATCCATCGGCGATTTTTTCGCCTTTCTTTAGGATTAATTCTTTGGTTTCAAATGGGCTAAGGACACCATGTTCTACACCATCATCAATATATGCAAAAGCATCACTAAATTGCATTTCTTTCGTAACATCAACAGTCATAACTTTACCTCCAAATATTTTTAGTAAGTTTGATTTAACAAACTAAAGTATATGAGGGGGGAGAACTTCTGTACACTATCATATTTGCAAGTTTAGAAGGGGGTAGGTTGTGATATTTAAAAAATGAATATCAAGATTAATTAATATGTTAGTACTTTTAACAGTTTTAAGAAATTAAATTTCTTAAAAATAGAATAATAAAATATTTATTTGAAATGTTATTTCTTTTATTATAAAATGTAACTGTAAATGAAAGCGCATACAAGGAGGAGCAGCATGATTGATTTAAGTGATTTAACAACGGAAACTCGTAATGAGGAAACTATGAATTTAGACGAGCTATCTACAGCAGAAATATTAAAAATAATGAATTCTGAAGATCAAAAGGTAGCTCAAAGAGTTGGTAAGGTGCTACCTGATATTACACAAGCTGTCAAACAGATTATCCTTAGTTTTAACAAAAAAGGGCGTTTATTCTACATTGGTGCTGGGACAAGTGGTCGACTAGGTGTTCTAGATGCTGCAGAGTGTGTACCAACTTTTGGAACAGACCCTAAGATGGTTCAAGGCTTGATTGCAGGTGGAATGAAAGCTATGACAATTGCTGTAGAAGGAGCTGAAGATTCGCCAGAGCTAGGTGCTAAGGATTTGCAATCTCAAAACTTAACTAATAAAGATATTGTCGTTGGAATTGCTGCAAGTGGACGAACACCATATGTCATTGGTGGATTAGACTATGCCAAAAAAGTTGGTGCAGCAACAATTAGTCTTGCTTGTAATGATCACGCTAAAATTAGTAAACATGCTGATATTAACATTGAAATATCAGTGGGCCCTGAGGTTTTAACTGGTTCAACGCGTTTAAAATCGGGGACAGCCCAAAAACTTGTGTTAAACATGCTATCTACAGCCTCAATGATCGGGATTGGAAAGGTTTATAAGAACTTAATGGTAGATGTGAAACCCACCAATGCCAAATTAGTGGAACGTTCAAAACGTATTATTATGGAAGCAACGGATGTAAGTTATACAGTAGCGAATGATATGTTTGAAAAGGCAGGTAAAGATGTGAAGTTGGCCATTGTTATGATCTTAACTGATGTCGATTTGAATGAAGCAAAAAAGAGGCTGCAGGTAGCAAAAGGTTTTGTTAGAAAGACAATATAAAGTGGGGATGAGAACTTATGTCAGAAACATCTGAAGAAAAAATTAAAAGAATTGCACGTGAAATTTACGGCGCAGTTGGTGGTATCGAAAATGTTGAAAAATTAATTCATTGTATGACTCGTGTCCGAATGACCATTAGAAATGATGACAAAGTAGATATCGAAAAACTGAAAAATATTAATGGGGTATTAGGAGTCGTTGAAGAAGACACCCTCCAAGTAATTGTCGGACCAGGAACTGTAAATAAAGTAGCTGATGAAATGGTGAAAGAAGCTGGCGTTAAATTGGGTGAACCATTTCCTAATATAGAAATAGATACAACCGGTATGACTGATAAAGAAATCGTTGAGGCTAAGGCTGCTAAAGTAAAAGCTGCACAAAAAGCTAAGCAAAAACAAACTCCAATTAAGCAAATTTTAAAATCCATTTCGAATATTTTTATACCGTTAATTCCAGCGTTTGTCGGAGCTGGATTAATTGGTGGCGTAGCTGCGGTAATGTCTAATTTAATTGTTGCTGGAGATATAAGTAAAAGCTATACTGATTTTGTCGCAATTTTGAAATTCATTCAAAATGGTGTATTTTCATATTTAGCAATTTATGTCGGAATTAACGCGGCAACTGAATTTGGTGCAACAGCTGGATTAGGCGGTGTCATAGGTGCGGTAACGTTATTACCTGGAATGGATATTAATGCACCTTTGCATAATATTTTTAATGGTCAACCAATGAGCGCTGGTCAAGGAGGAATTATCGGTGTAATATTTGCCGTTTGGTTACTTTCTTTAATTGAAAAAAAGTTACATAAATGGGTTCCGGATGCAATTGACATTATAGTAACTCCAGCACTCTCTTTACTTATAATTGGAGTATTTACAATTTTTATTATTATGCCTATAGCTGGTGTTATTTCAAGTTCGTTAGTTGGAGCTATTAATTGGATTCTAAATGTCGGCGGAGCATTTTCTGGATTCGTTTTAGGAGCACTATTCTTGCCGATGGTTATGTTTGGGCTTCATCAAATCTTAACGCCGATTCATATTGAAATGATTAATAAAACTGGTTCGACCCCATTATTACCAATTTTAGCTATGGCAGGTGCTGGACAAGTTGGAGCTGCGATTGCACTTTGGCTCAGATGTCGTAAAAATAAACAGCTTACAAATATGATTAAAGGTGCTCTTCCAGTTGGTATTTTAGGTATCGGAGAACCATTAATATATGGTGTTACTTTACCATTAGGTCGTCCGTTTATCACAGCTTGTATTGGTGGCGGAATTGGGGGAGCTGTCGTTGGTGGATTAGGCCATGTTGGTGCCATTGCCATAGGCCCATCAGGATTAGCGTTAGTTCCTTTGATTACGAATGGACATATGATGTCTTATGTGCTGGGGTTATTAGCAGGATACGTTGGTGGATTTGTAGCAACATATTTCTTTGGAATTCCAAAGGATGCAATTCTTGGAGAAGCAACAACTGTTGAGACAGATGCTTTATCCCAAAATGGAAATAAGAAGGTAATTGATCCAAATGTTGCAATGACTACGATAACGGCTCCTGTTATTGGTAAGAAAGTTGCAATCGATACAGTAAGTGATCCAATGATGGCCCAGGAAGTAATGGGAAAAACAGTAGCTATAATACCTGATATTAATTCTAAAATCTATGCCCCGGTAGGTGGGAAAGTTACTATGATAGCAGACACAAAACATGCAATCGGTTTTATGGATAAAATTGGTGAAGAAGTCCTAGTTCATATGGGGGTCGATACTGTTAAGTTAAATGGCAAGTATTTTAATTTAAATATTCAAGTGGGCGATACTGTTAAACATGGAGATGTATTGGGTACAGTTGATTGGCAAAAAATTATTGACGCTGATTTTGATCCAGTTACAATGACGATTGTTACTAACACATCCGATTTTAAGATTGACGAAATTGAATCAAATATACAGACTAAAGATAATACCGTATTAATGGATAGTAGGATAAAATAACTATATTAACTAAGTATTCAAATTTAGAAGATCGGATATTTTCCGGTCTTTTTGGATATATTACTATAATTTATAATTAGGAGCTAATGTTAAATCTGACAAATATGTGGGAGTTCAAAGTTTTATGAAAAATATTTTATTTACATTGAGTAACGATTTTGAAAAATTTTCAAGATCTGAGCAGAAAGTAGCCCGATTTATGATCGATTATCCGCGAGAGGTGATTCAGATGAACGCCGAAGAAATTTCTGATCGAACTCAAGTAAGTCCGGCGACTGTAGTTAGGTTAGCAAAAAAAATTTGTAAGAGTGGTTTGCCAGGTTTAAAGATTCAAGTTGCGTCAGAAATAAAGGTAGATGATTCCTTGTATACCGAAGTTAATCCATCGGATGACTTGGATGTTATGAAACATAAGCTGGAGTTTCGAATAAGTCATGCAATCGGACAAACCAACCAAATATTACTTAAAAATGATGTAAAAAAAGCAACCGATATTGTTGAGCAAGCAGATGATATCTACGTATTTGGGATGGGCGCATCTAATTTAGTGGCAGAGGATTTTCAACAAAAATTTATTCGAATTGGAAAGTCTGTCATCCAAACGTTAGATACACATCTAATGGCGGTCGGATTAGCCAAACCTAATTCAGTATTAATTGTTGTTTCAGATTCAGGTGAGACTAAGGAAAGTTGCCACATAACCAGAGTAGCTAGTTCGCTAAACATACCAATAATCGCTATTACGCATGAACGTAACAGTACTATCGCAAAAAATAGTACTGTTACGTTAACGCACGATGACGGTGGTGAAAGTGGAGTGTTACGGACTGCTGCAACCACGTCATTGTTAGCTCAATTGTACGTGGTTGATTTACTCTATTATGCATATTTAACCCAAGATTTTAGTAATAATAAGGCCCGTTTAGTTAAGTCCAAGACGATTATTGCTGAAAATTTTGGTAAGTAAGGGATTAGAGAACGAATATGTAATTAAAAGATAATTCTTAAAAAGACCAATTCGTAAGAATTGGCCTTTTATTATAAATATATTATTAGAACCCGTCGGGTGTTTGGCTTATAATCGAACTCCTTTAGACTCTAAATTTTCCAGACATTCAATTAAATACTGTTGATCATGTTCTGGATAGATTGGGGAAGTTAGTGGGCAAGCACATAATTCTAAATAAGGCGGACAATGGAAACCACGGAAAGTTGGTTCAAACCATTTAGGGTTAGGATGATAACCTCGTGACTGCATCTCAGCTAATACTAATCGATGAAATTGATAAAGTTTGTAAGGAGAATGAGTAAAAACATAATCAACGGTTGCATGTTTTTTACCCCAACCGTTACCTCGTAAGGCTGCAATTTCTCGATGCTGTCCTAAAAGCTGGGCACGTGGTAGTTTAGAAATTAACTTTTCATGCCATAATCGCATACAGACGACCCCCCGTTTTTTAATTTAAGCATAGCGTAATTTAAAGATAATTAACACTAACTTGACTGATGAATTCTCACTAACATACCTCTGAGTTAAATATGTATTTTTTAGAACGGATATGATATAAATAGCTACAAAATAGTTTTTTTTGGAAATATTTAAAGAAATCTACTTAAAAACTTTTTAGCTGACAAAGTTTAGCTTATTTGTAGTAAATTTAAATCTTATGTGAGGTATAAAATGAAAACGTTTTTAACAGCCACATCTTTAAAAAAAGTGGTTTTATTAGATTATCTACTAGAAAGCGGGGCATGGTGTTCTACTAAAGAATTAGCAAAAGTAATCGGTGTAACGGGTAAATCAATTTTAAATTATTTGGAAGAATTTAAGCAGTTATTCAAGTCGACCGATCAGAAAATCAGATTATTCAACGACCATAATAAAAATTTTCGAATTATAAAAGAAGAAGATTTTCCTATCTATACAATTTATTTGAAATTCTATCAAGCCTCTTACAATTACAAATTAATTGATTTTATGTACCATAACCCTCACCAACGATTGGCTGACTATGCAGATAGTCAGTTTACGAGTATATCAACAGTTTTTAGATACGCTAAATTACTAAAATCGTATTTTAAACGTTATAAAATTCAATTTTTACCGTATAAGTTGGAATTAAAAGGAGATGAAATCAATATTCGTAGTTTTTATTATTACTTTTATTGGAACTCCACACGGGAAATGCGGAATAATTGGCCATTTAATACTGAATTAGCAAAACTCGATGAGTATATTGCTAATTTTGAAGAGATATACGGCATTAGTTTAGATCCTCTTCAGCGTAAAAAATTTGCTTATTGGCTAGCAATTACCTTAGAACGAAGCCAGATTGCACCACTAAATATGAAGATCGCCAAGAAGCAAATCATTGATAACGATCCTAATTTTGATTTAATGTGGCAATGGAACAAAAAAGGAGAACTCACCTTAAATCAAGATGAGCTATATTTTTTGTATCAAGTTATATATGTATTTGGAATTATCGATGGTAATCCAAATTATGAGAATAGATATGGATTAGCACACCAGAAAAATCAAACGCATGCCTATCAGGCTGTAATGAATTTGGCATTGGTCATTAAAAAAACATTTAACTTCCAGTTAGCAACCACGGATTTAGAACTAATGTTTAATTTTATAGCATTTCATGAACGTAGTACTTTTTTTTATGGAAATTCTGACGTGTTTTTCAACCGTTCCTACATAACGGAGTTGAGAGAAGAGCATCCTAGGAAATATCAAATTATGCAAAAATTAAAGGAACAGTTAGTTAAACATTCTAACCAATCAGTTACTAACTTATTAGCTAATTGGGAACAATTATTTTTGAATTATTACTTCATCTTAGATTACTATGATCTGTTCGCAAAAAAAGTTACACCAGTTAAAATTCTAGTACAAGACGACTTACATCATACGCATCGACTATGGTTGATGAACAAAATTCGTGCTTACTTTGGTCATTCTTTTGCTTTTGAATTTTACGACTATAAAACACCAGTTTCAAAAGTAGATTTGGTAATTTCTAATTACTATATTGATACTAAAGATTGTCCACTTATTTTAATGAAAAACTTACCTACAGAACGTAATTGGCGGCAGTTAGGCGCAATGCTTTACCACTTAACCAAATAAAAGATGTAATTAGGTTAATTGCATCTTTTTTATTGCCCAAAATACTTTAATTTTTTTCAGAATTAAGAAAAAAATTAGACTAGTAAGTCCCTCAGATGACATGCGAGAATAATTTTAAATCAAATGATTAATTAGATTTAAGGGGGAAGTATGCAATGAATAAAATGATGCTAACGACAATTGCAATTGGTGTGTTTGCGATAAACACCAATACAGCAATGGCTTCACAAATATCAGAAGTAACGAATCACACGGATGTAACTTTAACAGCTGGTTCTGGAAAGGATGTTTATCCTGTTGTGCCCGATGATACCCATGACGATGACTCGGGAACAGGAGACATGGGGTCACTAACAATCCCGTATGCTTCAAACATTACATTCGGAGAACATGAAATTAAGCAAGCAGACGCGAATTACTACGCCTTAAACCAAAAACCACATGTTCAAGTTAATGACACTCGTGGTGGTGCAAAAGGTTGGTCTTTAGGGGTTGCAATTACACCTTTTGTAGGTGCTAATGGAAAAGAACTCGTAGGCGCTCAGATGTCCTTATCTAATGGGAAGGTGGTAACTAAGAATAATAAATCGGCCATGCCAAAAATCACTCAAGATAGCTTTAAATTAAATCGAGCATATCAAGTGGTAATGACTGCTAAGGAAGGCGAAGGAGCGGGGGCTTTTGCAGCTGTTTTTGAAGGTAAAAATGGTAATAACGAAAATGTTAAACTCCATGTACCACGTGCAGGAGTTGAAGCGCAAAGTTATTCAGCCGAGTTAACATGGGTATTGACCGATGCGCCATCTTAGTATAAATAATCAGTACATTAAAAGTAGATTACTTAGTATTATTCTAATTTATATAATGACGTTGTTGCTAACACTTATTTTTCCAAATTCAATTAATGCGAGTGGAAAAGTAAATAATCAAGTAACGTTTAATGCTGAAGCAATTTTACCGAAAAATCAGCATTCCGAAGTTAGTTACTACGACTTACGGGTACGTCCAGGAGCTACGCAAAAGTTATTTATTCGACTTCGTAACTTAACCAATGCAAAGCAAACCATTATGGTTAAAACTAATAATGCGATAACTAATCAGAATGGAGCTATTGATTATTCTAAATCAAACGCCCCATTACTAGGCGGTCCCACTTTTAAACAGCTTATTTCAGGACCACAAACGGTCTTACTTAAGCCTAAGGAAGTTCGAAGAGTTAGCTTTCAGTTGAAGATTCCACCAAAAGGTTTTAAAGGAACGGTTTTAGGAGGATTTTATTGTTACACAAAACCAGTTAAGGCTGCCACTAGTACATCAGGTTTAAGTTTGACCAATAATTTTGCTTATACCATTGGCGCAAAGTTAGAGTGTACAAGCTCCAAAATACAACCTAAGTTAAGTTTGATAAAGGCTACACCAGGATTAGATAACGGCTATTTATCAATTTTTGCTACTTTACAAAATGCAGCTCCTGTATTGTTGAGTAAATTAGACATGCGGGCCACCGTAACCCAGAAAAATCACCATGAAATTTTAAAAAGAACACATAAGAAGATCTCGATTGCACCTCGAACACGTTTTCGACTGCCCATTAGTTGGAATGATGAACCCTTAAAAAATGGAAGATATGTGTTAACCATCGCTTTAAGTAGTTCTACGGGTAAGAAATGGCAACTTAGTCGGGAATTTAAAATTACAGGAGACGATGCCAAATTAAATCAAAAGGCCGTTGAACTTAAAAAAACAGATAATAAATTGTTTTATTTAATAATAGGACTTTTGATTGGAATAATTGTAATTTTGAGCGGTTATATTTATTACGTGAAACAGAAAAATAATAAAACGGAGAAGTAAGATGAAATTTAGGGGAGGAATAATATTATTTACATTAATACTTAACATTAATGGAATTGCGTTAGCTAACGAACCTACTAATAGTAAAATCGGGATTACTTTTTATCAAAATGACGCTGCTAGCCAAGTCGTACCAATGCAAAAAGTCGCTCAACCCACTAAGAAAAGTCCAAAACAAACCGCTACTCCAAGTACCAGACCACAATATTTACCACAAACTAGTGAAGATATTGCGATGGGGATGGTTTGGATTGGGTTAGGTTTGATTTGCTATACACTGATCAAAAATGGAATTAAAAAAATTCTTGTAGGTAAGAGGACGACTAATGAAAAAAGTTAAAGATTTGTTATTAGTGGCTTTTCTCGTAAGTTTCTGCTGGATAGCCACTGACGTAAAGGCTAGCTTGAAGCCATTATCTAATCTTGAAAATTTTCAGTGGGCCAATCAAGCAGTTACGCCAGCTGAAAATACCTTTATAATGCATAGTGGTGCTCGAACGAAGGTGACTCCTTTAAAGGGCGATGCTACCACGAATCGGCTATCAGTTGATCAGAAAATAAATGTGAGTCAGGCCCTCGTAGAAAATGTTGGGTTTTATCAAGGTAAATCTGTAAATTTGCTGGTAACGTTGAAACGAAATAAAAGTAATTTAAAGGGTGGATCACTAAGCTTTGCTAAGGATTATTTTTTTGGAATTGATATTGCTGGTGAGGTAATGGTTACTTATCAATTTGTTGACGCCAATCAAAATCCTCTGACGATTAAAACAGCATTTAATTACTTCGGCCTTAATTCTAACAAGTACATTGGATACCAAGATTGCAATTCTGTGATTAGTGCAGTTTACGCTAATAACCCGACTAATATTAGGTATGAATCAGAAGATCAATGGATGTATTTAAAAAATACTACAGTTGGGCTTCCGTGGCGAGATCCGCGCCAAAGTTTTGAAGTAGTTACTAAACCCATTTTCCAAGTTACTTTTGTGGTACACAATAATGACAGTACACCTTCATCGTTAGTTTATTTAACTGAATTTTTAGCAAGGCCTGAGTCTGCGCCAGCTTATGCGGAAAGTAGCGATTTTAACCAAGCTAATAATGGCGTCTATTTGGCAGCTCAACAGACGGTACCTAGTACTAATAGTTTCACATCTGAGGTTAGTTTTAATTTGGAACATGTTTATAATAGTGAACAATATATTCCAGAACGGATTAAAGTTACTAATTTTGATGGGAAAGATGTAACGCAATACTTTGATTGGCGAATTGAGAATCAGAAAGTCTACATCAAGACTAGGCCAGCTGCTACTAGAGCAATAACCGATACTACGTTGCATTATAAAGTATATTTAAAGTGGCTTGAAGCTAAAAAAACTGTAGATCCAACTCGGGTTGTTAACGGAAAATTAGATTTACCGTTTGACGTATCAACGAACATCAATGGGCAAGCTGTAGGTAAAAGTAGCGCAGTTTCGACTGTAGACTATGTTGGTAGGGTGAATGTTGTTTTTTTAGCGGACAATGGTTTCGAGGTACTTCGCGCTCGAGAAGTTAAAAGTGGCATTTTAACCACGAAATTTGACGTGACTGATATATATCCTGAAATTGCAGGTTACATTCCCATCAAGAATGATGCAGTTCAAGATACTGGTACATTCTTACCAGGAAATAAAACAATCATTCACCGGTACCGTAAAGGCGAAAAACTTAGTTTTAAACTAAAAAATCTAGGAGATACACTCTATAGTTCACGATTTTCTAATCAAAGCAAACTTACAGTTTCCTTTACGCACGAAGATGGAGCAAAAGTTAGATTGGTAGGAAACTGCGCGGGAGAAAAGCGAATACTAAAAGAGTATTCCAACGCTGCTCATCAGGTTGATGATGAAATTATATGCCAATTTCCAAAGTCATGGATTAATAAGAAGGTAGATTTTTACCTCGAAGATGACCAACATCAAATGTCGAATAAAGAAACTCGGATAATTAAACAAGAACGCGGACCGGAGCTGTCATTACCTAGTAAAATCGACTTTGGTTCGCACGAAATTCCGCTGGAAATTACGGTCTGTTCACTAACTAGAGCAGAGTGGGTACATGTTAAAGATCGTAGTGAGCTTGACCACTACCCGTGGATTTTAAAGGTTCGAGAAGAACATCCACTAACTAACCAAAACGACCAGAAGCTTATATCAAGGCTTTATTTTAAGGGTAACGTAATCAACGGAGAAAATCAGACGATTGGGCAAGATACTGGGAACTTAAATTTAGATTTAAGCCAGTATCTCCAACTGGTGCTAGAACCTACGGATCAAATTGGTAGTTACCATGGTGAATTAAGATGGACATTGGAAGATGCCCCCAACTGATTGATATTTTTTCAAGCAAGCTGAATCAGAAACTTCATGAGACTAGTTAACCAATCCTTTAGTTTTGGTTAGCTAGTTTTTTAGTTCCCAGAGATTATATTGCAATGGTAAACATAAATTTCAGTTATAATCGTCTGAAAATAGTTAACGTTGTGATTCGATTAGCACTTTACTTAACAGAGTGCTAAAAAGGAGTTATAATACAGTTGTAAGTAAAAAAGAGTGTTTTTACTTAGTTTTAAGACACAATTTTACTTTATTTAATTAACGGAGGTGTTGTTATATGGCCAATTTTTACGGAAATGATCCTTTTTTCAACAATGATATGGATGATATTTTTAATCAAGTATTTAAACGTATGGGGAATCCTAACTCAGATTCTGCTCGCTACTTGGTTAATGGTCAATCGTTAACTCCAGACGAGTTTGCTCAATATCGAGCAACTGGTAAATTACCAGAACAAGCAAAAACAATTGAAGTATCTAAAGATGGACAACAAGCTCTTAAAAAGGGTGGTATTTTAGAAAAACTAGGCACCAACTTAACAGAACAAGCACGCGATGGATTACTAGATTCAGTTATTGGACGTGAAAATGAAATTCAAGAAACAGCGGAAATTTTAAGCCGTCGAACCAAAAATAATCCAATTTTAGTTGGGGATGCAGGTGTTGGTAAAACAGCCATCGTTGAAGGATTGGCACAAGCAATTGTAAATGGTAAAGTTCCAGAAGCAATTCGGGACAAAGAAATTTACTCTATTGACTTGTCCTCCTTAGAAGCTGGAACTCAATATCGCGGTTCTTTTGAAGAGAATATCAAAGACTTAGTCAAGGAAGTTAAGGCTGCTGGCAATATTATTCTATTCTTTGATGAAATTCACCAGATAATTGGTACTGGTTCAACAGGTGGTGAAGACGGTGGTAAAGGCTTAGCTGATATTATCAAGCCAGCATTGTCTCGTGGTGAACTAACCGTTATTGGCGCCACTACCCAAGATGAATATCGAAATACAATTTTGAAAAACGCAGCTTTGGCTCGTCGATTCAATGATGTTGTAGTCAATGAACCTAATGCTGAAGACACGCTTGAAATTCTAAAGGGTATCAAAAACTTGTATGAGGAACATCACCATGTAAAATTGCCAGATGATGTTTTGAAGGCAACGGTAGATTACTCCATCCAATATATTCCACAAAGAACGCTACCAGATAAAGCAATTGATTTGATTGATATGACAGCGGCTCATTTGGCAGCACATCAGCCTGAAAATGATGAAACAGCTTTAAAGGAAAAGCTCAATCAATTGCAAAAAGAAAAAGATCAAGCGGTGGAAAAAGAAGACTTTAAGCGGGCTGCGGATTTGAAGCAACAAATCGAGGCTACTAATAAGCAAATTGATAATGTAGGTAAGAAGGAAGAAGTAGTGGCTACCGTCGATGATGTTGCTCAATCAGTAGAACGATTAACGGGAATTCCAGTCTCAGATATGGGTGCTAATGATATTGAACGGTTAAAAGATTTGGATAGTCGCTTAAAGAGTAAAGTTATCGGTCAAGATGAAGCGGTAGCAATGGTTGCTAGAGCTATTCGTCGGAATCGAGCTGGCTTCTCAGAAGGTGAACAGCCTATCGGTAGTTTCCTATTTGTTGGTCCAACCGGGGTTGGTAAAACTGAACTAGCTAAACAATTAGCATTAGACATGTTTGGTGATAAGGATGCAATCATTCGATTGGATATGAGTGAGTATTCAGATCGGACCGCTGTTTCAAAATTAATTGGTACATCAGCTGGTTATGTAGGCTATGATGATAACTCTAATACCTTAACGGAACGAGTACGTCGAAATCCTTATTCAATCGTATTACTAGATGAAATTGAAAAAGCCGATCCGCAAGTATTGACGCTTTTGCTTCAGGTAATGGATGACGGTCGTTTGACGGATGGTCAAGGTAATGTAATTAACTTCAAGAATACCATTATTATTGCTACATCCAATGCTGGATTTGGTAATGAAAAGTTAACTGGCGATGCAGACAAAGATCAAACTTTAATGGATAAGTTGGCTCCATTCTTCCGTCCAGAATTCCTAAACCGGTTCAATGGAATCGTTGAATTCTCACATCTAACTAAGAAAGATTTAAGTCAGATTGTTGATTTAATGATTTCTGATGTTCAAAAAACACTAGCGAAAAAAGATTTGACTTTGAAAGTAACCGATGCAGCTAAGGATTGGTTGATGGAACAAGGATATGACGAAGCAATGGGAGCTCGTCCATTAAGAAGGGTGATTGAACAACAAATTCGTGATAAGGTAACAGATTTCTATTTAGATCATTTGGATATTAAGCATTTAAAAGCTGACTTGAAGGATGATCAAATCGTGATTGAGCAAGCCTAACTTAGCAGGTAGTTTACTTTGGACTTTATTTACGAAAAGCGAGGATGACAGATTAATTTCTGTCATCCTCGCTTTTTATTTTGGTTTTAGGCCATAGTTATGGAGCCGTATCCACAGAATTTATAATAGTTGGTATAAAAAAACACGAAAACCGTTAGTATTGGTTGGAGTAGGAATAGTATTTTTTGTGGTTGGTGTTTCAATAACACCGTCTAGTAACGATTCTAAAAAACTGCGACTTTCCATCTTTCAAAAGAAGGCACTGTTTTGGTAGATTTAAAAAATAGTTATCACGATGATTATAAAAAAAGCGTAGATGTTACATATAATAAATATACTAAGTCTTTTGAAATTAGAGTCTATGATAAAAGAATATTAAACGACTTAGATAAAAAGATTAACGATTCTAATGGAAATACACCTGATTTAGATAAACTATTGAATAAGATGAAACAATCGTCAGATTATGTTGATGATAAGCTCGGTAAATATAAACATTCTGTACAGTTAAAATCAAATAATGATGACACTGTAATATACTATATTGCTTACCAAGGAAAGCTAGAAAATAACGGAAAAATTAAAAAACAATAGACAAAAAGTTATATACTTCACTCGTCAAAGTAATAGAGATGGCTTATACTATACAACCACATGAATGTAGCCGCTTTGTCTTTGTTTATTTTAGCACATAGAGCTACTTTCAACGTAAAACGGAGATTTATCGATATTGTATTACTAGAAAAGCGTGGAAATAAATGTTAATGGTCATTCCGGTAATGAAGGACAGAGTACGGCAAAATGAGAAACTAATTTGATGAAATATGACTATTTTAGGTATCAACCTAGTTTAAATAAAAGATTAAATTTAATAAAGTAAATTGGTAATCGATATAATTATATTCGTTCAATTAACATATATTAATCAATGACTAGGGTTAGATGGTTAAAAATTATTATTTGAAATATTATTTTTAATATTGGTTGGAATAATTGTATGCGAGGTAAGTCGATGGAACGATTTAAGTTTTACAGTATCAATGATGCATCTATAGATTTTTACTGGGGTAGAATAAAAAAAGTAATGAAAAATGTTGAATCAAACGACCATCCTATTTTTTTAGATGTATTAGAATTTTACAATATAAATAAAATTCTAAAAAACGATATATACTTAAGTGAATTTTCAAAAGAGCAAATCAAGAAAATAAGAGGTTCTTTTAATAAAAAAATAAATATATTTTTTTCATCTTTAACTAAAGAAAATATTATCTATTACTTAGAATGTTTATTTTCAGTAACTTCAAATACAAGTATAGAAAATTATCATAATCCGAAAGATGCTAAAAATACTGATATAGATAGTAATAGCACATTTTTTAGAGCTGATTTTTTAGAGTGCTTTGAAAAATTTCAATTAGATAAAAAAATTACCGAATCTGATTTAAAAAATATTATTAATAGATTTTCAATACCAATTTGGTACTTTTTAAAATCGGATTATTTTTCAATTAGATATCCTAAGTTGATAAAGACGTTTTTTTTATCGAATACTGAAAATTTTGAGCTGTTTCTAAGTAATTATATTGTGAATAATGATAATTATGTTATTCCTGATAATATTAGTACAGCTGAACTATACAATCTTTGTGAATGGTATATAGATGAATCTTCAAATTTAAATTACCTTAGACTAATTAACCAAGGAATTAAAGATATTCAAAGGCTAGTCATTGATGCTAAATTAAAATTAAAAGCACAGAGGAAAATTGAACAATTAGAAAAAGTATTTTTAAATAGTCAGAGCAAGAAAAATAGTAATGGTTTTTTACAGAGTGTAGCTATCTATACAGATCGAAAAAAATATCTAACTTCTGAAAAAAGTGAATTAAAAATTTTAATTGATGTCGATGATATAAAAACACACTCTTCTTTTGAATCGTTGCTTAATTATTTAATGTATATGGATTATTTTTTTAATGAGAATTGGATTCTAAATTTGGGTAGTTTTCCAAATTTTGAGAGTTCAACTTTAACAAGGCTCTTTTACGGACCAAAGACGAGGAAAAATTACGAAACAAGTTTTTATTTTCACAATAAAGATTTATTGGTAAAGCAAGCATTTAAGGGCTTTCAACATATTTTAGACGAAAATCTAGGGTTAAGGATTGAAGATTTAATTAATTATTTTTTTGAAAAGTACTGCGAAAATAACTTTGAGATAGAATGGTTACCAATTAGATTTGCTGGCGAAAAGGAAAAGATAAATATTCAAACAAAGAACTTATTTACCATTGAGGAACAAATAAGAAAACAGTGGAACCTATTAATTGATGAAGGAGAAATAGATAAGGATTTATTTGCACTTGAATCTACACCTAGGATATATGATTTGGGCAGTTTCTTGCATAAGAAATATATTTATTTAAATGAAGAAAATAAAGACATAAAAAAAGTTTTAGAACTTCTGTTTTCTGATCAGTCCCATTTAAATACGGTAAAAGTTACTGATGGATATTTACATGAAAATAGCTTCATACAGCTTTTGGAAAAGCATAATATTAATTATTCTTTTTTTGAGAACTATCAGCGACAAGATATAAATTATTTAATTGAAAATAATATCATTACCAAAAGAAAAGATGACGTTATTTATGTAAATAAAAAACAAATGAGAAGAATAAGAATTTTTTCAATGATCTTCAATTATGGGGTTATCAATTACTATAACGGATTAACAAAAATATCTAGAAAAGTCGATTTAAAACAACAACAAAATGAAATAGATGAAATCTTGGAAGAAGGACTCTTGATCTATAAAGATACTTTATTTTCAAAACCAGAATCTGACTATTTAAATTATTTACTGAATGATTCAGAATTTGATAACGCATTAGGTATAAGAAATAAATATTTACATGGTTCAGTCTTTGAAGATAATGTTGAAGATTTGTTATATGCGTTAATTATATTGACTATCTATGTCATTAAAATTAATGAAGAATTGATACTTAATAAACATTATGATAACAAGGATAAATAAGACTGTTTACTATCAAAAATATAGGGTTTCTTGTTTTGAATTACAAAAAGTGGATAAAATTTTAATAATCTTCAAGCTGGTTAAATAACAGTTATTATTGTGCTATCAAAGCATCTAATTAATATAGTAATTAGTTTGTTTTTTAGATTGATAAAACAACAATGTGGATTACGAGTTTGATTTAAGGAGAGTTCACTTATCATGAAGGCTTATTTTAAAACGGTACATGATATTACGAAAATAGATATAGGGGAAATCGACATATATTTTAGTCTTGGAGATATAGTCGTAGAGTCAAAATATAATGAGAAACATGGAACAAAAGAAATTGAGATTAGAGGAATTTTAGATTTTAATCCTATATATTCAAATTTAGATTTAAGAAGATTAATTAGGCCCGAATTATTAATAATACAGGGAGTAATTTCACTTTTCATTGATTTTCCTATTACTGTTTATGACATTACAAGTCAAATTCAATCCTTTACTGATATTGAAAATTTTGTTGAAAATAAATTCAAAAAATCTACTTTTAAAATTGAGAAAAAGGATTATTCGAATGAGCTGGAGTTAGTTTTAGAAAGAATAGAAGATCCTAAAAATAAAAATTTAGCGGTTTCAGTCCTTGATAGATGGCGAAAAGTTCTCGATTTTAGAAAGGAGGATATGTTTGAAAAACTTTATCGTGATGAAGAATTACTTGGAATATTTCATATTTTAGATTTGCTTAGTGATATATATGTTGACGATAATACGAAGATTATTGTCCAGAGTTTAGGTGCGAATAGCCCAAATTTTAGTACTAAAATTAAATATCTACTTTCAAAAGAAGGAATAACCTCGGAAGAGGAATTTGACTTTGTTGGAGTAGCAATAAAATGTAGAAATGCTATAGCACATGATAGAGTTGTATTTCAACCTGTAGTCAACTGGCCTTTAGCTCCTTTTTTTAATATTTCAGAAAGTTTTATAGATGTAGATATATTACGTTGCTTAACAAAAAAATTAATCGGAAATTTTTTTGGAATTAATATTTGGGATAATGAATATAATGAATTTGCGATAAAATATCTACGACCATCTGTTAAAAATATTTGTGAATTTATAAAAAAACCTAGTAAATATGAGATAATATCCATTGATGATATGGACATACTGAATGAGAAAAAACATGTAATAACTTGGGAAAGTGTTTACATAAGATATCTTCAAAATCCCAAAAAGATAAAGATAGACAAGCTAGGTAGTGCTTTGAAATCGAGTTTTTTTAATTTAGAATTGAATAGTAAAAATGCGTATAATATTTTCAATATTTCTGTAATATTGATAGAGTCTAATGATTCTGAAATTGTCGATAGATGTAGAGAAAATATTGAATGTTTATTAGAAAAAGAATTAATAGAAAATAATGATTTGTATGAAATAATACCTGAATTTGATCTTCACCACGTTAATTATATAAAATATAAAGAAATTGTTCTTAATAAGGTTAGGAATAATAATACGTATTTTAATTTAAATGATAGTATGTACTAAATTAGAAAAGACTACGAATAATTTTTTGAATGTTAACGGTTAATATGACAGCTAAGTCAATAAATATTGATGAAGACAATTGAAGAAAAACAATTCATTTACGAATTGTTTTTCTTTTTTACTTTAAATCTAAAATTTTTTGAGTTTTATAGTTAGTTTACAATTTTTCTACACACACTAATTTAAACTAGATTATATCTAGGTACATAACAGATGTATAATATGCGTAGTTATTTTGTAACTCACAACAAGGGAGCAAATTTTATGAACTTAGTAATAATAGTTACATCATTAATACTAATTGCTTTATTTCATTACATATACGCATTTTTATTTCGTAGAGTAAGTAGAAAGATGAGTTTTACTAAAATTTGTTAGTGCTTTTCAATGTATTATATTAAACACCTGTGTATTTGTTATTCCTCTCAGTATTGTCGAGGACTATGCCTCTAGAGGTGCAGATTTAACAATTTTGGTTGTGATGATTGTTTCATTTGGATCGCTACTTATCATGATAGGGTATTTATTTCTTAGTTGGAAACTTTCTGTTTAACAGTAATTAATCAAAAACTATAATCATCTTAAAACTTATCAAACTAAAGGAGCCTCTATAATCCGTCTTCAATTTTTACGGACGATAAAGGCTTTTTATTACGATTATTTTTAACGGATTATTTATCGGAAACCAAATTACTGTAAATAATGCTAAAATAGAGATTACTAGTTAATATTAAACTAGTCTAATCAATCAAAAAAATGGCATAAAAAGCCCAACGAAATAGGAGTTAAACAAACATGGCAATTATCCAATGGTACCCTGGCCATATGGCGAAGGCAATTCGTCAGGTCGAAGAAAAATTAAAACTAGTTGATATCGTATTTGAACTAGTAGACGCACGGATCCCAGTGTCGTCACGAAATCCAATGATTGAAGACGTTATCAAAAGCAAACCTCATCTTTTAATCTTAACGAAGGCTGATTTAGCAGATCCTAAAGAAACTAAAAAATGGCTAGATTATTATAAATCACGGAACGAATACGCCATCGCATTGAATTCTAAAGAGCCCTCAACTGAAAATATCATTTTGAAGAAAACGCAAGAAATTTTAGCCGACAAGCTAGCTAACAAGGCTGATCGTGGAATTAAAAATGCTGAAATTCGGTCCATGTGTATTGGAATCCCCAACGTTGGTAAATCTACGTTGCTTAACCACTTAGTTAATAAGAAGGTGGCGATTACAGGTGACCGCCCCGGGGTAACGAAAAAACAACAATGGTTGCGTTCACGTCGCGGACTATATCTTTTAGATACTCCCGGAATTTTATGGCCTAAATTTGAAGACCAAAATGTAGGAAATAAATTGGCCTTTACTGGAGCGATTAAAGATAATTTATTCGCTAACGACGATGTTGTAATCTATGGTCTAAATATATTCATCAACCATTATCGTGAAGGATTGATGGGGCGTTATCATTTAACAGAAGACGATTTAGAAATGGAATTACCTGAATTGTTACTACTAATTACTCAAAAATTAGGGATGCGTGACGACTACGATCGTGCTAGTCAGCGAATCTTGTTAGACGCACGTAAAGGAAAACTGGGTCGTTTCACTTTAGACTTTGTAGAGGAGTTTGAAGACCTTGGCGACGATTAAGGAAATTAAGACGCAGCTTTTAAGTGTTTATACACTAGATGACCCGTTATTAGTTGAACTTTCAGAAGATCCACGAACTGGTGTTCAACGCTTAATTAAACATAAACAAAAGGAAATTAACCAATTAAGATTAAAAGAAGAAGCATTTCAGGCACGATTTACGTTAGAACGAGAATTATGGTCAAATGGAATTGACTTAGTAGCCGGGATTGATGAAGTGGGTCGGGGATGTTTAGCGGGTCCGGTCGTCACTGCCAGTGTAGTCTTGGATGAAACTTTCGATTTAATCGACGTTAATGACTCTAAGCAGCTCAGTAGTGAATTGCGAGAGGAATTATATGCCAAAATCCTTACAGAGGCTGTGAGCGTCGGTATTGGCGTCTGTTCTAACCAAAAAATTGATGAAGTTAATATTTTAAATGCTACAAAACTTGCGATGCGAGAAGCAGTGGGTAACTTAAATGTTACTCCACAACATTTGTTGATTGATGCAGTCAATGCGCCGATAGAAATCCCAAAAACTGTGATGTTTAAGGGTGATTCTAAAAGTATCAGTATTGCAGCCGCTTCAATTGTTGCTAAGGTATATCGTGACCATTTAATGCGTTCTTATGCTGCACTCTATCCAGGCTACGGATTTGATAAAAACGTGGGTTATGGTACTAAGCAACATATTGAGGGGTTAAAAACTTATGGAGTAACCCCCATCCATCGTCAGACTTTTGAACCGGTACCTGAATTTTTAATAAAATAAATTAACCTAAAAACACGTAAAGTACATTTGAGGTGATCAAATGGAAATACGTGATTTTTTGATTAGAGTAAAAGTGGGGACGAATTTAGGCATTAAAAAGCAGTATCAAATTTACCAAGAAATTCGTAAAAGCCCCGAATTATCCATTGCAGAGTGGATTGGAACAACGAAACTAATTAAGGAAAGTCAAAAAGATGAATTAACTGCCACATTACAAAGTGAACAACTAACCCACGAAATTCAAATTAATGAACAAAGTGGGGGAATTCTAACCATTCTAGATGAAATGTACCCTAAGCTATTGCGGGAGATATATTGCCCACCTACAGTTTTGTTTTACAATGGAAATCTATCGCTACTAAGCCATCAACGTACTATTGCAATTGTAGGCGCCAGGATGATGACGAGTTATGGTGAACAAGCCATTAAATGTTTAATTCCGGGCGTAGTGGCTAATCAATTAACCACCGTTAGTGGTTTAGCTAAAGGAGTTGATGCGTTGGTTCACGAAGCAACTTTAGCAAATGCAGGGTCTACCATTGCCGTAATTGGAAATGGGCTCGATATTACCTATCCTAAGCAAAATGCTCAGCTTCAAAATCAAATTCAAAAAGAAGGTTTAATTCTGAGTGAATATCCCCAAGGTGCTCGACCATTAAGACATCATTTTGTAGAACGTAACCGAATTATTGCCGGATTGACCACCGCAACATGCGTAGTGGAAGCAAGAAAGAATTCTGGGAGCTTAATCACGGCTAGTCTGGCACTCACGGAAAATCGAAATGTTTTAGCAATTCCGGGGAGTATTTTCAGTGGTAATAGCCAAGGAACCAACCAGTTAATTGCATCTGGTGCTCGGCCATTAATCGAATTGGATGACGTTCTAGAAGAAGTTTTGTAAGGAAAATTGTATTTTTAGGGCGCAGAGGGCGCTATGTAGAATTTCATCGTCTAGGAAGTTATACTTGTATATGTAAATATTAAATTTTGAGGTATATGCATGATTACAATCAAAGATGTAGCTAAAGAGGCTGGAGTATCAGTTTCGACAGCTTCTCGAGCACTAAATAATAATCCTAGAATTAGTGCAACAACCATTGAAAAAGTTAAGAAAATTGCTAAAGAATTAGACTATAAGCCCAATGCCAGCGCCAAAACTTTGTCCTTAGGCAAAGCTAATGAAATTGGAGTGATTTACCCAGTAACCGCTGACGAAGATCCTGCTAATCCGTTTCATATTGACTTAATGCGAGGAATTAACACAGCGTTACAACTCAAAAACTTTGTTTTATCTGTCGCAATTTGTCAAACTGAAGAAGCGTTATTAAACAATGTGAAAAGAATGGTGGAACAAAGCCAAATTCACGATTTCTTGTTACTGTATTCTAAAGCAGACGATGTAGTAACCAATTATCTTAGGAAGCAAGAGTTAAACTTTGTTATTATCGGTGAACCAACGAATGAAAATGACCGTTTTATTGATAATGACAATATTTTAGCGGGACGTGAAGTTACTGAATTTATGTTTAACCAGTATAATGCTAAACATCCACTTTTTCTCAGATCTACTTATAATTGGGAATATGAAAAAAAGCGTGAGTTAGGATATCAGCAAGTGATGAGCACTAAAAGCGGTTCAAGCCCCTTAATATATAAGCTTGAAAAAAACGATAATAAAGTAGCTATCGATAAATATATGAAACACCATTTTGAGATTGATGCCATTATTGGAGCGGATGATATTGAATTACTAAGCTTTTATCATCTATTAAAAGATAACCAGCATATTAAAAACATCCCCGCGATTTGTTTTAATAATAGTAGGTTGATTAGTCTAGCCGGCCCCACCGTTAATAAAGTTGATTTAAGACCACGGGAACTAGGTAAAAAAGCGGTTGAACTACTATTCGATTCCGAATTAAGAAAAGCGACAGTCGGGTTTGATATTATTTAAGAAAAGAGGGATTCCTCTTTTTTATTTGGTTAAAAAAAGCAAGCGTTTGCACAAAATAAGTGCAAACGCTTGCACAATTTAAATCTCTATGTTAAATTAATAACATGAAAGCGCTTCATAAAAATTAAAAGGGGTTGTTATCATTGGCAGATAAGACAAGTGGGAAGGGTCTTCCGACGCTTTCCAAAAATTTGATTTGGATGATTAATTTTGGTTTTCTTGGTGTTCAAACTGCATTTACATTACAGAGTTCTCAAATGTCGCGTATTTTTCAAACGATTGGAGCGGATCCAAATAACTTAGGGTGGTTTTTCATTCTTCCACCTTTGGCAGGTTTGATTGTACAGCCTATTGTAGGTTACTACTCCGATCGAACTTGGAAACCACGTTTAGGTGGTAGAAGGTTACCTTATCTAATTCTAGGAACCTTAATTGCTGTTATTGTGATGCTACTGCTACCGAATTCAGGTAGTTTTGGATTTGGTTATGGTTCATTAATGGCACTTTGGTTTGGGGCGATTACGGTGGCTTTTCTAGACCTATCTTCCAACGTTGCTATGCAACCATTTAAGATGATGATTGGCGACATGGTAAACGATAAACAAAAAAGTTATGCTTACGGGATTCAAAGTTTTTTATCTAATACTGGTGCAGTTTTAGCAGCTATTTTTCCTTTCCTTTTAACTTGGTTGGGAATTGCTAACACTGCGAATAAGGGCGTCGTTCCTCAATCAGTTGTTATTTCATTCTATGCAGGTGCAATTTTATTAATTATAACTAGTTTATTTACAGTATTTAGAGTAAAAGAATATGACCCAGCGACCTATGCGATGTATCACGGAATTAGTGAAAAAGAGAATAGTGAAGGTGGCAATTGGATTACGCTTTTAAAGAATGCACCTAAAGCATTTTGGACCGTCACGTTAGTACAATTCTTCTGTTGGTTCGCTTTCCAATACCTCTGGACATATTCAGCAGGTGCAATTGCTCAAAACGTTTGGCACACTGCTAATGCATCTTCGGCCGCATATCAAGCAGCGGGGAACTGGTACGGCGTTTTAGCAGCGGTTCAATCTATTGCAGCGGTAGCATGTTCATACGTTTTGGCTAAATTACCCAATCGATTCCATAAATCAGGTTATGCAGTTAGTTTAATTCTTGGTGCACTCGGTTTTGTATCCGTTTTCTTTGTTCATAATCAATACATTTTAATTGTTTCTTATATCCTAGTTGGAATTGCTTGGGCTGGAATGAATACTTACCCATTAACCATCGTGACAAATGCTTTATCTGGAAATCATATGGGAACTTACTTAGGATTATTCAACGGTTCAATTTGTTTACCACAGATTGTGGCATCCCTACTTAGCTTTGGCTTATTCCCACTTCTCGGTAGCTCACAAGCTAATATGTTCCTACTTGCTGGTGCAGTAATGCTTTTAGGAGCCTTCGCCGTAGGAACAATCAAAGAAACTTTTGCTGAATAATTAAATATAGACAAGGAGAACAATCATGATTCGAACATTTAATATAGCACCTTGGCACATTGAAACTAATCAATGGGATCCCGAAAATAAAAGAATTCAAGAATCAATCACCAGCCTAGGCAATGAAAATCTGGGTATGCGAGGATTTTATGAAGAGGGTTACTCCGGAGACACTTTAGAAGGAATTTATCTCGGAGGAGTTTGGTATCCAGATAAAACTCGTGTTGGTTGGTGGAAAAATGGTTATCCGAAGTATTTTGGTAAGGTAATCAACTCGGTCAATTTTATGAAACTTTTAATCACGGTAAACGGTGAACAATTAGATTTGAACCATCAAGTACCGCAAGACTTTAGCCTAGACTTAGATATGCAAAAAGCTATTTTAACTCGGAGTTTTAAGGTTGAAATTGGTGGCGTAAAACTGAAATTTATTTTTGAACGTTTCGTGAGTGCCGCACTTAAAGAATTAGTTGGACAACGTCTGACGATTAAAAATTTATCTGATAGCAAAGCTGATATTGAAGTTATTAGTGCTATTGATGCTGATGTTTACAACGAAGATTCAAATTACGGTGAACAATTTTGGGACGTACTTGCTAAAAGTAATCAGCAAAACGAAGTGAAAATGCTTGCCAAAACCAAGGAAAATGATTTTGGCACTGAACGTTTTACGGTAGGTTTTGATACGACCATCAAGACGGATATGGACTATGTCGGTGATGTAGAAAACGATCAATCGATCGGTCAAAAGTATCACATAGCTTTACAACCTGCTACAACTAGCATAATGGAGAAAAGAACCATTTTTGTCTCATCTAGAGATTTTGGTACAGTCGATGAAATAAACGAACGGATGCAGGAATTAACGCATACGATTAAGACGCAAAGTTTCGAGCAACTGTTAGAACAGCATGTTCAAGAATGGGAACAAAGATGGCAAAAATCAGACATTGAAATCAATGGTGATGCAGAAGCCCAACAAGGAATTCGGTTTAATTTATTCCAGCTCTTTTCTACCTATTATGGTAACGATGCGCGCTTAAATATTGGTCCTAAAGGTTTTACTGGTGAAAAATACGGTGGTGCAACCTACTGGGATACTGAAGCATTTGCCGTACCGGTATACCTAGGTGTATCGGAGTCTAAGGTCGTTCGTAACTTGTTAAAGTACCGTTACAATCAGCTGGATGGCGCCTTTGTAAATGCTAGGGAACAGGGGCTTAAAGGAGCTTTATATCCCATGGTGACTTTTAACGGGATAGAATGCCATAACGAATGGGAAATCACTTTCGAAGAAATTCATCGTAATGGTGATATTGCGTTTGCTATCTACAATTACACCCGTTATACAGGTGATCAATCCTACGTCCTTAACGAAGGGGCCGAAGTTTTAACCGAAATTGCTCGTTTTTGGGCTGATCGCGTCCATTTTTCAGCAGAAAATGGACAATATATGATTGCTGGAGTAACTGGTCCTGACGAATATCAAAATAACGTTGATAACAATTGGTATACCAATTTATTGGCGCGGTGGACACTCCGTTATACCTTGGAAATTTTGGATCAAATCGAAGAGGATGTTGCCAAAAAAGTTAATGTATCGTCAGCAGAACGTCAACACTGGCAAGAAATTATCGATAATATGTATTTACCAGAAGATTCTAAGCGCGGAATCTTTGTCGAAAATGATGGTTTCTTAAATAAGGATTTGAAGCCAGTTAGTTCATTGCCAAAGGAACAATTACCGCTAAACCAAAATTGGTCTTGGGATAAAATTTTACGTTCACCATATATTAAACAAGGGGATGTTCTTCAAGGAATTTGGGATTTCATTGACGATTTTTCAATGGAAGAAAAACAGCGGAATTTTGATTTTTATGAACCACTAACTGTGCATGAATCTAGTTTATCGGCTGCTATTCACTCGGTTCTTGCGGCTGACTTACACAAAGAGGCTCAAGCCGTTGAGATGTATGAACGTACCGCCCGCCTAGATTTAGATAATTATAATAATGATACTGCGGATGGTCTGCATATTACGTCCATGACGGGTGGATGGTTAGCGATTGTTCAAGGTTTTGCAGGAATGCGGGTCCGTAATGATCAGCTGCATTATGCCCCATTCTTACCGAAAAATTGGACATCTTACCGATTTAGACAACAATTCCGCGGAAGAGTAATTGAAGTTAGTGTCGATAAAAGTGCAACAAATCTTAAATTGATTAGTGGTAGCCCACTAAGCGTTGATTTAAATGGTAAGAAAGTTGAATTAAGCTGAGTGGAGGAATTAGGAATGAAATTTTCAGATATAAAGGGATTCGCTTTTGACCTTGATGGGGTTATTGCAGATACTGCGAAGTTTCACAGTCAGGCTTGGCATAATATTGCAGATCAAATTAAAGTGCCCTGGACACCAACGTTAGCAGCGAGTCTTAAAGGAGTTAGCCGCATGGATTCATTGGAATTAATCCTCGAGTCTGTCAACCGTCAAGCCGACTTTAGCTTAGCTGAAAAACAAGCCCTAGCTGAACAAAAAAATAATGAGTATCAACTTTTAATAGCTAAACTAACACCTAACGATATTTTACCTGGAATCCAAGCTTTTTTAGACGAATTAAGACAGCATGATTATCGTTTGGTACTAGCATCAGCTTCTAAAAATGCTCCTGGAATTCTTGAAAATCTAAAAGTTACAGAGTATTTTGCAGCAATCGTAGACCCTGGCTTGTTGAAAGCGGGAAAACCTGATCCCGAAATTTTTGAAAAGGCTGCTCAAGCATTACATTTACCTACCAATCATGTAGCGGGGATTGAAGATTCAGCGGCGGGCATTCAATCAATTAATGCTGCTGGTGAACTTTCAATTGGAATTGGTGATTTACCCGAAGCTCAGATCCAGTTTGATACTACAAATGAAGTTAGCTTAGCTGGCATTCGAGCACAATTAGACTAATGGTTTAGAATAAGAGATGGCATTTTTTAGGTTAACTAAAATGTCATCTCTTATTTTGAGTGAAGCCCTGTAGAAGCTACAAAACGGGTAGTCCATCTTTTTAAATTGGGGTATAATTAGCTGGATTCTGACGGTTATTAGAAATTTTATTAATAATTAAGCGGATTTAGTATCATTATTACCATCATTTAGGGATAAATTCGATTGAAATTATAACTGGATTAATGATAGTTATTTGACAATATCGAATATTATGCAATAACATGGTGTCTATAAAATTTTAAATATAACAAGGCAAAGGAGCAACAAATGCCAGCAGCGAAAAAAAACCTTGTGATTGTGGAATCACCATCCAAGGCTAAAACCATTGAAAAATATTTAGGCCGTACCTATAAAGTAGTTGCGAGTCTTGGACATATTCGTGATCTACCAAAGAGTAAGATGGGCGTGGATCTGGAAAATGATTACGAACCCCATTACATCTCTATTCGTGGTAAGGGCGATACCATTAAAAATTTACGTAAAGAAGCTAAAAAAGCTAAAAAAGTTTATCTGGCATCTGATCCCGATCGGGAAGGAGAAGCCATTGCGTGGCACCTTTCATATCTATTAGGGTTGGATCCCAAAGATCAAAATCGAGTGGTTTTTAATGAAATTACTAAAGATGCCGTTAAAAATGCGTTCAAAACTCCGCGTAGCATTGATATGACGCTCGTTGATGCTCAACAAGCTCGTCGGATTTTGGATCGTTTAGTCGGGTATTCGATTTCTCCATTACTATGGCAAAAAGTTAAAAAAGGCCTTAGTGCTGGTCGAGTTCAATCAATTGCCTTAAGTTTAATTATTAAACGTGAACAAGAAATCAAGGCGTTTGAACCTGAAGAATATTGGTCAATTGATTCTGAATTTAAAAAAGGACGCTCTAAATTTAAGGCTGCCTTTTATGGCGTGAATAATAAAAAGATGAAGCTGCCTAATAATGATAAGGTTCAGGAAGTATTAAAGAAAATCGACCCTAAGGCTGATTTTGATATTACGGAAGTTAAACGCCGAGAACGCAAACGTTATCCAGCTCCAGCTTTTACAACTAGTTCTATGCAACAAGAAGCCAACAAGACGTTGAATTTCAGAACTCGTAAAACGATGATGGCTGCCCAACAACTTTATGAAGGAATTAACATTGGTAAAGAAGGCACTGTCGGTTTGATTACCTATATGCGAACCGACTCGACTCGTATTTCTGAGGTTGCTAAGCACGAAACTTCATTATTTATTCATGATGAGTTTGGCGCAGAATATGCTGCTACTAAGCCTCGGAAGGGTAAAATGCCCGAGGGTGCTCAGGATGCCCATGAAGCAATCCGCCCTTCGTCCGTATTGCGGACTCCTGAAAGTATTAAAGAATACCTTAATAAAGATCAATTTAGACTTTATAATTTAATTTGGTCCCGTTTTGTTGCTAGTCAAATGACACCAGAAGTTTCGGATACCATGACGGTTAAGATTGAACAAAATGGAGTTCAATTCCGAGCTAACGGATCAAAGACCAAATTTGAAGGTTTCACAAAAGTTTACAAGACCAATAAGGACAAAGATAACGTTCTTCCAAATCTAGAAGAGGGCGACCAAGTCCAACTGGTTACCAACAACCCGAACCAACATTTCACTCAGCCACCAGCTCGCTATAGTGAAGCTACTTTAATTAAAGCTTTGGAAGAAAATGGGGTAGGTCGTCCTTCTACGTACGCTCCAACCTTAGACACGATTCAAAGGCGTTACTATGTTAAGTTAGAGTCTAAACATTTTGAACCTACTGAACTGGGTGAAATCGTCAATGAAATTATTTATGACTTCTTCCCAGATATCGTTAATATCGATTTTACGGCTGGCTTGGAAAAAGACTTGGATTCGATTGAAGAAGACAAGGAAGACTGGGTGAAAGTCGTTGACCGTTATTACAAACCTTTTGCTAAGGAACTAGCCAAAGCACAGGAACAAATCGAAAAAGTTCAGATTAAAGACGAACTAGCTGGTTTTAATTGTGAAATCTGCGGTTCACCCATGGTAGTCAAAATGGGACGTTACGGTAAGTTCTTCGCTTGCAGCCGTTTCCCAGACTGTCGTAATACCCAAGCAATTGTTAAAGAAATTGGCGTAACCTGTCCTAAGTGTCATCAGGGACAAATTATTGAACGTAAATCTAAACGCGGTCGATTGTTCTATGGTTGCTCTAGGTATCCGGACTGTGACTTTGTGTCATGGGATAAACCAATTGCTCGTGAATGTCCTGTTTGTCATAGCTACTTGATTGAAAAGAAAATTAAAGGCGGCAAACAAATTGTTTGTCCAAATGGTGACTACGAAGAAACACCTCAAAAATAGTTTAAAAAACAAAATATTAATTGACGTTTACCTCTAACATTTGCTACAGTGACAAGTGTTGGAGGTTTTTTATGGAATTAATTTCACTGTTCAAACAGTATCTTACGGTTGAACGTCAATATTCAGAGAAAACGGTTACTGCGTACTTAGAAGATATTGACGCATTCCAAAAATTTTTAACTGATACGGGTGATAAAACGGACCTACTTTTAGTGGATCGTTTCGATGTGAATGTTTATATGAGTTATTTATTCGATCGACATTTAGCTCGAACTTCGATTTCGCGAAAAGTATCTGCTTTGCGCTCTTTTTATCGTTTTTTAGTTAAGAATGATTTAGTGGATAAGAATCCGTTTGAATTAGTCCAACTGAAGAAACAATCTGACAAGCTGCCACATTTCTTTTATGAAAAGGAAATGAACATGCTCTTTGAAGCGGTTTACCAAGCGGAAGGTGCGCAAAAGCTACGCAATATTGCGATTTTAGAAGTGCTTTATGGTACGGGGATGCGAGTAAGTGAATGTGCAGCGTTACAATGGTCAGATATTGACTTTTCAATGCAAACTATCCTAGTTCTAGGAAAGGGAAATAAAGAACGTTATGTTCCCTTCGGGCGGTATGCCAAAGAAGCGCTCCAAAATTACCGAAAAAATGAATGGGAGCCTTTTTTGAGTAAATATAAACAAACCCATAATTTTGTTTTTATTAACCATTATGCTAAGCCAATTACCACAACCGGGATTGAATACATTTTGAACCAAGTCATTACCGCCAGCAGCTTAAATGGGAAAATTCATCCCCATATGCTACGCCACAGCTTTGCAACGGCGTTATTAAACAACGGTGCAGATTTGCGGACTGTTCAAGAACTTCTGGGTCATTCCAGTTTATCGACTACTCAAATCTACACGCATGTTACTAAAGAAAAACTACAAGAGAGCTACCGAAAATATTTTCCACGCTCGACTGATGCTTAATTAAAAAGGAGAATACAAATGCCAGTAAAATTTGATGCGACAACCATTATTGCGATTAGTCATAATGGTGAAAATGCCATGGCCGGAGATGGCCAAGTAACAATGGGTGAAAAATTTATTATGAAAGGGACTGCCCGCAAGGTTCGTCGAATTTATGATGGAAAGGTCATTGTTGGTTTTGCCGGAAGTGTTGCTGACGCTTTTAACCTTGAAGAAAAATTTGAAAAGAAGCTTTCTGAATATAGTGGGAATTTACAAAGAGCTTCTGTTGAACTAGCCAAAATTTGGCGTGGTGATCAACAACTTCAAAAATTAGAAGCTATGTTAATTGTTATGGACGAAAAAGAGATGTATCTTGTTTCTGGAAGTGGAGAAGTTATCGCTCCTGATGACGGAATCTTAGCGATTGGTTCAGGCGGTAACTTTGCGCTGGCCGCAGCTAAAGCCCTCAAGAAGCATGCTACGCAAGTTAGTGCGAAAGAAATGGCTAAAACTGCGATTAACGTTGCGGGTGATATTGATATCTTTACGAACCACAACGTTATTGCATTGGATTTCAAGGAGGAAGACTAAATCATGCAATATAATTTAACACCACAAGAAATCGTTCAAGAATTAGATCAATTTGTAATTGGTCAAAAAAGTGCTAAGCGCGCAGTAGCAGTGGCATTACGGAATCGTTACCGTCGCTTACAACTTTCTGGTGATATGCAAGAAGATATTACACCTAAAAATTTATTAATGATTGGACCTACCGGGGTCGGAAAAACTGAAATTGCACGGCGTTTAGCTAAAATCGTTAATGCTCCTTTTGTAAAAGTAGAAGCCACTAAGTTTACTGAAGTAGGTTACGTGGGCCGAGATGTTGAATCAATGGTACGTGATCTAGTCGAAAATGCGGTGCACATCGAAGAAGAAAACTCTTTTAAAGATGTACGAGCAGAAGCTTCTAAGAATGCGGACCGTCGCATTGTAGAACTCCTCGTTCCTGTTTCAACGGATACTCAAAATAAAAACAATGCTGCTGATATTCAAAACATGATGAACATGCTTAATCAATTACAGCAAGGACGTACACCGGATAACTTAAACCAAAGTTCTCAAAAAGTGCCGGATGATATCAAAGAAAAACGGATGAATGTTGCTAGTAAGTTAGCTAAGGGTCTCCTAGAGAATGATATGGTTACCATTGAAATGGACGATCCTAAGCAAAATAACAGTGGCAATATGATGAACCAAATGGGGATCGACTTAGGTGAATCTTTGAATGGCTTAATGCCTAAGAAAAAGATTACAAGAACGGTAGCTGTTCGAGAAGCTCGTGAAATTTTAATCCGCGAAGAATCTGACAAGTTGGTTAATCATGGAGACTTGTATCACGCTGCTATTCAACGAGCCGAAAATACTGGAATTATCTTTATCGATGAAATTGATAAAATTACCGGTTCTGGTCAAAATTCATCTAGTGATGTTTCTCGTCAAGGAGTTCAACGAGATATTCTACCAATCGTTGAAGGCTCCCAAGTAAGTACGAAGTATGGTTTAGTAGACACCAGTCATATTCTATTCATTGGTTCAGGTGCTTTCCATGAAAGTAAACCTAGTGATTTAATCGCAGAACTACAAGGACGTTTTCCGATCCGCGTTGAACTAAACGACTTAACTAAAGAAGACTTTGTTAAGATTCTTACTGAACCTAAGAATGCGCTAGTTAAACAGTATATTGCATTGATTGGAACTGATAATGTGAAGATTACGTTCACGATCGAAGCCATTGAACGCATTGCAGCTATCGCTGAACAAGTAAACCATGAAACCGAAAATATTGGTGCTCGTCGTTTGCATACCATTTTGGAACATCTTCTAGAAGACATCCTTTTTGAAGGTCCTTCAATGGAAATGGGCGAAGTAACGATTACTGAAAAATATGTTGATGACAAAATCGGTAGCATTGCACAAAATAAAGATCTGAGCGAGTTTATCTTATAGTAGGAGGATTTTGACCGATGACGGTTACTTTAAAAAATGACTATTTAACAGTCCAAATTAACGAAAAAGGGGCCGAGTTATCCAGTGTTAAGGCTAATGATGGGATTGAATACATTTGGCAAGCCGACCCTGCAGTATGGGGCCGACATGCCCCAGTGTTATTTCCCTTTGTTGGACGTCTAAAGGATGACCAATTCCAAGTGGAGGATCAAACTTATCCTATGGGTCAACATGGATTTGCGCGGGATATGGATTTTGAAGCAGTTGAACAAGATGATCAACACGTAATTATGGAATTAAATAGCGATACAGAAACTCTTCAAAAATTTCCATTTGAGTTTAAACTACGTTTGCACTTCACATTAAAGGATCATGAATTGATCGAGCATTACGAAGTAGTTAATCCTGATTCTAAAAAAGATTTATTATTTTCGATTGGCGGGCACCCTGGATTTAATCTAAATCTTGGAGATAACCAAATTCAGATGGAAGATACTCATATTCGAATCGCGCCTAAACAAGTGTATAATCAAATTCCACTTAAGGCACCTTACACGGATCCTAAAAACCCTATCAAGTTTGATGCTACAACTCCGCTTGATTTAACGCATGCGCTCTTTAAAGATGACGCCATCATCTTGGACCTTAAGGGAGAACAAATCACCTTAATGACCGAAAATGAAGTGAATAATCACGGTATTGCGTTTACGGTTGCTAACGCTCCATACCTTGGTATTTGGTCACCATATCCAGCCACTGCTAATTTTGTTTGTTTAGAACCGTGGTGGGGAATTGCTGATACTGTCAATTTCAATGGTGAATTAAAAGATAAGCTTGGTGTAAATCGTTTAGCTGCACAAGAAACATTTAATCAAGAATTTTCAATGTCATTCTTCTAAAAAGAAAACCCCTAAAGGGTCAGGTTCGCGAGTTAGTAAGGCGAAACCTAATCTTTTAGGGGTTTTGTATGTAATTCAAACCGCAGCTACTTATTTTTCTTTCGATAATAGAGTCCAAATGGAACTAAATTTTCATTTCCAGCCAGAATACGTTGGATATTTGTGCGATGACGATATATGATAAAGGTCGTCAATGCTACCGCTACGATGGTTAAAATCCAATCGTGGTAAAAAAGAGAGATAATAACCAGTAGTGGAGAGGACACGATGCTCGAAAAACTAACCATGCTGGATACGTAAATGAAGAAAATAAAAAGACAGCAGGCAATTAAAAAATAACTAGGATTATAGGCTAGCAACATTCCAGCACTTGTAGCTACCGCTTTTCCGCCACGAAAATGATCGAAAACGGAAAAAGTATGACCTAAGATAGCTCCTAAACCAATAATTAAAGGATTAATTCCCTGTACGTGGAAGACAATCGGTTGCAGAGTGGCGAGCGTTCCTTTTAAAAGATCCATGCACAACACCAAAACGCCAGCCTTTACGCCTAGAACGCGGAAGGTATTAGTGGTCCCAGTGTTACCACTTCCTTCTTGGTGTAAATCTTTATTAAAATGTTTGGCAACCAGTACTCCAGAAGGGATGGAGCCTAGGAGATAAGCTACAAGTAGCATGATAATAATTTCTATCATGTTCTTTCCTCTTTTCTATAAAAAATCCTGCATATTTTATACATTTGACTTAATTGTAATAAATTACAGTAACAATGCAGTATTATAACATTTATCGAAATGTTTTCATCAGTTTAAAAATAAGTTATGATAATAGTACTGACCTTAAAGGAGTAACATGAATGGCAAAAACAAGTAAAACATCGTATGATGATTCATCCATCCAGGTCTTAGAAGGACTTGAAGCAGTTCGGAAGCGTCCTGGTATGTATATTGGTTCGACCGATGGCCGTGGACTACATCATTTAGTTTACGAAATCGTCGATAACGCCGTAGATGAAGCTCTCGGTGGATATGGAAAAGAAATTAACGTAACAATCCAAGCAGATAACAGCATTACTGTGGTCGATCACGGGCGCGGAATGCCGGTAGGGATGCATAAATCTGGCAAACCTACACCTGAAGTTATTTTTACCGTTTTACATGCAGGTGGAAAATTTGGACAGGGTGGTTATAAGACATCCGGCGGACTTCATGGTGTGGGTGCTAGTGTTGTTAATGCTCTATCTGAAAAATTAACCGTTGAGATTGTGCGAGACAAAGTTAAATATGAAGAAACTTTCGTTAACGGGGGGCACCCAGTTGGAACCCTAAAAAAAGTTGGTAAAACAACTAACAAAAACGGTACAACTGTCACATTCAAACCTGACAAAGAAATCTTCACAACAACTGTGTTTAACTTCAATACGTTAGCAGTACGATTACGCGAATCGGCGTTCTTACTCCGTGGGGTTAAAATTACTTTAACGGATCGGCGTGAAGGACACGAACAACACGAAGAATACCTTTACGATGAGGGAATTAAGCAATTCGTTGACTATCTTAATGAAGATAAAGATACCCTTGGTAATATCATGTATTTCGATGGTACAAAAAAGGGAATCGAAGTAGAAGTAGCTGGTCAGTACAATGATGGCTATTCTGAAACGATCCTCTCCTTTGTGAATAATGTACGTACTCGTGATGGAGGGACCCATGAGGTCGGGATGCGTTCCGGTTGGACCAAAGCCTTCAATGAATTTGCCCGTAAAATGGGACTGTTAAAAGAAAAAGATAAAAATTTAGAAGGCTCGGATGTGCGAGAAGGTTTGTCTGCAGTTATTTCAGTTCGCATCCCAGAAGAATTATTGGAATTCGAAGGCCAAACCAAAGAAAAATTAGGTACTCCTGAAGCTCGTCCGATTGTGGATGCCATTGTTAGTGAGCAACTTGGCTTTTTCTTGATGGAAAATGGTGAATTTGCCCAACAGTTAGTTCGTAAAGCGATCAATGCCCGTGAAGCTCGAGTAGCGGCGCGAAAAGCTCGCGATGAGTCGCGGACCGGAAAACGGAAAAAGAAACAAGAACGTATTTTATCTGGTAAATTAACTCCAGCACAATCTAAAAACTCTAAGAAAAATGAATTATTCTTAGTCGAAGGGGATTCTGCTGGTGGTAGTGCTAAACAGGGACGAAACCGTAAATTTCAAGCCATCTTGCCATTACGGGGAAAGGTTTTGAATACGGAAAAGGCTAAACTACAAGATATCGTTAAAAATGAAGAAATTAATACCATTATTTATACTATTGGAGCTGGAGTTGGAACGGAATTCAATGTTCAAGACAGCAATTACGATAAAGTAATCATTATGACCGATGCCGATACTGATGGAGCTCATATTCAAACGTTGCTTTTAACTTTCTTCTATAAATATATGCGGCCAATGATTGATGCCGGAAAAATTTACATCGCTTTGCCACCGCTTTATAAGTTACAAAAAGGACTCAATAAGAAGGTTAAAATTGCATATGCTTGGACAGATGAAGAACTCGAAAGTGTCAGCAAACAGATGGGTCGAGGATTCTCCCTCCAACGTTTTAAGGGACTTGGTGAAATGAATGCAGACCAACTTTGGGAAACTACGATGAATCCTGAAACTAGAACCTTAGTTCGAGTTCGTATTGATGATGACACTTTAGCTGAACGTCGAGTAACCACCCTGATGGGCGATAAAGTTGAACCTCGCCGGAAATGGATTGAAAGCAACGTGGCTTTCACGCTTGAAGAAGATGGTAGTATCCTAGACAACGAAGCTGTGAAACATGAGCATGAAGCTGGAGATCCAACCAATACTTCAAATGAAACTTTTGAAGAAATTAAACTTGATATAGAAAACAATTAGAAGGGGAATATGAATGGCTGATAATCAATCTAAAATTCAAGAACTGGCTCTTGAAGATATTATGGGCGATCGTTTTGGACGATATTCAAAATATATCATTCAAGAACGGGCTCTGCCTGACGTCCGAGATGGGTTAAAACCCGTTCAGCGTCGAATCCTCTTTGCAATGAATAAAGACGGTAACACGCATGATAAAGCTTTTAGAAAATCGGCAAAATCAGTCGGTAATGTAATGGGTAATTTTCACCCCCACGGTGATAGTTCAATTTACGAAGCTTTAGTTCGGATGAGTCAGGACTGGAAACTACGAGTTCCATTAATTGAAATGCATGGGAATAATGGATCAATTGATAATGATCCTCCTGCTGCAATGCGTTATACGGAAGCGCGTTTAAGTGAAGCTGCTGAAGAGATGCTAAATGACATTGATAAAGAGACTGTTGATATGGTTTTAAATTTCGATGATACAGAGTATGAACCAACCGTTTTACCAGCACGTTTTCCTAACCTCCTAGTTAACGGAGCAACCGGAATTTCAGCAGGTTACGCTACTGAAATTCCACCACATAATCTGGGTGAAGTTATTGACGCAGTCCTTTATACAATCAAACACCCTAATCCTTCTTTAGAAAAATTAATGGAATTTGTGAAGGGTCCTGATTTTCCAACTGGAGGGATTATCCAAGGAATTAATGGATTGAAGCAAGCTTACCGTACCGGAAAAGGACGAGTAGTAGTGCGGTCTAAGACTTCCGTTGAAGAAATTCGTGGTAATAAAAAACAAATCATTGTTTCTGAAATTCCCTACGAAGTTAATAAAGCTTTGTTAGTTAAAAAAATCGATGAAATCCGCGTTATGAAAAAAGTCGATGGAATTGCTGAAATTCGCGATGAATCTGACCGTGATGGACTCTCAATTGCCATTGAATTAAAGAAAGATGTCGACGCTCGTGGAATTCTAAATTACTTGTTTAAGAACACTGATTTACAGGTTTCTTATAACTTCAACATGGTAGCGATTAATAAACTAAGACCTGAACGCATGGGTCTTAAAGAAATTATTCAAGCATATGTTGATTTCCAAAAAGAAGTCATTACCAAACGAACAAAATTCAACTTGAAGAAGGCTGAAGACCGTTTACACATTGTTGCTGGTTTAATCAAAGCTCTTTCGATTTTGGATCAAGTTATTAAAACCATTCGAGGTAGTAAAGACAAGAAGGATGCTAAGCAAAACTTGATTACTAGTTTTGACTTTTCTGAACGACAAGCAGAAGCCATCGTGTCCTTACAACTTTACCGCTTAACCAATACCGATGTAACGGAGCTTAAAAGCGAAGCTAAGGCACTTAATGATTCAATCGATGAGTTCAATAACATTCTTAATAATCCTAATGAATTATCAAAAGTCTTGTCGGCGGAATTACGTCAAGTTAAAAAACGATATGCCACACCACGTTTGTCTGAAATTCAGGAACATATTGAAGAGTTAGTGGTTGACCGAACCATTACAGTACCAGAAGAACAAGTTATGGTTTTAGTTAGTCAATCGGGTTATTTGAAACGTAGTAGTTTACGTTCCTACAAGGCTTCCGCAGAAGAGGATGGTCTCAAGGAGGGCGATTTTACTGTCTTCAAAAAGGAACTAAATACTTTGGATCATCTAATCATGTTAACTAATAAAGGAAATCTGATTTATCGTCCGGTACATGAAATCATGGAAACTCGCTGGAAGGATACTGGGGAGCATATTTCTCAAGCAATCGGTTTAGCAGACGATGAAATCATTCTAAAGGCCTTTGACGTTAAGAACTTTGATGAACCAGTGTCATTCTTGATCGCCACAAGTGATGGTTACATTAAGCGTACGAGTCTCAAAGATTTCAAACCAGGACGCACGTATCGTAAAAAAGCCGCCGTTTATATTAAATTAAAAGCAGCTGATGCTAAAGTGGTCAATGTGGCTAAGCTAACTAGTCAATCGACTAAAGAAACCATTCTTTTGGCCACTCGTAATGGTTATGGATTACGGTATGATTTAATTGAAGTTCCAGAAGTTGGTCCTCGCGCAGCCGGTGTTAAATCAATGGATCTTCGTGAAGATGAAATCGCTAATTTTGTACTGGTAAACGATCATGATCAGATTGGTTTAATTACTAATCGAGGTTCGTTTAAGAAGATGAAGGTTAGTGAAATTAGTGTGACTAGCCGTGCTCGCCGCGGTGTTCAAATTCTAAGAGAACTTAAAAAAGAACCACATCGAGTTGCAGATATTGAAGTGGTCGAACCAGGTGAAGCTTTTGAAGTCCGAACTTCACGAGGATTAATTCATGATATTATTCCACTAGAGCATCCACTAAATGAACGTTACTCCAATGGAAGCTTTTTGGTCGATGTAGATTCAGAAGGTGTACCAGTATCGATGAATTTAAAGGAATTAGATTCTGAAATTTTAAATAATAAATAAATTAAGCAGATTATTACTTGCCCTTTATGAATACTAATATTAGACTTATTATTGGAGATTGTTAGTTCGTTTAGGCTAACTGAAAGGAGTGCTCTAGTATGCAGACAAAAACAGAAAAGATTTTTTCATCTAAAACTTTGTCATATTTTTTAAGACTCACGGATACGATGAGCTACACACAAAGCGCCCAACTTTTAGGAATTACACAGCCCGCCTTAACACAGCAGATTAAAAAACTTGAACATGCCGTAGGTGCGCCATTATTCTACACCCTCGGCAAAAAACTTCGTTTAACTGACGCTGGATACACAATGTTGAATGCTACTCATGAAATCAATCGTATTTTGAACCATGCGACTGATGAGATTCAACAAGCAACAAGTAGCGGACGTGGTGATATTTCGGTTGGGATTTTAGCTTCGCTTGAAACTCGTATTTTTGAAGATTTTATCGCTAACTATTACAATAATGTTCCTGAAATTAATGTAACTGTTCATATGCTCACGCGTTTTGAAATTTGGGAAGGTTTAGAAAGTAACCGATTAGACTTTGCAATTACATATCTTCCGGATGCTAATATCCGTAGTTGGAAGCCTTACCGAGCACGTAAGATTGGAACAGAACGTTTAGTTTTTGTTCATCATGATGAACGTTTATCAAAAGCACGGGGCGTAAGTTTAAAACGTGCAGCAGCTTTTGATTGGGTATCTTATCCAGAAGGTTATTATTTGGATGACCTTATTACAGAAGTATTTAAGGATGCGATGGTAACTAAACCTAAGAGTGTTGCTTACTTTACAACCCCCGCTCAAATTTTGAGTTTTTCGAATAGCACGGGGATCGCTACGGCATTACCGGAATCTTTTGTGGTAGCCCATCAAGACGAAGCAACTGATGCTTATATAACTAAGTTTGACCCTAAGATTAGCTATGAAATTGGGTTTGTTTACAGAAAAGACAAAGACAAAATTCCACGGATGAACGCCTTTTTGAGTGCCTTCTTTGAATATATGGACGGCGAGAAGTATATTGATAAGGTACGTAACCTAACTACAAAAAAAGATGATTAAAGGAGACTTTTTATAATGAATAAACAACTTGTTTTCGGACATTCTAATCCAGATACAGACGCAATCGTTGCTGCGAAGGCCTTTGCATATTTACAAAATCAATTGGGAGTAGCAGATGCAGAAGCCGTTGCTTTAGGCAATCCTAACCCTGAAACAGCTTTTGTTTTAGCACACTTTGATGAAGCAACTCCACGAGTAATCGAAACAGCTGCCAACGAAGTAGATTCAGTTATGCTTGTTGACCATAATGAAAGCCAACAAAGTGTTTCCGATCTTGATCAAGTAACAGTTACTGCAGTCGTTGATCATCATCGGATTGCTAACTTTGAAACTTCACAACCTTTGTTCTACCGTGCTGAACCAGTAGGTTGTACAAGTACAATTTTAACTAAATTATTCCATGAAAATAATGTTGAAATTCCTGCTAAATTAGCTGGATTGATGCTTTCAGCCATTGTTTCTGATACGCTACTCCTTAAGTCACCAACTACAACTGATGATGACCGTAAAGCCCTTGAAGAACTAGCTAAAATTGCTAATATCGACGTAGAAACTTACGGTTTAGAAATGCTTAAGGCCGGAACGGACCTTTCTAGCAAGTCTGAATTAGAATTGGTTGACGGTGACGCTAAGAGCTTTGATATGGGTGGAAAGACAATCCGTATTGGTCAAGTGAATACAGTTGACCTTGATGACGTATTTAGCCGTGAAGCTGCACTAGTTAAGACAATGGAAGAAGAAAACCAAAAGAACGGCTACGACATGTTCTTATTACTTGCAACTAACATTCTTTCAAGTGATTCACGCTTACTAGTAGTTGGTGAACCAAAGGATATCGTTGAAAAAGCATTTAACACTGAATTATCAGATCACAACACAGCAGACCTTCCTGGCGTTGTATCACGTAAAAAACAAGTTGTACCTCCTTTAATGGATGCATTTGCATAAGACGAATACTAAAACAGATGGCTTAAGGTCATCTGTTTTTTATTTCCACTGAAATAGGATTAGATATACTAAAATTCATAACCTAGGAGTAAATATATAATATGAAATTTGTTATTGCACCAGATTCATTTAAGGGTGGATTAACTGCCAAACAAGCAGCCATCGCAATCCAAAATGGTATTGCTCGGGTTTATCCGAAGGCTGATTACACGTTAGTCCCTATGGCAGATGGGGGAGAAGGAACCGTGCAAGCACTGGTTGATGCTACTAATGGAAAATTAATTACCGAAAAAGTGACTGGTCCATTAGGAGATCCAGTAGAAGCTACATTTGGTATCTTAGGTGATCATAAAACCGCGGTAATTGAGATGTCCCAAGCAAGTGGTATTCAATTTATTAATCAAAATACACAAAATCCTTTAATAACTACAACCTATGGAACCGGAGAATTAATTTTAAAGGCTTTAGATTATCATATTTCAAAGCTGATTATTGGAATCGGAGGAAGTGCCACTAATGATGGAGGGGCTGGAATGGCTCAAGCCATCGGGGTCCATTTATTGGATAATAAGCATCATGAAATTGGTCGTGGAGGTGAAGCACTAAAGCATTTAGCTCAAATTGACATGACTGACATTGATCCGCGTTTAGCTAAAGTCCAACTTTTAATCGCTTCAGACGTGACGAATCCTTTAGTTGGCCCAAAGGGAGCATCCGTAGTTTTTGGACCCCAAAAAGGCGCGACGCCGGCAATGATCCGAATTTTAGATGAAAGTCTCACGCATTATGCTGAAATTATTAAACGCGATTTAAATCAAGACTTAGCTAATTATCCTGGAGCAGGTGCAGCTGGGGGGCTAGGTACGGGCTTACTAGCTTTTACCAACGCATCTATCAAAAAGGGAATTGATATTGTTACAGAATATAGCGGACTTAAGGAACAAGCTCAAGGAGCTGATTTTGTTTTTACCGGTGAAGGTGGTGTTGATTATCAAACGAAGTTTGGTAAAACGCCTTATGGAGTGGCATTGGCAACTAAATCTGTTGCTGCAAGCGCTCCAGTAATTGTAATCACTGGTAATATTGGTGAAGGTATCGATGAATTGTATTCAGATAAAGCAATCGATGCGGTGTTTTCAAGTGTGTCAGGTGTTAAAACTTTAGAGCAAGCATTGATCGATGCTCCGCATGATATTGCCCAAGTTGCTGAGAATATTGCCCGATTAATTAATAAGTTTTAACTTGAGCTTTTATTTTGTAAGCATCTTAATCCCCTAAAAGACATGAATGTTTTATAATCGATGTTATAGGTAAGGGGGAATTTAAATGAATTCAAATAACTGGTCCAAAGCAGAGCTAAAAAAGAAACTGTCTCCTGAAGAATATGAGGTTACACAAAATGCTGCTACTGAACATCCTTTCACCGGTAAATACGATAATTTTTACCAAAAGGGGATTTACGTTGATGTCGTCAGTGGTGAGCCACTTTTTAGTTCCACCGATAAATATGACGCTCACTGTGGTTGGCCTTCTTTTACCAAACCTATTGACCCTAAATTAGTGGTTAATCATCGAGATTCTTCTTATGGCATGGAACGAGTGGAAGTCCGCAGCAAGGATGCTAACTCTCACTTAGGACACGTATTTGATGATGGGCCTCTCGATCAAGGTGGAAATCGTTATTGTATCAATTCGGCTGCCCTGAAATTCATTGCATATGACGATTTAGAAGCGCATAATCTAGGTTATTTAAAGAAACTATTTAATTAGGAGCGTGATTTACTTATGGAAGAAACTGCTATTTTTGCCGGTGGGTGTTTTTGGTGCATGGTAGAACCTTTTGAAACTCAACCTGGTATTATCAACGTTGTTTCAGGTTATACAGGAGGGCATGTCGCCAACCCGACCTATGAACAAGTTACTAGTCATACTACAGGACATACAGAAGCCGTTAAAATCACGTATGATCCGGAAATTATTTCGTATCGCCAATTAGTCCAAATCTACTGGCAACAAACTGATCCAACTGATGCAATGGGGCAGTTCCAGGACCGTGGCGATAATTACCGACCAGTAATTTTTGTGAATAGTGCTGAACAGCGTGAAATTGCTGAAAAATCTAGGGAACAATTAGCCAAATCTGAAATGTTTGATGACCCTATTGTTACTAAAATTGAAGATGCTCAACCATTTTATCCAGCTGAAGAAGAACACCAAGAATTTTATAAGAAAAATCCCCTTCGTTACCAAATTCAAGAAGCGGGTGGACGATCAGAATTTCAGAAAAAATATTGGAAATAAAAAAGATGAGGGTTCATTTTAAATGAACTCTCATCTTTTAGTTTTTAATTAAATATTTTTATTTTTTTCTCTTCTAACCAAGAAGATCCAAGCAATAATAGCAAAGAATACAGGACCAGCAACTGTCCAGAAACCTGTGAACAAATCACCAGAAATGAATGGTGAGATAGCAGTAAATACCACACCAATTCCGACAGTTAGAAGTACAACTGTAACAATCGTTAACATCCAAGGACGACTACGATAAACTTCGAAAGGTCGATCAAGTCCTTCTCTAGCCTTGAAGAATGGAAAGGCACCAACTAAGAATAAGTAAGGTAAAGTTGTAGATACGTTACTCATTGAAGTAAGTACGTTGTAGAAGAAAGTAGCTTCTTTGTGAGTAATTGAAGCTAAAATTGAAATACCTGCGATAAATACAATAACAACGATAGCTTGTAGCCACATTGAATTGGCAGGCATACCATTCTTGTTTAACTCAGTCATCTTCTTTGGCCATAGTTCTTTAGGAGAACCCATGATAAAGGACTTCAATGGTGAGTAACTAAGAACGAAGAATGAACCAACATAAGCAAATAACATCCCAACACCCGCAAATCTTGAGAAGGTAGTTCCCATGATTGCAGCAGCAGCTGGGCTCATACCCATGGCTTTACCTAATTCCAAACCAAGGTTTTGCATCATCACATAAGTAATGTTACCCAGGTTAGCTTTTTGAGCAAGAATAACTGTGTTCCAGTTAGCAGAAACGCCCCAAAGGAAGATTGCTAAAGAATAACCCACGGCGATAACCACACCACCGATCATAATTCCTTTAGGGAAAGTTTTTTCTGGCTTATCCAAACTATCAGTAACACCACCAATGGATTCCAAACCACCATAAGCAAAGATTGCATAGATAACAAATGAAATTAAAGCGATTGGTGATTGGAACTGTGCGCTAGGCGAAGTAGCAAAATCACTCAAATGGTGAATAGGTTGGGCAAGGTGACCATGGTTAGCGATTAAAATGAAGGCACTTGCGAGAAGCAAGATAACATTCATAACCATTACAGCAATACCACCAAGGGAAGACACTTTAGCCAAAGTATTGATTCCACGAGTTGTTGCCCAAGTAACAAACACCATCCATAGAATGGCAAGCAGTCCAACTGTTAAAGTTGAGTTAAGTCCAAGAAATGACCAACTACCAGTTGTGTCATGACCAGAAATGATTGTGGCTAGTGTAATCCAAATCTTTTGAGCAATCATAACCATCCAGATTAGCCATGAAGCTAACCACATGAAGGTTGCGATAAAGGCCCATTTTTCACCAATTGAACCTTCTAACCAAGAATAAATCCCACCTTTTGCTTCCTTGAAAGTGGAACCATATTCAGCAAACATCAAACCTGCTGGAATAAAGAATAAAATAGCACCGACAATGTACCAAAAGATAGCTCCGTAACCCATTTGTTGGAAGGCTGTTGGAGTATTACCAAAACCAAAAATGGTTGTAAAAATCATCAAAACTAAAGCGCCAAGCGATAGTTTTTTCTTTTGTTCACCCATAGTGAATCTACCCCTAACTATATTTATGAATAAAAACAAATTACATATGAATAATATTATAGCAGAAGTATAGGTGAATCATTTATGTATCATTAAAATCTAATTGTACTTAAATCATAATTTAATTATATAGGGTGTTTTGTACTGAAATAAGGACTTAGATATGCTAAAGACTAGGTTTTAATTGACAATTTACATAGGCAAATTTTTAGAAACGATGTTAAGTAATCCTTTAATCGAACTCTAAAATGTATTTATTCATTAAACAATGAATAAATACTAGAAAATGAATATTTTAATTAGTAGCCTCAATGGAATTTTTAGTCGTTGTTTCATCATTTGAAAAAATTTTTGTTTGTTACTATAATTAGTTAGAAATTAGTTAGATTTAATAATCTTTTTAAGAGGACTTTGTATATATGGATACGACTTCTTTTTTTATAGCAGCCTGGGAGACTCTTTGGTAATGATAAGTTGTTAGTTTGAATGTTACTAGCAACCTATTTGAAAAGGAGTTTTTATTATGAATGGATATGTTTATTTGTTAGTAGCGATTGTCGCTGAATTATTAGGTACTAATTTTTTGAAACTTACCAACGGTTTTACTAAACTATTGCCAACACTGATTTCTTTGCTATCGTATGGTTTTGCATTTTATTTTTTATCTTTGGTCGTTAAAAATATACCAATAAACATAGCTTATGCAATTTGGAGCGGAGTGGGAATTATATTAATGACAGTTATATCTGTTTTTGTATTTCATAATCCCATTAATGTACCAACAGTACTTGGAATATTATTTATAACTCTGGGTGTTATTTTAGTTAATTTATTTGGCGTTTCACATTAATTGATACTTTAAAAAAGCTTTTAGTGAAAAAAAACTAAAAGCTTTTTTAATTTTATTTGAGCAAACTTTGTTAAAAGTTAAGATATTAATGATAGACACATGATTGTTGGATAAGCTTGATCCCAAACTGAAGCTGTACAGCTATGATTAATAAATCTAACTACTTTGTATAATATATATTATGTAAACTAGAATAAGAAAAATACAAAGTAACCATTTTTATATCTCTCCTCCTCTCATTTGTTAATTAATCACCAACATATTTCTTAGGTAGTTTTATATCTTATTTATCAAAAAAGCCTTCTTAAACCAGATTTAAAACTGGTTTAAGAAGGCTTTTATTTTAGATTAACCAAACAAATATTGAATTACAGTACCTAAAATAGTAGTAACAGCAAAAACTAAAACAAATAGCATTATAGACTTAGGTTTAACATTCTTTTTATTTCTTTTGCTAATAAGTGTAAAATCAAGTAGTCCGATTGTGATAATTTCTAGAATAAATTGAATCCAGACTAGCAATGGTGACATTGCAACTGTATGAACAACATTCACTAATCCCGTTATAATAAGTGCGATATCCAATATTCTTGCACAATACTGTGCAATCAGTGTTTGGTGAAATTGATCAATTGTAATTCCATATGTACAAATTAATCCAATTAAAATCCATAATATAACATGTACAAACATTAATGTTGACATTAAAGTAGCTCCTTTTAATTTAAACTGCTAAAAACAGTTTAGCATAACTGCAAACACTATATTAACGTCACTTCCTAAATGTAATAATACTGAAATCTTAAACAAGATAATTATGGATAACTTATTAAATTTAGATGGAAAATCAAAAATTAAATTAGAAAGGCTGATAACCATTGTTAAATAGATCATTAAGCGTTGCAATTTTTGGCGCGATTGGAGGAATCTTACGGTATCTACTCCAGTTATATTTTGATGCTCGATTCCCCTCTTTTCCATTATCACTAATTCTTATTAATGTTCTTGGAGCCTTGCTCCTAGGAATACTAACAGGCGGGCTATTAACCTTGTTAGATACCTCAGATACTATTAACGTAGGATTAACTACGGGATTGATGGGTGGCTTCACGACCTTCTCCACTTTTGAATTAGCACTATTAAATCAACTTACTGTAGCACATTTTAGGACGATGATTATTTTTTTGCTTACATCCGTTATTCTATCCTTAATTTTAGCCAATTTCGGACAATTTCTGGGTGGTAAACTACTCAAACATTATCGAAAGGATTGGTGATATTTCATGATTCTAGTTTATGTTGGTATGGGTACGGCCCTTGGTGCTGTTGCTCGTCTTTTTATAACTACGCACTTAAACCAAACATTTAAAAAACACGCCTTTCCTTGGTCAACTTTTATTGTAAATATGATTGCTTGTTTTTTGATTGGCTTCTTAACCGTTACTATTCACGATTCTAAGCTTAAATTGTTATTAATAAGTGGTTTTCTCGGAGGGCTTTCGACGTTCTCTACCTTTGCTAACGAAATAGTCACTCTAGGACAAGATAAGACAACAAAAAAACTTGCACTACTTTACAGTTGTGCAAGTTTAGGATTTGGAATCATACTTGTTTATCTAGGAATGCAGATTTATGCCTTTGTATAATCAATTACCCAAATTAGAGCGATCGCTTTTTCACCCAAATGGGTTCCAATCACAGGACCAAAATAAGAAATATCAATTGGCAATTGAGGATATTTTTCCTCTAAGCTAGCCTTCCATTTCAAGGCTGATTTTTCATCATTACCATGAATAACAAATGCCCGTAGAGGATACTCAGCCGAGCGGTAAGCTTCATCAAAAAGTTTTTCAACGCGGGCGATCGCTTTTTTACGAGAACGTACTTTTTCAAAGGCCACAATTTCATGCGCATCATTAAAAGTTAGAATTGGTTTGATTTTCAATAAACTTCCAACAAAAGCAGAAGCATTAGAAAGTCGACCACCACGAACGAGATTTTGTAAATCATCAACAACAAAATATTCTCCGAAGGTCGAACGGACATAGTCCAAACGTTCTAAAATGGTATCAACATCTTTTCCTTCACGAGCTAATCTAGCAGCCTCTAAGGCTAGAATTCCCATTAAGCGAATAGTGATTTGTGAATCATAAACAACCAGATTAACGCCTTCGATGGTACCCTCAAGACTCTTTAGACTTGAAACGAAGCCTGAAATCGTGCTGGACAGATGAATACTGATAATCGTATCGTATCCAGCCTTAGCTAAATTTTCATATAATTCAATCATTTCACCCAATGGTGGTTGAGAAGTACTTGGAAAGGATTGAGAAGTCCGTAAACGTTCATAAAACTCCTCTGTAGTAATATCAACGCCTTCTTTATAGATTTTGCCGTCGATAATTACTGGTATTGGTACAACGGTTATATTGTTGTCTGCAATTTCTTGATCAGTTAAATAACAAGTACTATCAGTAACAATAGCTGTTTTCATTAGTACACCCACTTCATTTTAAATCAATAACAAATACTATAACATAAATCAGTCTCAATTTCTCGTCTATAACGGACTAATTACTACTATTTTAAGGCATTTTTCAAAACTCGATTAATCAAAATATTGAACATCGACAACTCTTCTTTTGACCAATTTTCAAATAGTTTTTGATCATAAATATCTAATTGGCGATTAACCTCATCTTTTAAAAGACAACCTTTTTCGGTAATTTTAAACAGCGTTCGACGATGATCCGCTTCAATTTTATTTCGAGATATTAATTTTTTCTCTACGGCACGCTTTACTTGGCGACTGAGTGTTGAGATATCTAAACCACTTTTATCAACAAAATCTTGAACCGATAATAGATCATCTTTTAAAAAATTAGTAATTTTCCAGTCTGCAATCGTCCCACCATTTTCCATACAAGTGCTCTTCAAAAAGTTATATCTTTGTCGATTGATGACCTCCAAAGCTTCTAAATTACCAATCATTTTAATAACACTCCTTTAATCAAACCTATATTTGTATTATACAACAAAAATACTTGTATGGTACAAATATAAGTATTTTTGCAACAATTATTTTTTAACGTTATACTTAGGTATCTCACTTTAATATAGAATGGACTGATAAAATATGGCTTTTGACGGATTATTTACCCATGCCATGGTAAAAGAATTAGTGAACACACTAAAAACTGGTCGGGTAGCTAAAATCTACCAACCTTATCAAGGCGAACTTGTTCTTACGATTCGAGTAAATCGTAAGAACAAAGCATTATTATTATCTTCTCACCCTAATTACGCCAGAGCGCAAATTACGGAACAAACCTTAACCAACCCTTCTACGCCTAGTAACTTTGTTATGAGTCTTAGAAAACATCTTGATGGCGCTATTCTAAAGGACATCACACAAGTTGAAAATGATCGAATCATTAATCTTCATTTTGCTCACCGTAACGATATTGGTGATGAAGAAGATTTGATTTTATCCGTTGAAATTATGGGACGACGAAGCAATATTGTTCTCCACTCGTCAACAACTGGCAAGATTATTGACACGATTAAACATATTTCTTCTGATCAAAATCGTTATCGAATGTTGGTACCAGGAGCCCAATATCTGACTCCACCAGCCCAAGATTTACTCAACCCTTTTGTAGCTGACGCTGAAAAGATGATGGAATTACAAAATAAATACCCTAATTATGAGGTACTTGCACAAGCTATTCGAACAACCTTCCAGGGCTTTGGTAAGGAAACAGCCTTAGAACTCGCCTATGAGATGGTTAACGCTAAAGATTCCTTAAAAACCATTCAGGATTACTTAGCCAAGTTTGATCAACCTACTGGTTTTATTTATGATAACAAAGCCGGAAAGCTTACTTTTGCAGCCGTTAAACCTCAATTAGATGTTAACGAAAATGACGTTCACCAATATGCTAGTCTTTCAGAAACATTAGATCAATATTATTATGAAAAGGTTCAACGCGATCGTGTTCAACAACGGGGGCACGTTTTAATTCGAGTAGTTCGTAATGAGCTGAAAAAGAATCGAAAAAAGCTAAAAAAATTACAACAAACTATGAATCAAACCAAGCTTGCAGATACTTATCGTGTTAAAGGTGAAATTCTAACAACCTATTTACACCAGATTGAACGAGGTATGACTGAGATTGAGTTACCTAACTTCTATGATGAAAATAAGTTAATTAAAATCAGTTTATCAAATCAATTGTCCCCTTCCAAAAACGCTCAAAAATACTTTACGAAGTATCAAAAAGAGAAGAATGCAGTGAAGTACGTTTCTGAGCAAATTGCTAAAACTGAAAGTGAAATTAATTTCTTAGATAACATTGAAACTCAAATTGACTTAGCCAAGCCGGAAGACTTAGATGATATTAAATTAGAATTGGAAAATGAAGGTTACCTTAAAAAGCAAGTTAACCCTAAAAAACGGATTAAACCAACTAAGAGTAAGCCGGAACGATTTGAAGCTAGTGACCATACAACCATTCTAGTCGGTAAAAATGATACTCAAAATGATCGGTTAACCATGAAGACGGCTAAAAAAGATTTCTACTGGTTACATGCAAAAGATATTCCAGGTTCTCACGTAATCATTGAAAGTAATCAACCTTCAGAAAAAACCATCGAGGAAGCTGCCACAATCGCCGCCTACTATTCTAAGGCTCGTAGTTCTGCTAATGTAGCTGTTGACTACGTTCAAGTCCGTAATATTCGTAAACCTAATGGTTCTAAACCTGGTTTTGTAATTTACGAAGGACAAAAAACTATCAAAGTTACACCTAGTTTAGAGGCGATTCGTCCATTTATGATTTAGGTACTTTTAAAACGCGAAAACCACTTTATGAAATAAAATTTTCATAAAGTGGTTTTTTTATTTTATAGACTGAAATTCAGCACCAATTGCTAAGGAGAATGGTGGATTTTGCGGTTTCTTAAGACCAAATTGAGTGTAAGGATAAACATGTGAATAGCGATAATCACCTTGGATTATCGGATGATTTTCGATTTTACTTGATCCATTCAAGGTAATCTCCGTGATTATACCAGCAAAATCTTGATCAAAAGCAAATGATAAGAATGGTAAATCTTGCACCGCTAAAGGCACAACACTTACAATTTGAAGCTGATGCATATTTTCCTTAATAATAACTGAATAAATACCATTATTAGTAATATGCTGGTTTGCATTTTTAATTAACGGATCTACTTTAACTTTTAATGCTTCCGAAACTTCAATTGGAATAAACATATTATCTTCATCAATACCAACAACGCCAAATAAGTTGATAGAACCATTGATGGAACTGATAACACCCATGTAATCGGCCTCGATATTTTCTGATCGAGTAGTTCGACTAACAGGAAGCTGTTCCACCTGAACATTCCGCAAGACTAATTGGGTAACAATTTCCCATTTTCCTTGGGCGATGATTTTATCAGGTTTTTCTTGATGAATAATATTCAGGCAATTCTCAACGGTTAGTGGTTCTAAATAGATTTTATCCGCTAAATCAGGAATTAAAGTTAACGCATTCGGATTATTGTTAATCAAAATAACCTTGTACCCTAATTTCTGACAACGTTGAATTGTCTGAAAAGTTGTATATTCAGCTGCACTATTAGTACCAACTTGGCTGTTAGCTGTTCCGAGAACAAGAATCTTTTTACCAGTTGTTCGAACAGCTTCATCCTCATCCTCAAAAGTAGAATAGTAAGTATTAGTTAGGTAAGGAAATTCTCCAGCAGTTGGTTCCACACCCTTATAGGTCGCAAATACATGAGCTTTTTTAATACGAAAATCGCGGACTTCATCAGATCTCACCTGCCAAAGATGGGCAATTTGCGTATCACCAAAGCCGAAATACTTGGCTTCTTGTAAGGCTGCCATGTCAAAACGATTATCTCTAAGTCGTCGCTCTAGTTTAACTAAATGACGTAACTTATAGAAATAGAAAGCGTCAATATGCGTCATCTTAGCCAGCTCATCAACGGTGTATCCCCGACGGATTGCTTCTAACAAGTAATAAACTTCTCCAGCACGAGGATGTATCAAAACGTTAATTAATTGCGCTTCACTTAGCTGGGATTCATCTAAGGCTGCTTGTTCGGCTGCCGTAGTTGAATCAACTGAACGAATCGCCTTTTGTAAAGCTTCTTCTGCACTACGCCCAAAGGCCATTACCGAACCCGTCGATTTCATTCGGGTATTAAGTTGTTGGTTAGCATTTTTAAAGCTGGCAAAAGACCAAGTTGGAAAGCGGACTGCAATGTGATCCATCACGGGTTCAATCAATGCTAATGAATCATGGCGTTGAACTCCCGAAAGTTTAATTTCACGTAAGTTTTGTCCCATTAAGATCTTGGCAACTACATTGGCAATGGGATAACCAGTTGCCCTAGCAGCAAATGCCGATGATCGATCGAAAAAGGGATTGATCCGGGTGATAAAATGCTTGCCATCCGTTGGATCCAAGGCAAATTGAACGTGGCAAACTCCCTTTATTTTCAAGATTTCAGCTATCTTTAGAGCAGCCGTCCGCAGCGATTGAAATTCGACGTCAGTTAGTGTTTGGGTGGGACTAAAAATAATGGAATCTCCAGAGTGAACGCCAATTGGATTAAAGTTTTCGCCCCCGTTAATTAAAAGCTTTGATCCTTCAGCGTCACGAATGACAATCATTTCAATTTCTTTATAGCCAACTACACTTTTTTCAACAGCAACTTGATTAGTAATAGAAACCTTGAATGCCGATTCAAGCATCTCCATTAGTTGATGTTCATTATCACACTTAATCCGGTTAGTTTTAGTTAAAGATGCAATGGGCTTAATCAAAACCGGGAATCCAACCCTTTTCGCAAATCTTAACGCATCTGTCACATTTTCAACAACCGTAGTAGGAATAGTTGGTTCTTTAATATGTTTAAGAACGCGGTTCATCAACTCAGGGTTGTTAATATTATGAATAGTAGTGGTTGTTACCCCCATGGTACGGACGTTGAGTTCTTTTAAAATACCTGATTCATTTAGTTGTTCAGAAAGCTGCAAAGCAACTGTATTTCCAGCCACTGGCAAAATAACATCTATTTCATTTTCTCGTAAAATTTGGATCAGGCTGTTAACCGTTAATTCGGCTTCAATAAATTTAACATCAACATCTAAACGAGGAATCACTGAATTTGCATCACTAGTGACATAAAATAAATTACGATCAGTTTCAGCAAAATTTTTGATTATTTGAACGGCGGCCGCTTCACTTTCGGTATCACGTCCGATTTGTGTTGGCCCTGCTCCAATAATCAAAATATTTTTAGCACGCGATCTTGCCAAATCAACGACCCCCTCTTGTCATCATTTCCATAAATTCATCAAACAATTCGGTAGCTTCCGTTGGACCAGGAGAACTATCTGGAAAGAATTGAACACTGAAAGCTGGAAAATCTCGGTGACGTAGTCCTTGCACGGAGTGATCAATTAAATCGTAATGCGTTACGATTAAATCATTACGATCTACAGAATTAGGGTCTACCGTAAATCCTTGTCCATGTGAGGCGTACATAATTTCATCTGTGATAACAGATAGAATTGGATGATTAGAACCATGGTGTTCAGATGATAATTCCATAATTTCACAGCCATTCGCAATTGCAAAAGCTTCATGTCCCAATCCAATCGCAAATAACGGGATATTACGCTCAACAATCTGAATCATCTCAATCACTTCTGGGGGCAAATCGCGCGGATTCCCCGGACCGGTCGAAATAATAACACCATCAGGATCTAAACTAAAAATACTATCTGCAGTAGCTGAATACCCCAGAACTGTTACATTACAATCCCGCTGGCTGAGTTGCCGAAGAATTCCGTATTTAAGCCCTAAATCAACGACTACCACATTTTTGCCATTTCCTGGATTTGGAAAGGCTTTGGGAGTAGATACTTGATTAACCTGTTGATTAGTTAAAACAATAGCTCTTAGCTGATCGAAAGCATGTTCCAAATCCTTAACAGGATCTATAATACTGCCTTTAATGGTTCCGGTTGAACGTAATTTTTTAATCAGAGCACGGGTGTCAATTCCAGAAATTCCTGGAATGTTTTGCCGTTTTAAGTATTCATCTAAAGATAAGCGGCGACGTCGATTAATGGAAACCGCAGCTACATCTCTAACAATGACGCCTTTACAAGTGGGATCAACCGATTCATAGCTCGCCCGATCAATTCCTACAGCACCAATTGTGGGTTCAGAGAAAACAATAATCTGATTATGATAAATTTGATTGGTAATGACTTGTTGATATCCAGTCATTACGGTAGTAAAAACAACTTCGCCAAAGGTGGTTGCTCGCGATCCGAATGCTTTACCCTTAAAAACGGAACCGTCTTCTAATATTAAATATCGGTCTGCCATAATAGCCACCTCCACAGTTAAATCATGTTAATTTTCTAAGAGAACAACGTCTTCATCATCAATTTCGCGGACAAAAACGTTAATTTTCTCGTTTTGTGCTGTTGGAATATTCTTACCCACAAAATCAGCACGAATTGGTAATTCCCGATGTCCACGATCGACAAGAACCGCTAAACTAATTTGAGCTGGACGGTTAATATCCATAATTGCGTCCATAGCAGCGCGGATTGTTCGTCCAGTATAGAGAACATCATCAATCAAAATCACTTTTCGATCCTTTAAATCAAGTTTAGCAAGACTAGAATTAGCTTTAGTTGAACGTGGTTCAGCTGAATTACGTTGATCATCACGGTATTCAGCTATATCCAATTCACCAACTGGAATGTCAAAATTTTCAAGTTGTTTCAGACGTTCAGCAATTCGCTTAGCAATAAAAACACCACGCGTTTTTATACCAATCAATACGATGTCTTCGACCCCTTTATTACGTTCGATAATTTCATAAGTAATTCTTGTTAAAGCCCTTTTCATTGCCATGGCATCCATAATTTCTTTTTCCATACTCGCCAAGTCCTCCTTCTTCTTTCAAAAACTCACTAATTCAATTATATCAGTAATTGGAACTCCTAACCTTAATCTAACATTATTTTATAAGTATATAGAAAAAAGAGTTATAACAAAAGACACATTGGTAAATATCAATCTTTGTTATAACTCTTTTTTAAATTCCTCTAAGCTTACTAAGTGTATCTTGAAAAATTTGTGGTGGATCAACTTCAAATACTAGTTCTTCACCTGTACGAGGATGTTTAAATCCTAATAACTTGGCATGTAAGAATTGACCATTACCTTTTAAGGTATTTCGAGGGCCATAAAGTGGGTCCCCCGCTACCGGATGACCAATATATTTAAGATGAACTCTAATTTGATGAGTGCGCCCGGTTTCCAACTCACATTCAATTAAAGTATAGTCCGTAAAACGTTCTAAAACCTTAAAATGAGTTACGGCTGGACGACCATCTTCAACAATAGCCATTTTTTTGCGATCTTTTTTAGACCTACCGATTGGAGCATTGATTGTGCCAGCTTCTTCCTTGAAATTGCCATGTACGATTGCTAAATACTTTCGTTGGTTCGTTTTAGCTTTCAACTGCGCACTTAAGCTCAGCATTGCTTGATCATTTTTAGCAACCATCAATAGGCCCGAAGTGTCTTTATCGATACGATGAACAATTCCTGGGCGTAGCTCTCCGTTAACCGTTGCTAATGGTGCATGGTCTAATAAACCATTTACTAATGTGCCATTTTCATGTCCCGGAGCAGGATGTACTACCATACCTTGCGGCTTATTAACGACAATTACGTCATCATCTTCAAACACAATATCTAAATTCATTTTTTCGGGTTTTACACTAACTTCGACTGGATCAGGTAAAGTAACGTCAATTACATCATTTTCTGAAACTTTATACCGATTGGTGGTTGGTGCTTGATTTACTAAAATTTGCTCTTGTTTAATTAAATTTTGGATTTTTGACCGTGTTAAATCTGGATAATGATTGGTAACTACTTTATCCAAACGCCCACTTTCTTGATCTGAAACCACAAATGAAAATTGTTCCATAAACTCTAACTACCCCTCAATTCTTTCGTCGCGAATAATGGCAATGAATAATATGATGACACCAAAAGTTAAGCACATATCAGCAATGTTAAAAATTGGAAAATTGAAAAAGTCAATTTGAAACATATCAACAACGTATTTTAAACGAATGCGGTCAATAAAATTACCCAAGGTTCCTGTAATCATGAGGGTTAATCCCCATTGATATAATAAGTGCTGGCGCTGTGTAACTAGTAAATAGATTAATACGACTAAAGCTACTACGGTGATTAGATAAAAAAATATCTGATTTCCTGATAAAATACTCCAAGCGGCACCATCATTACGTAAATTGGTTAAGGACAATACTCCTGGAATAAAACTTTTAACAGTTCCTAAAGCAATCTGATTACTAACAGCGCTTTTTACCAGCTGATCAATTACTAAAAGTAATAAACCAACTATATAACTAAACCATTTCATAAAACTTTAATTACTAGAATAATCCGGTAATTTCTCCTTTACTATCGATGTCGATATCTAATGCGGCAGGATGCTTGGGAAGTCCTGGCATAGTAAGCACCTTACCAGTTTGAACGACTAAGAATCCTGCTCCTAGTCGAATGTTAATATCGTTAACATGCATAACAAAGTCACTTGGTGCTCCTAACTGTTTAGGATCATCTGAAAATGAATACTGGGATTTTGCCATACAAATTGGGAGATGATCCCAACCATTTGCTACACATTCTTTAATTTTCTTAAGTGCTTGTGGTGAATATTCTACATCACTACCACCATATATTTTTTGAACAATTGTTTTAATTTTGTCTTCGATTCGGCCATTGTTATCGTATAACTTAGTCATTGGTCCCTGATTAGTATCAGCCAAGGCAATCACTTCATTGGCTAAATCTTTAGAACCTGCACCACCCTTGGCCCACGCATCGGTAACAATTGCAGATATACCTTCCGCTTCAATCAACTTAACTAGCGTGTTAACCTCTTGGTCTGTATCACTAATAAAATGATTAATTGAAACAGTTACAGGGATGTTATAACGTTGCATATTTTTGATATGACGTTGTAAATTAATGTAACCTTTCTGGAGAGCTTCCACATCTTCAATTTTTAAATCAGCTAGTTTAGCTCCGCCATTGTATTTTAAGGCTCGTACCGTTGCCACAATTACAATTGCATCAGGTTGCTTTCCCAGGACAGGGGTTTTGATATCGAGGAATTTTTCAGCTCCCAAATCAGCTCCAAAACCAGCTTCAGTTACAGTATATTTTGCATGTCGTAAAGCAGTTTTCGTGGCTAAAACACTGTTGCACCCATGAGCAATATTAGCAAAAGGTCCACCATGAATTATGGCGGGAGTATGACCAAGGGTTTGCACTAAATTAGGCTTAATCGCATCTTTTAGCAACGTAGCAATGGCGCCACCAACGTGTAGGTCTTTAACAAAGATGGGTTGACCATCATAGTTATTAGCAATCAAAATACGGTTAATCCGTTCCTTTAAATCCTTTAAATCTTGGGCTAGGCACAAGATAGCCATTAGTTCGCTGGCTACGGTAATGTCAAATTTATCTTCTCGAGGCACACCACTAAAGCGCCCTCCCAATCCAATAACTATATTACGTAGTGCGCGGTCATTAATGTCTAAACAGCGACGCCAAACGATGGTTCGAGGATCGATATTGAGTTCATTTCCTTGCTGAAGATGATTGTCAATCAAAGCTGCTAAAGTATTATTAGCTGCAGTCAAAGCATGCATATCACCAGTAAAATGCAAATTGATGTCGTCCATCGGAATTACTTGGGAGTAACCTCCGCCGGTGGCACCACCTTTCATACCCATAACGGGACCTTGGGAGGGTTCACGTAAGGCAATCATTGCTGACCCCGTCAAGTCATTTAAAGCATCACCTAATCCAACGGTTACGGTCGATTTACCTTCTCCAGCGGGCGTTGGATTAATCGAGGTGACCAGAACCAATTTTCCAAGTTGCGTATTTGGTTTCTCGGAAAAAATATCAATTTTGGCCTTGTAATGACCATAAGGTTCGACTACCTTTTCATCAAATCCGGCTTGTTTAGCAATTGTTTGAATTGGTAACATTTCAGCATTCTGGGAAATTTCAATATCATTCATTAATCTTCTACCCCTTTTTTGTCAAAGCTTTAAATAATTTATCTGATGACTTACGACTCATTAATAGTTTATATCTTTTATTGCCATAGTCAAAACTTAGTGACATTTTGCTTTGCGTTACATTTTTAATTTTACTAATGCTTAAAATTGTGAAATTACTTTTGATTACCCGATTAATAATCAGCTCAGAACCAATTATTTCAACGGTTCGACTGACAGTTTGTACACTGATTACTACAATAAACAATGCAAAAAAAGTCGCCGTAATCCAATTAAATGTTGTTACTTCTAACCAGAAAATAATACCTACAATCAGAATCATTAGAGTCCATGACCAGCTGATCATGTTATTTAAAAAATCTGGCTGATAATAAAAACTTTCTACTTTCTTCATACCATGTACCTCTCTACTTAATGTATGTTGTCAGTGGTTTAGTCAAATCAGTCATATCCAACTCGGGATTTTCTACTAAATCAGCTAATAGTTTTCCAATAATTGGACCTGTAGTTAACCCAGATGAACCTAATCCAGACGCTACCATAATTTGTGGATGATTTGGCAAATAGCCAAAGAATGGTGCAAAGTCCTCAGTATACGCCCGTGTTCCTACGCGCGTATTCTTAACCATCGATTTATCTAAATTAGGAATCACTCGTTGTCCACTGGCTAATAAATCATCAATAATTTGATCACTCACTGTTAAATCAAATCCTTGATCATTTTCATGAGTAGCTCCAATGAGTAAAGTTCCTTGGTTAGTAGGAATGAAATCTCGTTCACCTTCAGGCATTAAAACGGGAGCACTTGCATTAACTTGGGCTTGCCCAGGAAGCTCTACTTCAATTAACTGCCCCTTTTGAGGACGAGTTAAGGCTTCGATGCCAATATCGCTTAAAGTATCTTTTAGCCAAGCACCTACAGCTAAGACGATTAAATCAAATTTTTCACCATTAACCAGGGTATCTGTTCCATTTTTCGATAAAACAGCTCGTTCATTACGTAATTCGAACTTTGTTTGATTGCGCTGATTCAAAAATTCAACAAATTTTTGTCCATCGATTCGTGCGCCACCCTCAACTAAAACTCCATTATTTTCAGTTTGGATAAAATTAAAAAGTTGTTTGATTTCGGCATTATCAATCCGCCGAAATCCCTCCATTTGAGGAGCGTCTTTAATTCGGTCCTTAGCTAAGGTGAGTAGTGCACTAATCTTTTCATTATTATCTCGTGTATAAATTACGCCACTTTTAAAATAGACTGCTGGAGGCATTCGGTATTTTTCTGCTATTTGGTACATATATTCCGCCCCTTGACGAGCCAAATTGTACCATTTTTTATTTCGACGTTTAGATAACCAAGGAGCAATAATTCCGGCAGAAGCTGTCGTTGCAGTCCCTTTAATACCGTCAAATTGGACAATTTGGTATGCAGGAAATCGCTCTAAAATTTCATTAACAAAAGTTGCGCCAACAATCCCATTTCCAATAACCGCAATTTTCACTATCAAGACCTACCTTTCACGTTTACCCCAGAATTGGAAATAATCGGTTCTCAAAGCACCATTATATAATTTACGTTTTTTAGTGGCTTTTTGACCATAGTAATTTTCAAAATCTAAATCACTCGTGATAAAATAACGACTCCAGGTAGTTAGCGATCCCGTTGCAGTCCCTAATTGACGATAAATCTTTCGAACTAACTCTTGGTCCCCCATTCGTTCCCCATAAGGAGGGTTACCAATCATAACACCATTCTTCTTATCAGTTTTAAAGTCCTTAACTGCTTGTTGCTTAAAGGAAATAATTCCAGATAATCCAGCTTCTTCCGCATTTTCAGTTGCAATATCAATCATATTTTGATCAATATCGTAACCAGTGATGTCTAATTCAACATCGTAATTGGCCTTTTCATCTGCAGCAGCACGAACCCGTTCTACCATTTCTTGATCGACAATGGGCCAGTCTTCACAGGCAAAATCACGGTTAAAACCCGGCGCAATATTTTGGCCAATCATGGCTGCTTCAATTAAAACTGTACCAGAACCACAAAATGGATCCACAAGTGGTTTGTCTGGATACCAGTTAGTTAGCAAAACCAATGCGGCTGCCATAGTTTCTTTTAGTGGAGCAGTACCTTTATGTAAACGGTAGCCACGCTTGAATAAGCTATCACCCGTTGTATCAAGGGTAATCATGACATGGTCTTTATCAATGGCTACTTCAAGACCATATTTAGCCCCTGTTTCTGGAAATTGATTACGCCAATGGAAAACCTCACGTAATTTTTCAACAACCGCTTTTTTAGTAATAGCTTGAACATCCGGAACACTAAAAAGAGTTGATTTTTTAGATTTGCCACTAACTGGAAAGGCTCCATCCACAGGGATCAATTCGTCCCAAGGCAATGCCTTTACAGATTCGAATAAATCATCGAACGTTTTAGCTTCAAACTCACCAACAACTATTTTAATTCGGTCAGCGGTTCTTAACCATAAATTAGTTTTAATAATATCTTCAAAGGTCCCTTCAAAACGAACCCGACCATTTTCAGTTTGAACTTCATAACCCAAATCTTTTAATTCATTTTTTGTTAAACTTTCTAAACCACTTGCCATTGTGGCAATTAAATTGAATTTCTTCATATTTACTTCCCTATTTATAAATTTTAGTTAAAATAAAAAGCCAGGATAAAAGATAACTTTTACCCTAGCTTTCCTGATTTGTAAATCTCTATAAGCCATGTTTTGTCCAAAATAAATTCTCAGGAAAATTTAAATTTGGGTAATCATCTATCTCCAGACAATGTCTGCCCCCACATTTAGTTCAATTCCAGATGTGAAGCTCCCCTACCATAGTTTGGGTTGCCCGCTCGAGGGGTTTACCGCGTTCCAACTTATTAATTTCTTAATAAGATCGTCTCTGTGGCACTTTTCAAAGCTACTTAAGCATGACCGAAGGCTTTAGCTTGTTCACTTGCCGTCATTTGCAAAGCAAATGCCCCAGCTTATTTTTTCACCAGGCACGAACACTACAAGCATCGCAGCTTGTGCGAGCATGGACTTTCCTCAGTTAGCAGATGCTAACCGCAATTACCCGAGATTTACAAAGTGTTATTAAATTGAATTAGATACGATGTGAACTATTATCAGTATCTTCAAGTTGAGCACCAAACACGCGACGTTCAAGGTTTGACAAACGTTTCAAAACATCTACGTTTGTAGCTCCACTAACTGGTGCTGATTCTTCAACAGTTCCACCAGCAGAAACTTGCTTATTAAGTTCGTCAACTTTGTCAGTTAAACGATCATTTTCATTCTTCATACGTTCAATTTCTTTACCGAAATTTTCGTAATCTTTAATCACTGAATCTAGGAATGTATCCACGTCAGCAGGATCATATCCACGCATCTTTGGTTTGAATTCCTTTTGCAAAATATCTTTTGGAGTAAAATTAATGTTGTCCATCGTTGCACCTCGTCGATTACTTTTGTTCAAATTACCATGTATCATTGTATCAAAGATTTTAAAAAATTCAAAGAATTATTCGTCCTTTTCTTCATATAACATGGATTCTTCTTCTAAATCGTAAAAATCAATCGTTTCTACATTATATGAATTATGTTCTTGAAAGCTTCGAATGGCATTTAAATCAAATTTAGTTTTTCCTTCATGTTCATCATCATACAACAAAAGGGCCTCATCGGTATGGTTTAACATGAAGTTTTGGTAATTTCTTAATTGTTGAGGGTTTTGATAAGGATTTTCGCTAACATTAGCAAAAAAATCTACCTTCGCTTTGATTAAAGCTAGTTTCTCGACTTTTTCTTCTTTCCATTGTTTACCAAAATCACTAAATGGAAACATTAAGGCTGTCTGTAATTCTGGATAATCCATTTTGAGTTCGTTTGCTAATTCAAGCGACCACTGTTCAGTTCCTAATTGCGGCCCAGCAATTATCCACGTGGTGCCAGATTCAACTTTCTCAATTAACTTTCGTTTCAGTGCATTTTGAATTACTTTTAATTTGGGATCCTGGTCTGAAAAAATTGATAATTCATAACTACGATACCCTGTCACCCATAATCTACTCATTAACGCTCACCTCAATCCTAAATTTAGCATAATATTAAATTTTGTTTTATTTTCTATATGATATACGCTTTTTAAACTATTTGTAATCTATCAAACTAAATACCATAGTATAATAGATGAACAGGAGGACGTATCTTTGAAATTTAATTATCCAACTGGGTCAAAAGCAACCACTCCTAAAATGAGCCAAGCCAAGGTTAGCATGCCTCCTATTTACGGTAAAAGAGGTATGTCCTTAGAAGAAGAACTTAATGAAAGTAACGCTTATTATCTAAGCCACGGGGTTGCTGTTATTCATAAAAAACCAACACCAATTCAAATTGTGAAGGTTGATTATCCTAAACGCAGCGCGGCACAGATTAAAGAGGCTTACTTTAGTAAGGCTTCCACTACTGACTATAATGGAGTATATCGAGGTAAGTATATCGATTTTGACGCAAAGGAAACAACCAATTCTACTTCCTTTCCTTTAAGTAATTTCCATGAGCATCAAATTAATCATATGAAGGATTGCGAGAAAGTTGGTGGAATTTGCTTTACAATTATAAAGTTTGTAAAATTGAACAAGATATTTCTACTGAAGACGAAAGATCTTTTTCAGTTTTGGGATAGTAAAGAAAATGGTGGTCGGAAATCGATTCCCCTTTCGGTATTTGAAGAACAAGGATATCAATTGGAATACCAAATGAATCCTTTAATTCCATACCTAAAAGCGGTTGATAAAATTATAGAGAATTTATAAAAAATCGATTTTCTAACAGCAAGGAGATTATCTATGAACAACGGAAATCAGTACCAAAATCGACCCATGCGACGAACGCAACATTCGAAAATGGGTAAACACCCTAAACCCAACCGACATTCTTCCTTAATTAAGAAGTTATTGTTGGCAGCAGTAGCAGTTTTTGTAGCGATGATTATTTTCGGTGGTGGGCTCTTTATGTACTATGCTCAAAGCGCTCCTAAAATCACGGAAGCTAAATTATCGAGTGATAACGCCACTGTAATTTACGATAAAGACGGTAAAGTATTAACTCGTCTGGGATCACAAAATCGTGAATATGTTAAAAAAGACAAGATTCCAAAGACTTTAAAGAACGCGATTGTTTCGATTGAAGATCGTCGCTTCTACAAGAATAACGGTGTGGATCCCATTCGTATTGTAGGAGCAACAGTTGCTAACCTTACAGGATCTTCTTTAGGTCTACAAGGCGCTAGTACCTTAACTCAGCAATTGGTTAAATTATCTGTATTCTCTACGGACGCATCAGATCGAACTTTAAGAGTTAAGGCTCAAGAAGCTTGGTTAGCTTTGAAGGTTGATAAGAAATATAGTAAAGATCAGATTCTTGAATTCTATATTAATAAGGTTTACATGGGTAATGGTATTTACGGTATGCAAACAGCGGCTAAGTATTACTTTGGTAAGTCGCTTGAAAAATTAGATTTAGCTCAATTGGCTTTATTAGCCGGTATGCCACAATCCCCTACTAATTACGATCCAATTAGTAACCCTAAGTATGCTAAGTCCCGTCGAGACACGGTTCTTCAAGCCATGGCTTCTAATAAAGTAGTTACTCAAGCTCAAGCAACAGAAGCGCAAAAAGAAAGTATCTCTGATGGACTTTCAGAGACCCATGAAACTTCAACTAACTCAGCTAAGAAAAACAAGATTATTGATCCTTATATCAAACAAGTGTTACAAGACCTTTCTGATAAAGGATTTGATACTGCTAAGGGTGGTTTGAAAGTTTATACTAACATGGACTATGCGGCTCAAAAGAAACTTTACGATTTAGCAAATAATGACCAAACGGTACAATTTAACGATGATGAGCTTCAAATTGGTGCCACGTTAGTCAATAGTAAAAATGGAAAAATCGCCGCGATGATTGGTGGACGTAAAACTGGTGATGTTACTTATGGTTTAAACCGAGCTGTTCAAACTGACCGTAGCTCTGGTTCAACCGCTAAACCACTAATGGATTACGGTCCCGCATTTGAATATCTGAAGTGGTCGACGTATCGAAAAGTTAAAGATACTCCATTTACTTATCCTGGAACAGACACAAAACTTTATGACTTTGATCATAAGTTTAAGGGAACAATGACAGTACGAGATGCGTTAATTCAATCTCGAAACGTTCCTGCGATTCGAACCTTACAAGATGTCGGCATTTCCAAGGCAACAACTTTCCTTGAAGGTTTAGGAATTACAAGTAAGGAACCCTATAACCTTAATAATGGAATTGGGTTGTACATTTCTACACTTCAAACAGCCGCTGCCTATGCTGCCTTTGCTAATGATGGTATCTATCACAAGCCAACTTATATTAATAAAATTGATACTAATAGCGGTAAAACCTATACCTACAAGTCTAAAGGTGTTCGTGCAATGAGTAAGGCTACAGCTTTCTTGATGACATCGATTCTAAAAGGAGTCACAACTGACTCGCAAGGTTCTGGTACTGCAGCTAATATTACTGGCATGAATATGGCTTCTAAAACTGGTACCGTAGCCTATTCGAAGAAAGCTACCGAAGCAAATGACATTCCAAGTTCAGCATCTAGTGATTCTTGGATGGCTGGTTATACCAAGGATTATTCGTTAGCTGTTTGGACTGGTTATGATCATCCAAATACTTCGACTGGTTACCTAACTCAATCACAAACTGAGTTAGCTCAGTATTATTGGAAGTATATGATTTATTACCTATCTCAATACTCTTCCAACGAAGACTGGACCATGCCTTCAACAGTTGGTAAAAAAGGTACTAACCAGTATTATCAAATTGGTGAAGATTATGATGAGACTGGCAAGAGTGATGAATACTCTAAGAACAACAGTAGCAGTAGCTGGTCAAGTTATTCTAGCAAGCATTCAAACTCTTCTTATAGTAGTCGTTATAGTAGTTCTGATGCTGACGACGATGATAGTAGCAGCAACGATACTTCTTCTGAAGATAGCTCCAGCACACCATCCTATAGCTCTGACGTAAGCAGTAATGATACGACAAGTGATAGCACTTCTACTACCACTTCTGCTTCAACAACTTCTACTAGCTCTGCTAGTGATTCTGAATAACTAAAAAAGATCATCTCAATCAATGAGATGATCTTTTTTAGTTGTCTTTAGTTAATTTAACCAGTGGAATTTGGATATGCTTCTTTTGATTATCTTTATTCGATGAACTCGTATCCTGACTAGTAGTTCGAGAGTTCAAACTATTTTCAACCTGAGCTGGAGTGGTTAAGTGACGTTGTTGCCAATTTAACAAAATTCGATCCATATATTTTAAATTATATGCTTGATTTAATACAGCTTCCTTAAGAGCTAAACGTATTAAATCATAAGAAAAATGGTCGGTATCAATCCATTGCGAAATGGTTTCAATTTCAATTGGCGATAAAGGTCGACCAAACTCAATCTGAATTTGATCATAGATATTATTTTCCTGCTTAGCGGTTGCCACCTTTTCAGTTTCTTCTACTTTATTATCAAATAACGCAATCATTTTTTGATAAAGCAGGCTAAAATCATAAAAATCGGTTAACCGCCCTTGGTCGTCTTTTCGCTGTTTAATTTCTAGAATCTTTTTGTCTTGTAATGCTTGGATGGTCGAAAAGAGGTTTTGACTAGTCATTCCGAGGCTATCAGCAAGTTTATCCATCTGAGGAAACGAATTTCCCCGTGATTGCTCCTTTTTAATCTGTAGATAAAGCAAAAACTCGTCATTTGTCATGCCGAGTTTTGCATAGTTATCTAATAAAAAGTTAGCAATGCTGATACTCCCGTCCTCTAAAAAACTAAGAAGTAAATCTTGCATTTGTTCCTCCTATTAGTATGTTGTAATGGTTTTGAGTTCTTCACCCGTTTTAAAGTTAATCGTTTTAGTAACTAATCTATCTTTTTGGTTGATATAAGAAACCATCCAGACTGGTTTGTTTTTAATAATTCCAAATCGACTAGAAGTAATTTTCTTCAGATTAGGATTACTTTGAACACTAGCGATGGCTTTTTGTTCACTTACACCTGCCGTTTGGTCATATACTGTAGCCTTTTTGCCGTTATCCGTAAGCACAACGAAAATACTATTTCCATTAGCCTTGGTTCCAGAGACCGTATATTCAACCTGATTATATACAAATCGAGTTACTCGATCGACTTTCTTTAAATCGGTATTTTTCTTTGCAATTTCGGTTGCTACCTTACTGTCATAGCGCTCTGGTCGATTAATTTCTTGCACGATAATAAATATTGAGCCCACAACCGTTGCAATGACAATAAAGGCGATTAACCAAAATGGATGCTTATTATTTTTTTCTGCCATAATACCCCTCGTCTAACACTAACAAAATGATTATATATCAAAAGTCAGCTTCAAAGAAAGCTATTCTTGATTATTAAAGAAATTATTCACTCTTTCTTTGACTTCATTAATATTACCTAAATTGGCATTTACGCCACTTGGCAGCTGTTTAATAAACAATTTACCATAATCTTTATTAATAATACGGTTATCTAACATTACTGCTACCCCTGTATCATCACTATTACGAATCAACCTCCCGATCCCTTGTTTGAAAGTTAACAAGGCATCTGGTAAGACAAAACTCATAAAGGAGGAGCGCTTATTCTTACGTGCAAATTGAACCATCCGGTCTTCCGGTGAACGGAATGGCAAGCGAGTCACAATTAAATATTCCAAACGATCTCCTGGAAAATCGACTCCCTCCCAAAAAGAGGCTGCTCCAAACAAAATAGCATTTTCTTCATCGTTAAACTCTCGAATGATTTTTGCTTTAGAACCATGGATACCTTGCGCGATAATCCTGCGACTTTCGTTTAAATCAGAATCATGTAGCCTATTATAAACATTTCGCAAGGTTTCTAAAGAATTAAAGAGAACTAGCGTTTGACGATTAACATCCCTCGTCAACGCTTCAATTGCCTCTGCCAAAAAGTCAGCATATTGATCCTGGTTGCTTTCATAATCAATCGTAAAGTCGCTTTGTAGTACTTCAAAATCTAACTGGTTTTCGAAGTCCACGCCGCGTCTGAAAGTCCGTATCGATGTCTCGGGTTTATGCAAGCCAAATTGGTCTAAGAAGTAACTACGCTTATGTTCAAAGAATAGCGTTCCACCAATTAAAAGAACCTTATGATAAAATGGTTCGATTTTTTGCCGGTAGAATTCTCCCGTATCTAAAATTTCTTTACCAATCCGAATACTTCCCGGATCATGATTTGGACCTAGCGTGATCCAGTAAATATTTTGATTGAGATGATCGGTAATTTCTCGAATAGCATCGTAGAATTTCGTTAAATTACTTTGAAAAGCTTTGATTTGAGCCCAATCATCCCTAATTTCCGGAGTAAGTTCTTGGTCTTTAAAAAAGCGATCTAACGCATCAAACTCAATAAATGTATTGGCCAATTCCTGAACCACTTGATGAAATTCGTGCTTAGCCATTTGGTTAATAACATTATTTTTAATGACAATCTCGGCTGGTTGATTTTCATATAAATTTTTCTTACGAGGAGCCACAAATTTATCAAATAGCTTTTGTTGAATCTCCGTAATTTGAGTATTAATATGCTCGAGACTGTTAACAAAGCGCCGAATATGAAATCCAGCTAAGGGTTGATGTTTAGTCGCTTGAATTAAATTGCGCTTATGGTTCATTACTAAACGACTAACTAACCGATGGGTTTCCATCATCAACTCGTTTAAGTCTAGAAATTTTTGATTCATATTGGAAACAATCGTTGGAAAATGCTGGGCTTCGTCAATCACTAGTAATGGTTGTTGATCAGATTCTCCAATTTCATCGGCGTGTAATGCTAAATAACGATGATTGGTAATAATAAAGTCTGCATACTTCAACTTCTTCATCGCTCTACGGTAAAAGTCATACTCAAAGAACTTAGATTTCGGGTTAAGCACGGTTTTTCCATGATGTCTTATGCCATCGACGAAGTTAGAAAAGTTAATATGGTGGTTAATTTCATCAAAATCACCAGTATCCGTCTTAGTAAGCCATACCAGAATCTTCATGGCCACCAAGCGAGAATCTTTGCTTAACGTTTGATGGGTAATACTTTTCATGAAGGCTTCTAAATTAAGATAATTACTACTCCCTTTCAGAATTGCAAACTGCATCGGCGTTTCTAAAATAGCATTCAACTGCTGACGTCCTACTGCTAGAACTTGGTTTTGTAAAATGGTTGTAGGTACACTAACAACTACTTTACGCTGTTGTTCACGTGCAATATAACTCAATGGGAATAAATAACCCAAGGTTTTCCCAGATCCGGTAGGAGCTTCAATAACCACATGCTTTTTGAAGCCTTCCGTAACTGAAAACTGTTGATGGGTGAAATTCATAATTGAACCCTGTAATTTACGCCAGCTTAAGGTTCCATTGTATAACTGTTCCTTTTCTCGTTTTCCCCGAGGATAAACCAATTTCTCGTCTGCTTGGTGTTCAGTTTGTAAAGCAATCGGCTTTTTTAAAGCAACGCCATCGACCACCATTAAATCAACATCAATTTTTTGCGGATTTTGTTTGTTCTCATGTAGAGCGTCCTTTAAAATCGATAGCGTTTGGCGTGGTAAGTCTTTTCCTAACTCCACTAAACGTTCTAACGTTACAATGGGAAGTTGTTGGAGATTTTTTTTGATCGCAATTAACAAATTAGCTGTAGCAATGGCGTCACTATCAGCAGAATGTGGATCATCATGTTCAATTTTTAAATAGCTAGTTAAATCACGTAATCGGTAACCCTTGGTAAATGAAAAGACAATTTGACTGAGGGAAACCGTATCGACAGCTGGAATGTTAAGTTCCGGATATCCACTACGAACCAATTCTTGCTTCAAGAAGGGAAAATCGAATTCTACATTATGAGCTACAAAAACAGTATCGACTAATTTTCGATATACTTCATCTACAATATCATTAAATTTAGGGGCATTTTGCACCTGCTCATCGGTGATTCCTGTCAGTTTAGTAATTCCCGCTGGAATCGGTCTTTGCGGATTAACCTTACTTTGAAAGGTATCCACAATTTTTCCATTTTCAACAAAAGCGCATCCGATTTGGATGATTCGATTGTCACCATCGAAATCACTACCTGTCATTTCTAAATCAACGACGGCATACTTTGTTTTATTCATTTCACATCTCCACTTTGTTATCTACCTATTAATTTTACCAAATGTTTACCTTCTCTACATAGAACAATTGTTTTATTTAAGGTATCATTTAATTTGGACCAAAAAGGAGTATCGTCGTGGAAGAAATTATAAAGAGTAGTAATTCAAAAATAATTTTAATTGGCGAACATAGCGTCGTCTATGGACAGCCTGCAATTGCATTACCAATCCGTAATGTTAAAACTACGGTTAAAATCCAACCAACTAATGGCGACATTCAAATCAAAAGTCGCTATTTTAATGGGTCTCTAAAGGATATCCATAGTAATCTACTTGGTATTAAAAATCTAATTAAACAAACTTTAAACGAGCTTAATCGCCCCAATACTAATTTATTAATTACCATTGATAGTGATGTTCCAGCCGAACGCGGAATGGGCTCTTCAGCATCGACAGCAGTTGCTCTAGTACGGGCCCTATACGCGTATTTTGAACATCCCTTAACGCGAACGACCCTTCTAAAAACTGTCGATATTTCAGAAAAGATTATTCACGGAAAGCCTAGCGGGCTAGATTCTGCTACTGCAAGTGCTAATAATCCAATCTGGTTTAAAAAAGATGGTACCATTAAGCCATTACCAATCAACGTCGACGCTTACCTCATAATTAGTGATTCGGGAATTAAGGGTAAAACGAGTGAAGCAGTCGAAATCGTTAAAAATAAGCTTCGATTTGACTCTGACAGTAGACTTTTAATCGAAAAATTGGGAGAATTGACTAGTCAGACTGCGACTGTCCTCCGTCAAAATGATGTAAGTACGTTAGGGAAAATTTTAACTGAAGCACATACTAACTTACGTCAATTGGGAGTCAGTCACCCTGCTGTTGAAAAATTAATTAAAATTGCTAATGATTCAGGTGCGCTTGGCAGTAAATTAACTGGCGGTGGTTTAGGAGGATGTGTGATTTCACTTGCTCCTAACCTTCCAGCTGCTGAAAAAATTAGTCAGCAACTTACTGCTGGCGGAGCCACGGCCACTTGGATTGAAAAACTTTAAAAGTAGGTTTCGATACGTATGAATGAAAAACATGGTTTTGCAAGAGCCCATACTAACATTGCATTACTTAAATATTGGGGTAAAATTAACTCGGATTTAATTCTACCCGCTAATGACAGCATTTCTTTGACCCTCGACAAATTTTATACCGATACTGAGGTAACCTTTTCGGATGAATACACTAGTAATCTTTTTTATCTAAATCATCAATTAATCGATGTTAAAAAGATGCAACGTATTAATCGCGTCCTAGAAGCGGTTAAAAGTGAATTTGGTTATCAAGGTTTTGCTAAAATTGAATCTGAAAATCACGTTCCTACTGCCGCTGGCTTAGCCTCCTCAGCTTCAGGCATGGCTGCTCTAGCCGGGGCCGCAGTGAGTGCTTTAGGTTCACATACTGATTTAACTAATCTCTCACGACTAGCACGTTTAGGCTCCGGTTCAGCTTCGCGCTCAGTTTTCGGCGGGATTGTGCATTGGCATCGCGGATATGATCATCAAAGTTCCTTTGCCGAACAAATTGTATCTGAAGACCAAATTGATTTAAATATGGTTACTATCGTCATTGATCGACGCCAAAAGAAAGTTAAAAGTACGCTAGGAATGCAACATACCGCTAGTACTTCGCCTTTCTATCCTGCGTGGGTGGAAGCTACTAACCAAGCAATTCCAGAAATGATTAGTGCTGTACAAAACAATGATTTTACTAAAATTGGTGAATTGGCAGAACACAGTGCAGCCATGATGCATGCAACGACTTTATCTTCTAAGCCTGCTTTTACCTATTTTGCACCTGAAACCATTCAAGCGATTAAGTTGGTTGAACAACTGCGTGAAAGTGGAATTGAGTGTTACTACACCATTGATGCCGGACCCAACGTTAAAGTTCTGTGCCAATCTAAAAACATTACGCGGGTTAAGCGGTTCTTTGCCAGCTACTTTGATCAAGATCAATTAGTCGTGGCTAAGCCTGGTAGTGGAATTAAATTTACTAAAAACTAAGAGGAATTTTAAATTGATAACAGAAAAAGCTCCCGGAAAATTATATATTGCTGGTGAATATGCCATTGTCGAACCTGGCAATAATGCCGTGCTAGTGGCAATTAATCAATTCGTCACTGCCAGCCTTGAACCTAGTAAATTAACCGTCGGAAATATTATTTCTAAACAATATCAAAATAATGTTCTTTCCTGGCGACGTCGTGGTAGTGAATTAGTGGTTGATAACCGGGACAACCCTTATCACTATATCCTTTCAGCTATTTCGATTATTGAAGAACTAGCTGTTTTGCTTAATCGTAAATTAAAAACTTATAATTTATACATCAATAGTGATTTAGATAGCAGTGATGGTAAAAAATATGGTCTAGGAAGTTCTGCGGCCGTAACCGTCGCCACCATTAAAGTTGTGGCCAAATTTTATAATATTCCGTTAACTAAAGAACTACTCTTCAAACTTGCATCAATTGCACATTTAGATGTGCAAGGAAACGGTTCTTTGGGAGATATTGCAGCTAGCGTTTATGGCGGTTGGATTGCTTACCAATCTTTCAATCGAGACTGGTTAAACAGTATGCGTCGTACTAAAGATTTAGAAACAATTTTAAGAACGCCTTGGCCTCAATTAAAAATTGAATTACTCACTCCTCCATCAGATTTACGCCTTTACATTGGCTGGACAGGCTCCCCAGCCTCCACTTCTGATTTAGTTGATCAAGTTGCTACAACCAGTTATCAAGAAACGGATAGCTATCATGAGTTTTTGACCAAAAGCGCATCTTGTATCAATAAGATGATTGATGGTTTTCGTGATGCTGATATTACAGTTATTCAACGTGAGATCACTAACAATCGGCACCTATTACAAGAGTTAAGCTTATTTAGTGGCGTTTCGATTGAGACCACGACGCTTACCAACTTTTGCGATATTGCTGAAAAATTTGATGGAGCTGCTAAGTCTTCTGGTGCCGGTGGTGGTGATTGTGGCATTGTCATTATGCCCAATTCCACGAAGACAGCAAAAATGTTTGCTGAATGGGAGAAACATGATATCAAACCCCTTGATTTAGATGTTCACCATGTCACAGAAATTAATTAGGAGTTGTCATGAAAAATATTCATTCTCATCGTAAAGATGAACACATTTCATTGGCTGAAAAATTTTACAGCCCGACTGCCAGTGCTGGGTTTGATACAATTCGCTTATTACCAAATGCATTACCTGAAACAGGAATTTCAGAGGTTAGTTTAGAAACTACCCTGGCAGGGCTAAAAATGCCCCTCCCCTTCTTCATTCAGGCTATGACGGGTGGAAGTGCCTACACCGCCAAATTAAATGCACGGCTTGCTAAAATTGCGCAAGAAACTGATTTAGCGATGGCCGTTGGCTCTCAATCAGTCGCTTTAAAATATCCTGAACTAGCAGACACATTTAAAATTGTGCGAGAAACTAATCCCCAAGGATTGATTATGGCGAATGTTGGGGCGGATGCTAGTGTTGCTAAAGCGCAGGCAGCTGTAGACATGCTTCAAGCGAACGCCCTACAGTTACATATCAATGTTGCTCAGGAGCTAGTTATGCCTGAGGGTGACCGTACCTTTGATTACCTAGATCATATTGCTGAAATCGTTTCTAACCTGAAAGTACCCGTGATTGTTAAAGCGGTCGGTGCGGGAATGACTCATCAAGATGCCCTCGCCCTAAAAAAAGTTGGCGTAAAGTTTATTGATGTTGGTGGTCGAGGCGGTACTAACTTTATTCAAATCGAAAATGCTCGTCGTCACACTAAAGATTTTGATTTTATGACATCGTTTGGTTTAACAACGGTAGAGTCACTTAAATCAATTACGGTTGATGGCTTGTCAATTACCGCTACTGGCGGTATTCGTAATTCAAGTGATATTATTAAAAGTCTGGCTTTAGGGGCTGATAACGTGGGAATTGCGGGCTACTTCCTCCATCAGCTACTCCACCATGACGATGCATTTATGGTTGAAATGATTGAGCAGATGAAGTACCAACTAAAGAGCCTCTTGGTACTGTTGGGCGTTAAATCTATCAACGAACTTTCTGAGAAAAATTTATTTTAAAAGTGTCGTTAAATATGTTTTCGATTTTGTCGGGGCATATTTTTATGAGCATCAAATATGATTTAATTACAAAAAACTCCGTACTGTTATTATTCTCACTAATAACAGCGCGGAGTTTTTTTATCTTAACAATTTTATTAGAACACAACTAATTTAAGCATTAATCAATAGCTCACCTTATCCTTTATGACGAACCACCGGTTGAATCGACCACAGTAGAATGTCCATTAACAAACTTATCATAATAAAGGGAGGCCAGAAGAATACAATAAACAATGCAATAATATTTAAAATCAGCGATGCTATCTCTGTAATGTATAAATGCTTCAACCTATCATTGATTTTTAAAACTTCATTTCTCACCATTGAGAAAGAAATGTTGTAAACAATGACGTTGACAGCGTACAGCCAAGCTGCCGTTGATGAGTAGATGTCTGAACCGAACCAAGCTGTGGTAGCTGGTAATAAAGTTGCCCAAAACAATAGAAATATATTGGTATATAGAATTTTATGATTTACCGTTTTCACATGAAGAAATAAATTATGATGGTTAACCCACATGACTGCTAGTATTGTAAAACTAACGATATATGCAAGAAATGAAGGAGCAATGGCAATAATCGCTCGCATCGAATGATCATCTGTAGGTAGATGTATATCTAATACTAAAATAGTCATTATAATGGCAATTACGGCGTCCGTAAAAGCCTCAAAGCGTTCTTTATTCATAATAAATTGCATCCTTTTTAATCAATTTTTTATACCACAATTATAACATTTGTCTATTAAGTCAATAAATACCCATCAGTATCTAGTAGCCGACATATCAAAAAAGTTCCTCGATATCTAAAAAATCCCCCAGAATTGGAGGATTTTATCAATTAATATTTGATGTTTAGTAGTGGGTTATTTTTAATATCATCAATGGTTTTAGTACCTGCTAGTTGCATCACAATTTCAAGTTCATGGCCTATATGTTCAAATACAGATTGAACCCCTTTGGCACCACCTAAAGCTAATCCATAAATTACTGGACGACCCAAAGCCACGATGTCTGCGCCACTAGCCAAAGCTTTAAATACATCTGAACCACGACGTACACCACTATCAAAGATAATTGGCACCTGCTTATTAACGGAGGTAGCGATATCTTCCAAAACATCAAAAGATCCAGGTCCCCCGTTTAGCTGACGACCTCCATGGTTTGATACATAAATGCCGGCTGCCCCAGCATCAATTGCTCGAATAGCATCCTCAGGAGTTTGAATTCCTTTAACAATTACGGGTAATTGTGTGTAATCAGCAATTCTTCTAACATCTTCCGGTCTTATATTTTGAGCTGCAGAAGCGTAGATTTCTTCAATTCCTTTTCCTTGACCATCACCCTCGGAAAACTTAGTTAAGTTAGCCATTGGAAGTGGAAATGCAAACTTATTTTTAATATCAGCTTCTCGATAACCATCAACAGTGGCATCTACGGTCAAAATAATTGCTTTAACATGAGCTTTTTTAGCCTCATCTAGCAAGCTCTCATTAAAATTCCAGTCCTTACTCATGTAAAGCTGGAAAAATTGAGGAGCACCTTCACCAGCAGCTGCCGTATCAGCAATAGAAACTGATGAATATGTGCTTTGTGCCATTAAGCCTCCTACTGCGGCAAGACCTCTAGCTGTATCTTTTTCACCTTGTGAATGTGCTAAGCCTTGAGCTGCAGCTGGCGCCATCATCACTGGAGTATTCAATGGAATTCCAAAGATTTCTGTATTTAGTTCTGGTTTTTCAATTCCACTCAAAGCTTTGGGCGCGATTTGTCGATGCTGGAATGCAGTTCGATTTTGTCGGAGAGTCCATTCATCTTCAGAACCACCAGAGATATATCCAAACCCACCAGTTGGAATAATCTTTTCGGCTCTTTCTTCCAAAGACTCCAAATTTAAAATGTCAATTTTTTCTTCACGATCACTTTGTTCATAACCATTAATCATTGTCATAATATATGCCCCCATCCAAATCACTACTAATTTTAAGATTAACTATTCTAAAATTTACTGATAGCAAAGAACAGAATAGTAACAGATTTCTACTTGCTATTTCACTTACTTATTGTAAGTTAATCGTTAATTAAATGCAAGTATTAATCTTTGAAAAAGCTCATTAGTTGTAATAAACTGACGTCGAGATGAATTGATTATTAAACTAACACCCGTTTTGACAACTAAATTAGACTAGTTTTAGAGTGATAACCAAATCTTTCAAATAACTAGAGAGAAGGAACGTAATGAAAATTAAGAATGATTTAATTTACGATGAAATTCACGCTTTAAAAGCTGACTTATACCAACCTGATAATGCTTCTAAGGGCTTGATTATTGATATCCATGGCGGAGGCTGGTTTAGAGGTGACAAAGCTAAAGATCAAGATTTAGCGGAAGCTTTGGTAAAGGACGGATTTTCCGTTATTGTTCCTAACTATCGATTAACTCCAGACGCTTATTATCCAGCACCTTTAGACGATATGGATACTTTATATCACTGGATTAAAACTTCTTCAAAATTGTTTGATAGTGATCGAATTGCCGTAGTTGGTTCATCTGCTGGTGGAAACATGGCTGTCGAAATGGGAATTAAATATGGACTCCCGATTGTTTCTTTGTCTGGGATTCTTGATATTGATGATTGGTTAAATGAGCATACTGCCGTAATTGCTCAACCTGATCATAAACAAGATTTTACAAATTCCAAAAGTTCTGAAATAAACCAGACTGGTCAAAACGACGCTTTTTATAAATGGTTTGTTACTAATTATTTTAACGGAAACTCAGATCAATATTCACTAGCAACCCCCTACAAACATGTCAACAGTCAACCCGGACCGATGTTTTTAGCAAACTCATTAAATGAATTTGTGCCAACAAGTGGTGTTTTAGAAATGGCAAAAATTTTAACTAGTAAAAACGTTCCCTACGTGGAATGGATGTTACCTGGTACTCAGCATGCAAAAGGATATCTAGAAATCGTATATCCTACTGTTTTAAATTTCCTCAATCAATATATCTAGCTCTCGATTAAAAATAATTATTACTTTAACAGACTTATCAGGAAGATATATAAAAAACTACCTTGAAATTTATTCAAGGTAGTTTTTTCAATTCAAAGTACTACTAATTTTACGTCCAAAGTCAGTATGGTCAAAATTATCAATAATTTGTTTTAATTCTTGATATTTTAGACTAGCCCCAAACAGTGGACTACCAGGTTCAGTCATAATTCCATCAGTGAGCTTATAATGAACCACTTGGTCAAATCCCATTGAATCAACAAATTTTGTTACTTCATCAACAGCTGCATGATTATCACCCGTAACGAACAAAGCCTTGCGTTTAGGGTCACCTTTTGGTAAAGCCTCTTCTTGAAGATTGTGGTATCCCATATGATTAAACGTTTTGACAATAGTACTGTCCTTAAAGTAGTTTTGAACTTGCTCACTAGAAGTTAAGGTTGGATCTAGGACCTCCTCGCGAATGCCATCCGTTTCCCACCAGTAGTTCATCGCATCAATCACTAATTTACCTTTAAGTAACGTAGGATCGATATTTTTATAACGGCTTAGTGGAATTGCTAAAATGATAATGTCACTATTAGCGACCACTTCGGCATTTTCAGAAGCAATGGCGCCTGGAACCAGAGTACTAATTGTTAAATCAATTTTATCAACTGAACCTGACCCTGAAATTCGTACTTCATAGCCGGCCTTTAAGGCTAACCCAGCTAAAACAATCCCCACTTTACCGGCACCTAAAATTCCGACTCGTTTAATGGTCATTATTCTGCGCCCCCTTTGCTTTTTAAAATCTCTTTAACTCTAGGGATGACTTTTGTGGCATATAGTTCAATCATACGCTCACGTTGTGCAGCGGTCTGATTACCAGCACCATACACTAAGTCAAAGCGACCTAAATTAAGTAAATCTATGGTCCGAGCAATTCGTTGCGCAACCGTTTCAGGATCACCCACATAAAATGAACCAACTTTAGTTTCACTATCAAATTGTTCACGACTCATAGGAGCCCAACCACGGGTAAGTCCGATTCGATCAAAATTCGCTTTAATATTTTTAAAAGCTACTTCAACGGCTTCATGATTGTCATCTGCAACAAATCCATGAGAGTGAACCGCAATTGGTAGATCTGGAGTCCCAAATTTTTGGTTAGCTTTGTGATACAAATCAATATACGGTTTGAATCGATCAGCTTGGCCGCCGATAATGGCAATTATAACTTTATAACCAAACCGAGCGGCACGAATAATCGATTCAGGAGAGCCACCAATTCCAATATAAGTTTCCAGCTTACCCCTCTCTGTCTTAGGATAAACTTCCTGCTCCTTTAAAGCTGCTCGGAATTTTCCCGACCATGTTACGGCTTTTTCTGTACGTAATTTATCAAATAGTTCTAGTTTTTCATTGAACAAATCATCATAATCAGTTAAATCATATCCAAATAAAGGAAATGATTCGGTAAAGGAACCCCGACCAAGCATCACTTGTGCTCGTCCATTAGATAAGCCATCCAGTGTGGCAAAACGTTCATAAACTCGAACAGGATCATCCGAACTTAAGACTGTTACGGCTGTAGCTAGTTTGATCTTTTGAGTTACGGATGCGATTGCAGCCAAGACAGTTTCAGGACTAGACACACTGTAATCAGGGCGATGATGTTCACCGACTCCAATCACATCGATTCCATACTTATCAGCAATTTCGCCTTCGTGAACAATTTGTCGAATCGATTCAGCGGCTGATTTTAAACTACCATCTTCATTGGCAACAATATCACCAAAAGTTTCAATTCCAAATTCTAATTTATCTACGTTTACCATGATTAATCCCTCCATTTACTTACTTTTTGTAAGTTAATAAAGTTAGATTAATACATTTGTCGCAAAAAAGCAACATTTAATGCTGATAAACTTAAGTCATATTGCCATAGTACTTGTAAATATTTAATAAACGTTATTTTAATTTTTGCATTTAAATAATAGTTTTATGTCCTTCTAAAGCATTTACGTATTAATTAATTTTAAAAATTTATCAAGGATTTCGTAATAACTGCTTCACAAAAATGTAACATTGATGTAATATTTATGAAATAAAAGTGAAATAGAAAGAAGCCAATAAAATGCAAATTAATAAGAAACGTAAACTAGCATGGAGACTAGGAATAGCTTGCTTAATATTAGGTATTCTAATAATTCAACAACTCTATTATCAATCGACACATTTTTGGACAAATACCACGATTGATAATATCAATATTAGCCACCTCAATTATCAAGAGGCAGTTAAAAAAATTGAGAACCAACGGGTGACGCCAAGTTATACTATTAACGATCCCCAAAACAAGAAGGTGTTAGCTAGTAAAAAGTTTAATAACATTCCAGTTACCGATTATGAAACGCAATTGAAGTATCGACTAACTGAACAAAGGAATCGACTATGGTGGTCGATTAACCATAGTACCAAACAATTTAAAGCTTTAACTTTATATAAAAAAAGCGCCCTGCTTTCTGCTATAAAAACAGATCAACCGTCTTTACAAAAACATTTAGAAGCAATTAATGCTTCACGGACCATGCCACAAAATGGAAAAGTAATGATCCAAGATGGAAAAGTTTCTTTATTGTCCGCTCACTCTGGTAATCAGATATCGGTAAATCAGACCGTGGAAAAAGTTAGTGATAAACTTTTAAATACACCTAATAAACACGTTGAAATCACTGCCCCATTACTTTCTGAAACATGGAGTGGAAAAACCACGGCTAAAAAAATCAGATTACTATTAAAAAAGCAGTTTACGTTTCGAGCTAAAGGACACCAAATTACTGGTCAAGTAAGTGATTTAATAGAAAATGGAACGATTAGTAAAGATGGTCCATCAATCGACTTAAAGCCCGCCTATAAATTCATTAAGCGTTTTAACCATAAATACACGCTTTCTGGAGCACAAAATTTAACCTTTACAACAGTCCAAGGCAAACAGGTATCTTTTAGTAACGCTGAGGGCACTCTAGGTTGGAGTTTAAATACGGATAGTGAAGCACAACATCTTATCCAAAGTTTACTGGCAGGAAAAAATAATGTTTCAGCTAAAAACTTCAATCAGGCTAATCAAACGCTAAATCAAAAAAATTGGCATAAAAAAATAGCTAATTCCGATCATATCGAAATAGATTTAACGCATGAACGACTATATTTAGTACAAAATCAAACAGTGGCGCAAAAAATTCGGATTAACACTGGATCTCCCAAAATTAATATTGCTACCCCAACAGGCGCTTATTTCATTAAATTCAAAATTGCGCCTATAACTATGCGAGGTTATGAAAAAAATGGAGAACCTTATAAATCTTACGTGCCACAAGCAGACAATTTAACCGATGACGGGATATTTATTCATTCCGCTCCATGGGTACAAGCCTCTGTATTTGGTAATCCTAGTCAGCGTTACAATCATGGCTCTAACGGTTGTATCAACGTTCCACCTAAGGATATGGTGAAACTATATCAAAAAACAACCGTAGATGAACCAGTAATTATCTATGGACAAGGTTAATCCGTTTGGAATCTATCTCCAATTAAACATATAAAAAATAAAAGAAGGACATCCCTAAAGGACGTCCTTCTTTTATTTTTTATTTAATTTTTAGTTCGCTACTAACCGCCTTAGTGAGATCTTCCACTAATTTTTCTCCACTTTGTTCGGTTTTATTTCCAGTAGACATTATCGCAATCGTACAGCTATTCTGACCAGTTCCAATCTGTCCCATACTATTAATAATCCATTTACCATTTGGCATTTGCTTCCAACCATTTTTCAAACAAAAATGCTTAGAACCGACTGATATCCCCCAGTTTTGGTCTTCAGCTACATGACCCATCAAATATTCAATATAACTTCTTGAAGTATCACTAATATAATTGCTTTGATAAAAAATTATATTAAGTGTTTTAATTTGATCAAGCGGTGTCGTAGCCGTCAACGCCCATCCAGTGGTCAAAGCTACCGATCCATCCATTCCAACATTACTAAAGTACCTAGCTAAGCCACTATACCCACCAATTTGATTATAAACATTAGTAGCCGCATCGTTGTCACTATACTCCATCATCTTTTGGATCACAGCTTGTTCGTTAACATCTAGACTCTGACCAGCTTTATGTTTCTGATGCAAAAGTTCTACTAAAAAATCGGCTTTAATAATACTAGCAGAAGGATAAGTGGTTCTTTTACTATTAGTTGTTTGATAAATACGGTTATTCTTTTTTGAATAGACCGCGACGGATACTTCTGCATCAGTATTTTCAAGATAAGGACTTAACCGTCCGTTTAAAACTTTCTCATCATTGACCTTAGGCGTAGTTTCTTTAGTTTTTTTAATAAGATTTCTTTCGGCACGACTAAATGCACGTTCTTCCTTTTTTTGCTTTGCGATAAAGTCACTGCGCATTGCATTAACAGTATGAATGTCATTGATTTTTACTGCTTCTAGTATTATCGATACTATCACAATCAGTACCAAGAGTGCTTCTAATAAAAATAGAACCAACCCTCGATTATTAAATAGCTTTTTCAATTCCTCAACCATAGGTATCGTATAGCCTCGCTACTTTAAATTTACTCTTCTCACTTTATCGGATATAACATCAGTACATTATAACTATATACCCGATTAGTGTAAATAATTTTTTAGCACTTATCTAAACCTTTGAAGACCTACGATAATGAAAATTGATCCAGTAATAATTAAGATTCCCCAGTCTAAATAAACTTTTATTATTAAAATAAAACTAACTAAAAGAGCAACACTAATGCTGTAACCATTTAGTTTGAACCAATTAAACATTTTTGTAATATATCCCCTTTTTAATAAAAAAAATAATCAACTACTCATTCAGCACCTAACTATACCGTTTACTTAACCATCCTAGCATTAAATTACGATTCATCCCCGTTTTTATTGTGAGATTTGTTTTTCAAAGTATTATCTTAAAAAGCTAAAAATAAAAAAGAGCCCTAAAATTAGCTTAACCAGTCCTAATTCTAGAGATCATTTTTTAAATTAATTTTTATTCACTTTAGTAAATCAAAAGTTCATCCGTAACCCTTTGGGATAGAAGTTTTTAACCGTACCTTGTACTAACTTACCAGGTCCAACCACTGTGTCATCTACAGCTACGGCTACCCAACCTTTACCAGCAGTAGTTGTCGACAGAACGTCGCCATGCACATATTGACGCCACTCCTCAGCTGTAATTTTAACAACTTGTTGGAATTCATCAACGGGGAGGGCCATTAAAAGGCTCTGGCTGGGTTCAAAACGATTTTTCTTAAATTCTCCCAGCTCTAATCCAGGCTTGATATACCTTAATCCTTCTAAATCTAAACGCTCACTTTGATAATATAAGCGATCTTTTTGAACCATTAAATGAGCTAAATCGAAATAATTCGAATCTTTCAAAAACGCTTTAGCAAAAGTCTCCCACAATTTCACCTGGGTCTTGTTTAGGGACTTTGAATTACTTGATTGTTTCTTTTTCTTCTTAGCTCGGGGCTTTTCAGTGGGCGTCTCCATCCCGTGATTGACCAGTTTTGCCATAAAATGTCCTTCACCCTGAAAATGATGAGGGAATAAACGTACCGCCTTGGTTAGTTCTGGATTGCCGTCGGCCCACTCCGGACGCCCTGCATCCATGTCATCTTGTTTAGGGACATCCACCAATGCTAGATTTTCGTAGTTATCTAATAACCAAGCGATAATTTGTTCATCTTCTTCAGGAGCAAAGGTACACGTCGAATAAACTAAAGTTCCCTTAGGGGCCAACATCTTCATCGCGCTCTTTAAAATTTCTCTTTGGCGATTAGCGCACTCAGATGGGTAATCTTTATTCCAATATTCCATGGCTGCAGGATCTTTTCTAAACATTCCTTCCCCAGAACAAGGCGCATCCACCACAATCACATCGAAATAATTGGCAAAACGATCTTCCATTCGATCAGGTGACTCATTTAAAATCACCGCATTCTGAATACCAAAGCGTTCAACGTTCTCAGCCAAGATTTTAGCTCGGCCTCGATTGATTTCATTAGAAACTAATAACCCTTGTTGATCCATGAAACTAGCTAAATAAGTAGTCTTTCCACCTGGTGCGGCGCACAAATCTAACACTTTTTGACCTGGTTTAGGATGGGCAAATTCACCGACCAGCATGGCACTTGGTTCCTGGCTGTAAACCAGTCCACTTTGATGATCGATGGTTTTCCCACGTACTTTACCAAAATAGCCCCAAGCTGAATAACCCACAGATTGTTGCATTGCATGTTCATGAAGATGTCCGTGATATTTAAGCGGATTAATCCGAAATCCCTTTTGAACAGGATTATCGAAGCTCGCTAAAAAAGCTTCGGCTTGATCCCCAAGTAATTTTTCATATTTTTTCTTAAAATCAACTGGTAGTTGCATTTTTAAATATTCCTTCTATTCTTTATTCATTCGCCATAAAACTGGACTTAATTATACAGAAAAAAAACGGGTTGAGCCACCTTAACAATTCATTTAACTTCCTAAAGTACTCTAGTTTTTTAAATTTAACCATGTTAACTTATAAGTAATACAGAAAATAGTAAAAGGAGCGATCAAATGCATCAAAAATTAATCACTCTTGATTTAGATGGCACCACCTTAAATTCAAGTAGTCAACTCTCACCTCAAACCATTAAAACTATCAAAAATGCCACGGCAGCTGGACACATCGTTTCCATTGTTACGGGACGACCTTATCGCATGGCTCGCGATATTTACGATGAACTTAGCCTTAAAACGCCGATGGCGAATTTTAATGGGGCTTTAACACATATTCCTCACCAAAAATGGGATGGTGAATATTCCAGAACCATCAACAAAGCGGTCGTCTACGATCTGATGAAGCATAAAGATGACTACGGTATTCAATTACTTGCGGTTGAAAGTAAAGATTCATTTTTTGCGGATCATGCGGCTCCCGCTTCATTTGAATTTTTTCCTCATGAAATTTCCAATGACCAAATTTTAACCGAAAAAACGTTAAGAACTAATCCAACTTCAATTACGATTTTAGTGGAACCTAATAGTGCTCAAAAAGTTAAAAATCAATTACTACACTATTATGGGGAATATATTACTGTCGGCGTTTGGGGCGGACCCCAAAGTGTTCTGGAAATCGTTTCTAAAGGTATTCAGAAAGCCAAGGCGGTGGCCTACTTAGCAGATTACTATCATATTGATCGACGGGATACAATTGCCTTTGGAGATGAACATAACGATGCTGAAATGCTAGATTATGTTGGCCGTGGAGTGGCAATGAAAAATGCTACGGACCAAATTAAAGGAATTGCTAATGATATTACTGAATTTGATAATACCGAAGATGGTGTTGCAAAGTATCTCAATGAATATCTCGGTTTAGCCGAGTAAAAAACTTCAAAATCACTGATCTTTCAGTTGATTTTGAAGTTTTTTTATTATTTTTCGTCGCTCTTTAAAGTTCCGGCAACCGAATAATGATTTTTTGACATTTCATTTAGCACAACATGCACGTGTTCTGCTGGAGCCCCCGTGTTTTTAACGACGGCTGCGGTAACGTCTTTAACTAGTCCACGAAGTTGGTCTTCATTCCGACCTTCGATTAAATCAATATGAATTAATGGCATCTTTATTTCCTCCTTAAATTATCCATTTAAACCCATATATATATTCTCATGAAACAGAAATAATTCAAAGTACTTTTCTGTGTGATAAACTATGATTAAGTAATTTACGGAAGAAGGTCCTTATTATCGACAATAAATATTCTGCATGTACAAGTTTTTTAGCTGGTAAAGCAGCTACGGCTGATGGATCAACCATCATTGCGAGAAATGAAGATGCTAAATCAGCTTGGCCCAAGCATTTTACCGTTCATCCTCATGATGAAGCAGCTAATACTGAATTTAAATCTAGTGATAACCAATTTACGATGCCCCTTCCCCCAGTGCGAGGAAAATATACCGCCACTCCGGAATGGACCACTGAATTCGGCTTATTTGAAGAAGATGGTATCAATGAATATGGGGTAGCAATGAGTGCCACCGAGAGTGCCTACACTAATAATCGAGTCCTCGGTTATGATCCCTTAGTTGAAAATGGAATTGGTGAAGAGGCAATGGTTACAGTTACTTCGCCCTATATCAAATCTGCTCGGGAAGGTGTGAAATACCTCGGCGCTATTATTGAAAAATATGGTACCAACGAGACTAATGGAATTCTTTTCTCCGACGCTAATGAAGTTTGGTATATGGAGACTGCAGGTGGACACCAGTGGGTTGCACAACGGATTCCAGATGATAGTTATGCGGTAGTTTCTAACCAACTTTCTATCCAAGAAGTTGATTTTGAAGATCCAGAAAACTTTATGTTTAAGGCTGATCTTAAACAATTTGTTGCAATGCATCATTTAAATCCCAACCCAACCAGTTTTAATTTCAGAAACATTTTTGGTTTAAATGATCTTTCTGATGAATATTACAACACTCCTCGTGTTTGGGAAGGACAGCGGATTCTTAATCCAGAAATTATCCAAAGTCCAGTTAGCCATGACTTACCATTTATTCGTAAGGCCAGCCGATTAATTCAAATTGAAGATGTCCAACAAATTTTAAGTTCTCATTATGAAGGAACGCCATATAACCCAGTTGGAACAGGCTCAGAAGCTGAAAAACATCGTTTCCGTCCTATTAGTCTTCCAGCTACTCAAGAGTCTCACATCTTACAAATTAAGCCTAATCAACCTATTGAAGTTGGTGGAATCCATTGGTTAGCCATGGGGGTTGCGGCTCAAAGTGTATATGTGCCGTTTTTTGCAGGGATGTCGGAAACGCCTGAAATGTATCATCATGGAGCTAAAGTTTACACTGCCGACTCTGCCTATTGGGTTTTCAAACTGGCTGGTGTCTTAACCGATGCGCATTATAAGGAGTTCGTAAAAGAGTTAAATACAACTCGTTCAAAAGTTAACATTCAAATGCGGAATCAACTGCATGATTTTGAACAACGAGCTTTAGAATTATCCGATACAACCGCCCTAGAAGAATTATTAAATCAAGCTGGAAACGAAATTAGCGCTACAGCAATTCAGGCTTTTCAAGCCTTAAGTGCCAACTTAATTACTAAGTCAACCGACTTATCACCATTATATTACCAACACAATGAAGAACTTTAATCAATCGTTTAGGAGCGTCTCTTCTGAGGCGCTTTTTATGTTTTTAAATTAAATCTGATTAAAATTACATTACCTCGATGAACTGGAGTTGGACATTATTATAAATAAACTTGTGCATGACAAAATCATGTGGATTGCCTTGGGCGTATTTTTAGTTAGTTGTCTGCTAAGCCCTTTACAGTTAGGTGACATTAATTGGAAAACCATTTTTGCTCTATTTGCTTTAATGGTGGTGGTTAAATGCTATGAAGAACTCCATTTATTAAGTTTTGCCGCTAGTGTATTAATTCAAAAAGCCACCAACACTCGCCAAATTGTAGGGATGTTGGTTTTACTATCTTTTTTCAGTGCCATGTTGTTAACCAACGATGTCGCGATTATTACCTTACTACCACTTTTATTTATTATCAGCGAAAAAGCACACCTAAAATTGGTTATCCCTACTATTTTAATTACCATGGCAGCTAATTTAGGAAGTATGTTGACTCCTATGGGTAATCCGCAAAATCTCTTTATTCTAAACTACTATCATTTGAGCATTATCCAGATGTTGACAATGGCTCTAGCAATCAGTTTAACCAGTCTTTTATTTTTAGCTAGTTGCTTGCTTTTAGTCCCTAAAACCCCACTTCATGGTGTGACTATTAACGTTCCTGCAATTAATCTTAAACAAACCATCATTGCTGGGTTGGTTACCGTGATCGTCTTGTTAGGAGTCTTCTCCATCTTGCCTCTTGAGGTTATGCTCATTAGTGCAATTGGTTTAGGACTGTTAATTAATCATAACGTGTTCGATAAAGTAGATTATGGCTTATTAATCACCTTCCTGTTCTTTTTTATGGCAGCGGGTAATCTAAGCCGCTATCCGATTCTTACACAGACCCTGCATCAATTACTACAATCCAGTACTTCAATCTATCTTAGTTCAATTTTTAGTAGTCAAATTATTAGTAACGTACCTGCCACCATTCTCCTTTCCAAGTTCACTAATGACGTTTATCCTCTCTTTTTGGGCGTTAATATTGGTGGATTAGGAACTCTAGTGGCTTCACTAGCTAATTTGTTAGCCTACAAACAATTCCGTATTCGTCACTCAGAGCCTTTCATGTTACGTTTTTCAATTTTAAATTTGGTCGGTTTGGTACTTTTAGGCCTAGTCGGTCGGGTATTAATTGTCTTTTTTGGATAAATAAAAAACCTCAAAATTTATAAATTTTGAGGTTTTATTTTACTTTTTTTGATGTCTACCAATGCTAGTTGGACGTTTTTGACGTCGTTTTTTCCAAATAAAATAGCCGCCAACTAGTAGAATCAAAACTACTAAGAAAGTCATCATTCCACCATGGCTATTTCGATATTCAATATCTGAACCACTATTTGAATCAGATTTAATTGTAGTAATAATCCGACTTTTTTTAGCTTTATGAACTTTTTCTTCCGAACTGCTCTTACTGCTGCTCGATGAAGAATCTTCTTCGTCCGTGTCATCACTATCATCGCTATTATAATTATCATAAGAATTAGTTGCTCTATTAGGTTTAACGTAGTAATAATAAGTACTTTGCTTACTACTTACTCGTGAACTAGCCTTAGATGTACTATCAGATTTGGCACTAGACTCGCTATTAGTTTGCGAACTCGCTTTATCATGGTTGCTATTAGTTGACACTGATGAACTAGCTTGGTGACTCGCCGAGGTGCTTGTATTAGAATTGGTGGCTCCACTATTATTCGGTTTAGTTGATGTTGAAGAATTATTAGTTACTGGTTTAGAACTACTAGTTACTGGTGCAGAACTTGACTGCGTATCAACTGCCGGCTGATTTTTTTCAGGCATGACCTTACTCCCCCGCTGTAACTTAAAAATTAAATTTCTGAAAAATTCATATTACTATTTTAGCATATTTATAATCCGAGAAACCTCAACCGGTACTATATTTTATAGTTCGGTTAACAAAAAAATGAATTGATATATTTTTACAATATTTTTTAGCTTAGTTTAACCTTTAAGGTTTGGTCTGATATAATTTAATACAGTGACTACTTATGAAAAGGAAATTATTATGAACGAATATAAAGATTTACAAGATCGTCAAGCCCACATTCGAAACTTCTCAATTGTGGCCCATATAGATCATGGAAAATCCACGTTAGCCGACCGAATTCTTGAACTAACAGAAACGGTTGCTAAGCGCGATATGCAAAATCAATTACTGGATACCATGGATCTTGAACGTGAACGTGGAATTACTATCAAATTAAATGCTGTTGAATTACACTATACAGCAAATGATGGTGAAAAATATATTTTCCATTTAATCGATACCCCAGGACACGTAGACTTCTCCTATGAAGTATCTCGTAGCTTGGCCGCCTGTGAAGGCGCCGTCTTAGTGGTCGATGCAGCTCAAGGAGTGGAAGCACAAACTTTGGCTAACGTTTATCTTGCTATCGATGATGATTTGGAAATTGTACCAGTTATTAATAAAATTGACTTACCTGCTGCAGATCCTGAACGGGTTAAAAATGAAATCGAAAATGTAGTTGGCTTAGACGCCAGCGACGCCATGATGGCTAGTGCCAAACAAGGCATCGGAATTCCCGAATTACTAGAACAAATCGTTGAAAAAATCCCGGCTCCAGATGGTGACCTAGATGCTCCCTTACAGGCATTAATTTTCGACTCGAAATACGATGATTATCGTGGAGTTGTTTTGAGTGTTCGTTTATTTGAAGGGATGGTTAAACCTGGCGATAAGATTAAGTTGATGAATAGCGGTTCAGTTTACGAGGTTAACGAAGTGGGTGTTAACTCTCCTGATCCTTTGAAGCGTGACTTTTTAATGGCTGGGGATGTCGGTTACTTAACGGCCAGCATTAAGGACATCAAAGATACTCGTGTTGGTGATACAGTTACATTGGTCAAGAATCCTGCGGCGCAGCCTTTAGAAGGTTATCGTGAAATGAGTCCAATGGTTTATTCTGGTCTATATCCTACCGATAATGCTAAATATAATGACTTACGTGAAGCACTTGAAAAACTACAACTAAATGATGCCGCCTTGGAATTTGAACCTGAATCTTCGCAAGCCTTAGGTTTTGGTTTCCGTTGCGGATTCTTAGGTCTACTTCACATGGACGTGGTTCAAGAACGATTAGAACGAGAATTCAACCTCGACTTAATCACGACGGCACCATCAGTTACCTACCGCGTCGAAATGACGGATGGGTCTGAAAAGATTGTTGAAAATCCTTCTGAAATGCCTGATGCTTCTAGCATTAAAAATATTAAAGAGCCTTACGTAAATGCTAGTATTATGGTCCCTAATGAATATGTCGGTGCTGTAATGGAATTATCGCAATTCCGTCGGGGAATTTTCGATACAATGGATTACATCGATGAAAACCGAGTGAACGTTAAGTATGCCCTTCCCCTTTCAGAAATTATCTTTGATTTCTTTGATAAGTTGAAGTCTAGCACTCGTGGTTATGCTTCGCTCGATTATGAACTCGGTGAATATAAAGTTAGCGACCTGGTTAAGATTGATATCTTATTGAATGGCGAACGAGTGGATGCTTTGAGTTTCATCTCTCATCGTGACTTCGCGCAACAACGGGGTAACGAAATTACCGCTAGTCTGAAAGAAATCATCCCTCGTCGAAACTTTGAAATTCCAGTCCAAGCTGCAATTGGAAATAAAATCATTGCTCGTACCAACATTCGAGCTTATCGTAAAGATGTTACTTCCAAGATTCACACCGGTGATCCTGACCGTCGTGCTAAATTGCTGGATAAACAAAAGCGTGGTAAGAAACGAATGAAATCCGTTGGTAAAGTTGAAGTTCCTCAAGAAGCCTTCATGACCGTTTTGAAGACTGATACTGAGGGAAAAGGCGGTAAATAAGGATTATTGAGTTTGAAAAAATGCCATAAATGTTAATTTTCCTGCGAATTTCCTGCATAACTCATTTTTTAGATGTTTTCGCAGAAAATAAATATAAAACAAAAAAGCCTATCTAATCATTAATTTGACTAGATAGGCTTTTATTTTGTAATCGATTATTTTTCCTACACCTGTAGTTTAAGTGCTTTTGAATCAGCTACTATACCTTTAATAGAAACATACCTTATTTTTATACTGCTTTCGTTTACATTCTAAGGTTGTTCTTTTACTTGATGTTTTGATCACGCTCATAGTTCACACGCTTAAGTCTTATTAATTCCCCCAAAGTTTTGTTTTTCTGCTTGCAATTGCTTCTTGGTTTCAGCGGTTAAATCATTCCTCACTTGTGTCTTGTTCTTCTCACTACTCTGTTATCCTTTTCGTGCATTTTCTGTCATGATAGACCATTCTTTTTTAGTCTTGTTTGGGTTGCCTTGTAAAGTTTTAAGCCATTGACATGTTTTGAGCATAAAAAAGAGCGGTCTAACGTCGTGTTCAGGACGGTTTTAAATTATTTTTTCGTTTTAAAACTTTTATAAACTTACTCTACTATCTGTTGCCTTCATTATACATTTTCACAATTTTAAATTGACTATCCTGTTCGTAGATAACTTATTATTTTTCTATATTGTATCGCTAGTATTATGTATTTCAGAGGAGACCGAGTATGCATTATATTTAGTAGTTGTTCCTACCGTTCTTCATGATAGTTTTTTGTAGGAACAACTACTATAGAAAACTAATGTATTGAAGAGAAGCTAATGTCAGAAAATATCAAACCAAGAACTGATAATAAGCCTGCTAGAACTTTCCACGAAGTTGGGCCTCGTGGAGGTTTTGTTTCCAGAGTTCGTATATATTCGAAACTGCGATCGATTGCCACCCACTCCGAAACCTGAAAATAAATGATCGAAGTGACAACTTTAAATTACGCGGTACTCTCGAAGTTAATTCGAGGATATTTTTATTTTTCTTCTAGAAAAACAATATGTTCTTCTAAAAGAATCTATTTGTAACCAAGACTCGACATATAATTTACTATCTTCGTAATATTTATTAATGTTTAATTATCATTAGTTTCTCCTAAAACAATCATTACGTAAGTATTTGTGTATCTTAGTTTGTTTTTTGTTAAATAACCAATCAGGATTGTTCTCTCGTTGCGTATTCCCTTTACATTCCTCTTCATTTTTGTAAGCCTCTTCATTGTTGACCTAAGTACAATACGTCATCTATTACATTTTTACTTATTTCATGTATACTCTAGTTAAAGAAGGTGTTCACAATCAATTACTATAATGTTTTACTGCATACTATAATCGAGAATTCTAATACGAGACGACCTACTATTGTAGATCCTTCTAAAATTCGCCAACGCTCTAATTTAGATAATCAAACATTTGTTGAAGCTTTAGTTTCGCTTGAAAAACTTGGATATATTGAGCTATGTTACAGAAATAAAAAATTAGTCGGTATTTTTATTACTACTTTAGTTCCAATTAAATAAATTTCTTGGTAATAACCTTTTTTACTAAACATTTTTATCTTTTCTTGTATAATATCTATTTGAGAAGGTGCATCAAAAATGAATATAAATACTCCGAACGAGTTGCCTCGAGTAGATATTATCGATAGATCTAAAAATCGTTTATACGCTAGGCATGAATATTCAAACGGATTAATATTAGTTTCAGAAATAACGCCCGGTAATTTAAAAGTATCATCAAACTATAAACTTTTAAAAGAATCCGATGGTACATATAGTCCTGACTTTGATTCACCAAACTTCGATTTTTACGAATGTCCTCGTGTAATCTAAGACAATAATAATCATTTAAAACAACGTAATTGATACGTTGTTTTTTAATCTCTGACTAAATCAACTAAATCCTTTAAATATGAGTAGTAAAAATAGTTGAAGTGAATGCTAATAACTGTTACGAGTAGTCCAATATAAAGTAATACTTTTCCACTCTGGCGATTTGCAACGGTTCGATTCCGTTAGTGGAATTAAAAATTTATCTCTATAAAAATCTAATTTAAAAAAACCGATATCTGAATATATTGTAAAATTTATAAAGTCTTACTTATACCCCAAAATAGTATTTCTAATTAAATCCTTCACCGTATTTTCTAAACATTTTAAATCTTAGCTTAATACTGTCCCTCAATAATAATCGTTTAATCCCGCTAACATTATGAATATATGTTTCAAAACATATTATTATGTTTAAATAAACAATCATGATATATTTCTTCCTGTACTATGTTGTTTTATATAATGTAACTTCGTTTTTCACTTAAGAAAGAGGTGTCTTTATGTTTAAACATACAAGAAAACTGCAATACAATGCCAAACCAAATCATCCAGACCCAATCATGGCCAGACGCTTACAGGAGGCGCTTGGTGGACAATGGGGGGAAACTACAGGGATGATGTCATATCTTTCGCAAGGTTGGGCATCAACTGGTGATGAAAAATATAAAGATTTATTATTAGATACTGGTACAGAAGAGATAGCTCATGTTGAAATGATTTCAACAATGATTGGATATTTACTTGAAGAAGCACCATTTAGTGCTGAAGATTTAAAAAGAGATCCATCATTAGCAGTAACTATGGCAGGTATGGACCCAGAACACGCTCTAGTTCATGGTTTAAATGCTAGCCTAAATAATCCCAATGGCTCAGCATGGAATGCAGACTATGTAACATCAAGTGGTAATTTAGTTGCTGATATGCGATTTAATGTCGTCAGAGAATCAGAGGCTAGGTTACAAGTCAGCCGACTCTATTCTATGACTGAAGATGAAGGTATTCGTGATATGTTGAAGTTCCTGTTAGCCCGCGAAACTCAACACCAACTTCAATTTATGAAGGCACAAGAAGAACTTGAAGAGAAGTATGGAGTCATCGTGCCTGGTGATATGAAAGACATTGAACATAGTGAATTTAGTCATGTTCTGATGAATTTTTCAGATGGTGATGGTTCAAAAGCTTTTGAGGGACAAATCGCAAGAGATGGAGAAAAATTCACATATCAAGAAAATCCTGAAGCTATGAGTAGCATCCCACATATTAAACCTGCTGACCCCAAATTACACAATGATCAAGGGTAAATAATTAAAATTTTAATAAGCTAGTACCTTAAAATTTATGTCCAGGAGGAAATATAAATTTTAAGGTACTTTTTAATTTGCTCTAACAATTAATCATTCATAATTTTTATCCAAATAAAAAGGACGATTCTATTTAGAATCATCCTCAAAATATTATATAAAATAGCTAATTACTTATGTGTAGCTTTTAGAATCCAAGAAACTATAGCTACTAGAATAACAGCGCCAATAATTGATGGTATTAAAGCCATACCAGCTAATGAAGGTCCCCAAGTACCCAATAAGCTTTGTCCTAGCCAAGAACCAACCAAACCAGCAACAATATTGCCAATCCAACCAGCAGGCATGTCTTTACTTGTAAGAGCCCCGGCAATAACACCAATAATAGCACCTACAATCAATGTCCAAATAAGTCCCATCTGTTCACGCCTCCTTCCCTAACTAAGTAAAATTAATGTTATCAAAGCTAAATAATATAAACAAGTAAAAGGCCTTATGCCTTATAATTTTCATTTTATAACAATAAAAGCTGGATGTTTGTCATTTAAGTTTCTTTTTGTTACTAACGGTGTTAAAGCTGTTCAATATTTTTCTATCTCATATTAGTAATTTAAGTAAGTTTTACCATTGGAATTGGATCATTTACACAGCCGCCTTTAATTAAATTAAGGTCTTTATTACTTTGATTTAATTTATTTTTGTTTCCTTTACTTTGTGGATTAATGACAACATTAATCTCGGTCTCAATTTCATCGACTAACCAATATAGAGTGGGTCTTGGCGCTTTTCTTCTTTTAGTCGCCTCTAAATACGTGGTCTGAATACGTGAGCTTGTCAAAACCTTAGCCGAGTTGAACAGTTCCTCATCAAAGGTCCCGTAAGCAACCAAGCGGTTAACTACCTGCTCTACCAATTTACTATTAACTCCATCAATTCGATTTGCAAGGCTATTTTTAACAAGTGGTGTCCACTCCAAAAAATATCCCCTTTTATAAATCGCTGAAAAGATAAAAATCGTGGTTAAAACTCCTTTAGCTCCAAATTCTCCCATAATAGCTTCCGTTTTTTCATTTACATTAAAATCAACGTCAAATGGAAAATAATCTAAGCCCGCTTTTGTTGGTCTGGCCATTAAGGCACCTCCTATGATTAAAAAGATGTACTCATAGTTAGTAACGTTTTAAAAGCTAAAATGTAAACTAAAAATATACTTTTTAACAAAAAAACTTTCCAACTAAAGTTGAAAAGCTTTAAATTATTTTGTGATCCAGCCACCATCAACAGGAATAATTGTTCCCTGTAAGTAACTTGCCCCATTACTAGCTAAAAATGTAGCAACTCTGGCAACTTCTTCAGCTCCAGCCCAGCGTTTTATAGGCACTTCTTTAGCGACAGACTTAGCCATCTCCCCACCATTTGCAAAATCTTTTGCATTCATCGGTGTATCAATACATCCTGGAGCAATGCCATTCACTCGAATTCCTCGCTCAGCCAAATCTAGTGCTAATTGTTTAGTAAATCCAATAACGGCATGTTTTGACGTTGTGTAAGCTATACCACCACCGCCAGCAACCATTCCAGCAATTGAAGCCATATTAACAATAACGCTACCTTCAGCTAACAGCGGTAAAATCTTTTTAGTTACATTAAACATTGTTGTAACATTTGTAGCCAGAATTTTCTGCCATAAATTGATCGAAGTAGTTTCAATTGGCTGATAATCGTCAAGTACCCCAGCCGTATTTAATAAAATGTCTACTTTACTTATCTTACCAATTACCGTATCTAACTGTTTTTCATCAGTCAAATCCACTTGGTAATAACCAAAATTGGTCGTATATATTGCTTTTAGTTGTTGCATTTGATCTACATTGCAATCGAGTCCGATTACTTTTGCACCTTGACCCAAAAATTCGCGAGCTTGAGCAAGCCCAATGCCAGAATTAGCTCCTGTAAGTAAAACATACTTATTCTTTAACTCAGGATAATTAACCAATTAATCCACGACCTTCCAATCGTCTGCCAACACGTCACAAACGGTAGGTGCAAAGCTAGAATAGCCTTCGCTAGTCGTTTTAATTAACATATAGGGAGTTACGGGAACACCATTAAATTTTTGATCTTTGACTACTAAGATAAATTCTTCATCGCTATCCCACTGTTCACGAATTGCTTTACCATTATTTTTTAAAATAGGTAGTATTTTTTCAAAAGTCATTTATTCAACCTCTTTTTTATTTATATAAGTCAACTTTAGTAGAAATTAAGTAGATAAAAAACGCGCCTATTACCATTGAGGCAATTTCACCCGCAGCCAATATCCAATAAGTCGGAAACATGGGAAGATTGCTGTATAAGTGCATTTCTAAGTCTACCAGTAACATCCCCGGTAACTGGCAAATTGTCGCAATGGTAAATTTACCAATCAATGACGTAACTTTGCGTGTGCAAAAGTACGTTAGCGTTGTTCCAATTAGGGTTCCAGCCGTACCAAAAAGCATATCAATGGGCCCTAATGGACTAAATACATTCACAATCAAGACCCCTAACGTAACTGCAAAAATATAGCGTTTGTTAAACGCCGCCAAATGGTTGAACATTTCTGAAAGTCGTAGTTGGACTACGCCAAAACTGATAGGTGCTAGTGCAAGGGTAATGGCCACGTAAAGAGCCGCTATGATAGCCGTAGCGGAAATATTTCGATTAATCTTGTGCATATGTAACTCTCCTAGTTTTAGTTTGAGGCGGGAGGATATTTCGAACCACCGTGTGTGTTAGTATCAGATAAAATTTAATACCAACACCTTTAATATTAGCTTTTAGTTGAGCAAATGTCATCTTTAGTTTTATTTTTGATTTCACTACCCTAAGCAAAATATTATATTCTCTCCTCTACTTTTGGTAAGCTAACCTTAATGAGATAGGTTTCACAAAATATAAGGGAGGGATTTTTATGCAAACCAAAAGTAAATGGATTCAATTAATTATTGCGGTAGTTGGAGTAGAACTAATCGGCTCATTATCTGGATTATTAGCTGGCGACATCAAAGCCATCTATAATAGCTTTACTTTGCCACCATTCTCACCACCAGATCGTTTATTTGGTATCGTGTGGCCAATTTTATACTTAATGATTGGTATCGTTGGCTACCTAATTTTCACAGTTAGGAGTAACTACCGCAAAACAAACCTAACATTATTTATTGCCCAACTTTTCTTGAATTTTATTTGGAGTATTGTATTTTTCAACGCAAGTAGTCGTTGGACCGGACTATTAATCATTCTTGTATTAGACGTACTAGTATTCTTTTGTATCAAGGAATTTTATAAGAGTAGCAAATTGGCAGCCTACTTAATGATTCCGTATTTCCTTTGGATTTTATTTGCTACTTACCTAACCTTAGGAACAGCCATTCTTAACTAACTTTCTGTCATTGAATCATTTGGTAGTAAAATTATCAATTTACTTGTAAGCGTATTTTTAGGTATATTCAATTAACTTTGCTAGAATTAAGTTGTTCCAAAAATAAGAGACTAAAGGAGGATTCAACCATGAAAACACTAGATGTTATAGCACTTGTTCTATTGATTGTCGGTGGCTTAAACTGGTTATTAGTTGGTATTTTCCAATTTGATTTAGTAGCTACACTTTTTGGAGGCCAAGCAGCAATCATTTCTAGGATTGTATATGTTTTAGTTGGTATTAGTGCCATCTACTGTCTTAAATTTTTTGGTTTAATTAGTGCTCAACCAGAAAAGAAGAATGATAATAACTATTAAAAAAAAACGCTATAGATGGATGAGTAATCTACATACTCACCCTTATATAGCGTTTTTTTAGACTCGAAAAGTGCGTGCAAGATTTTATTCTTGCACGCACTTTTTCTAATTCATAAACTTATCAAAGAAACCACTCTTACCATGACCAGAAGGTTCTTCACCACTAGCTTTAGCAAATTGTTTCAAAGCTTCCTTTTGTCCGCTGTTAAGCTTCTTAGGTACAGTGACCTTAACTTTAACATGCTGGTCACCAGTTCCATTACCACGTAAACGTGGTGCTCCCTTACCTTTCAAACGGAAGTTAGTTCCCGTTTGGGTACCAGCTGGAACCTTTAATTTAACCTTACCATGTACGGTTGGTACTTCAATTTCGTCACCCAAAGCTGCCTGAACAAATGAAATCGTTTGGTTGTAATAAATTTCTGAACCATCTCGTTCATACATATCGCTTGGTTGAACTTGGAAAATAATGTATAAGTCCCCATAAGGACCTCCATTAAATCCAGCTTCTCCTTGGCCTTGAAGACGCATTTGTTGACCATCTTCAACCCCAGCAGGAACCGATACCTTAACTTCGTGTTGTTGAGAAGTATGACCTGTACCACCACAAGTAGGACATTTTTCTTTAATTTCCTTACCCGTACCATTACATACATCACAAGTTTGTTGGCGAACCATTCTACCAAGTGGCGTATTTTGGGTTACTTGAATCGTACCCGTACCATTACACTTATGACAAGTTACGGGAGAAGTACCTTCTTTAGCACCAGATCCACCACAAGTTTTACATAGGGCTTCACGAGAGTACTTGATGGTCGTCTTCTTACCAAAGATAGCTTCCTCAAATTTAAGGCTCATTTGGTATTGCAAATCTTCTCCCTGGCGTGGTTGATTTGGTGATTGGCGTTGTCCACCACCAAAGAATGAACCAAAGATATCTTCGAATCCACCACCAAAGTCACTAAAACCACCTTGGCCGCCAAATCCACCGCCACCAAAGCCAGCATTCGGATCAGCTGAACCAAATTGATCATATTGAGCACGTTTTTGAGAGTCACCTAAGACTTCATACGCCTCATTGACGTCTTTAAACTTCTGTTCGGCATCAGGTGCTTTATTGATATCTGGATGATACTTTTTAGAAAGCTTACGATAGGCCTTCTTAATTTCATCATCAGACGCATCCTTACTAACGCCTAGAATGTCATAATAATCTTTATTTGCAGCCATATTCATCCTCCATGATTTCTATTAGCTTATCTTAACAGATAATCATGCAAAAAGGTCAAAGTCACTGACTTTGACCTTTTTACGATTACTGGTTATTTATTTGTTATCCTTGTCCGGATCAACTTCTTCAAAATCACCATTGACTGTATTGTCATCATCAGTCTTAGCGTCACCAGCGTTGGCTTGAGCTCCATCAGCAGCTTGCCCTTGGGCTTCTTGAGCTTGTTGGTAAAGCTTTACAGATAGATCTTGAACAATCTTGCTCAAGTCATCTTTCTTAGCTTTCATTTCGTCAAGATTGTTATCTTTTTGAGCCTTTTCAAGAGCTTCTTTAGCATCTTTAGCCTTCTTGATTTCATCTTCAGAAACTTTACCTTCAAGGTCTTTCAAAGTCTTATCCGTTGTAAAGATTAATTGATCAACTTCGTTACGAAGGTCAACTTCTTCTTTACGTTTCTTGTCGGCTTCTTCGTTTTCTTTAGCTTCCTTCATCATGCGATCAATTTCTTCATCACTTAGACCCGATGAACTCTTGATTGTAATCTTTTGTTCCTTACCAGTACCCTTATCAGTTGCAGAAACGTTTACGATACCATTCTTATCAATATCAAACTTAACTTCGATTTGTGGAATTCCACGAGGAGCAGCTGGAATATCAGTAAGTTGGAAACGACCAAGTGTCTTGTTATCAGCAGCCATTGGACGTTCACCTTGAAGTACATGGATATCTACAGCTGGTTGGTTGTCAGCAGCTGTTGAGAATACTTGTGACTTACTTGTTGGGATTGTTGTATTACGATCGATTAACTTAGTGAATACACCACCCATTGTTTCAATACCAAGTGAGAGTGGAGTAACGTCAAGTAAAACAACGTCCTTAACATCACCAGTAAGCACACCACCTTGAACAGCAGCACCTAAAGCTACGGCTTCATCAGGGTTGATTGAGTGGTTAGGTTCCTTACCTGTCCAGTTCTTAACGGCTTCTTGAACGGCAGGAATACGTGTTGAACCACCATTTAAGATGACTTCGTCAATTTCAGAAGCTGAAAGTCCAGCATCTTTAAGCGCATTTTCAACTGGAGCCTTAGTACGTTCCACTAGGTCAGCAGTTAATTGATCAAATTGCGCACGTGTCAAAGTCTTTTCAAGATGTAATGGTCCGGCTTCGCCAGCTGAAATAAATGGTAGACTGATTTGAGCTTCGCTAACACCTGAAAGGTCCTTCTTAGCTTTTTCAGCGGCGTCCTTCAAACGTTGAAGAGCCATCTTATCTTGTGATAAGTCTACGCCATTGTCTTTCTTGAATTCATCAACTAACCAGTCGATGATCTTTTGATCAAAGTCGTCACCACCAAGGTGTGTATCACCGTTTGTTGAAAGAACTTGGAATACGCCATCCCCTAATTCAAGAACGGAAACATCAAAAGTACCACCACCTAAATCATAAACGAGAATCTTTTCATCCTTACCGTTTTGATCTAGTCCGTAAGCTAATGAAGATGCTGTAGGTTCGTTGATAATACGTTTAACATCCAAGCCAGCAATCTTACCAGCGTCCTTTGTAGCTTGACGTTGTGAATCATCAAAGTAAGCAGGTACTGTGATAACAGCTTTATCTACTTCTTCACCAAGGTAATCTTCAGCAAATTTCTTGATATAACTTAAAATCATTGCTGAAACTTCTTGTGGTGTATAAGACTTGCCATCAACGGTTACTTTATAGCCAGCTTCACCGATGTGACGTTTGATTGAAGCAATTGTATCAGGGTTAGTGATTGCTTGACGCTTAGCAACTTCCCCAACTTGAGTTTCACCATTCTTAAAAGCAACAACTGATGGAGTTGTACGTGCTCCTTCAGGGTTTGTGATAATTTTTGGTTTGTCACCGTCCATGACAGCAACTGCAGAGTTTGTAGTACCTAAATCAATACCAATAATTTTATTACTTGCCATTGTTTAAAATCCCTCTTCCTCTTTTTTATTGAGCTACGATTACCATTGCTGGTCGTAACACTCGATCTTTTAAAATATATCCTTTTTGTAATACTTGAACAACTGTATCGGCTGGATGGTCATCATCAGCTGGCACCGTCTGAACGGCTTGATGCATATTAGGATCAAAAGCTTGTCCTTCAGCTTCAATTTCAGCAACGTGATTTTCCTTCAAAGCTTTTAACAAATCGGTTTGAACCATCTTGACCCCTTTTAAGAGTTGTTCCGAAGCAGACTCAACTGCTAGAGCGCGTTCAAGATTATCAAGTGCTGGCAAAATTGCTTTTGCAAGTTTTTGACCATCATACTTGATTAATGATGCCTGTTCTTTTTCGTTTCGGCGACGCATATTAACAATTTCAGCTTGAGCACGAATATACTTGTCTGAAAGTTCATCGCGTTCAGCTTCCACCTTTTTAATGTCATCTAAAGCCGTTGTTGCTTGAGTTTCTGTAGTTAAATCATCATTATTAGTTGATTCAACATCTGTTGACCCTTCTGTTGAAGTAGCTTCAGAAACTTCTTCTTCTTTGACTTCTTCTTTTTTCTCTTTTGCCAATTCAATCCTCCTAACTATCATCAAGGTGCTTATAATATTCGAGCATTCGATTAGACAACTGATCTCTAAATGTATCAAGTAAGCCTAATGTTTTCGAATACTGCATACTAGTTGGACCGAGAATGGCAATTAATCCCTTGCCTCGACTACCAACATCATAAGTAGCAGTGATTAAGCTAAAATCCTTTAGTAAAGCATTGCTTAATTCATCGCCAATCTTTACATCTAAGTCACTCTGATTATTTCCAAGTAATCCATCAAGTTGATCATTCTCATTAAATAGAGTCAAAAGCCCTCTAATTGAACTAACATCTACATTCTTGGAGAAATTAAGGATATTCAACTTCCCTCCAATGAAGTAACGGTCCTGTGAAGACTGCGCAACTACATTTTCGAAAATATCAATAATTCCGTCGTTACTATGCAGATAATGCTCAACAATTTTAGGAATATCTGTTTTCAGGTGATAATAAACTTGATCAAGCGTTTCGCCAATCAAGCGATCATTCATAATTCTCAAGACGCGTTCGACAGTCTCACTATTCATTCCGCGGGGGATCGAAAATTGCTGACTAGTAACGTCGCCATTACTAGAAACCAAAATCAACATCACTTGATTCCCACCAAGTGGAACCATTCGAAAACCATCTAAAGTCGCATCTTTTTGGTCAGGTTTTAACGTTAACGCTGTATAATGCGTTAAATTTGATAACATTTCAGCCGAAGTTCGAACAATGTCATCTACTTCTCTAAAATGCATCCCCAGACCCTTTTGAATCTGTTGAGCCTCACTTTGATTTAACTTCTTGGGGCTTAACAAATGATCTACGTAATACCGATATCCCATCAAAGATGGAATTCTTCCAGAAGATGAATGCATCTTTTCAATCAGACCCATCTCTTCTAGCTTAGCCATATCATTTCTAATCGTTGCCGAACTCACTTTTACTGGAAGATTATTCATCAACGTTTTTGATCCGATTGGCTGACCATTCTCAGTATACTCTCGGACAATCTCCTCTAAAATTAACAACTCACGATCTGTTAACATGAAAATCACCTCTTTTAGCACTTAGAAAGTTGGAGTGCTAAGAACACTTAATAAGATACCAGAGGTTTGTAGAAATGTCAACTATAGTCAAATTTGGTCAGACATCTTTATAACTTGTTAAAAAATTCCCTTGTATCAGCTTCATCTTGATGCAGTTGTTCGATTAAAGCATCAACCGAATCAAATTTAATTTCACCTCGTAAGCGATGGTACCATTTAACTTTAACAGTCTCTCCGTAGATAGCTTCTTTAAAATCTAAAATATTAATTTCAGTAGTAACCGGACGACCTTCCCCGAAGACTACATTTTTGCCAACGGATGCCATTCCCTTATACCATTGGCCGCCTACTTTGATTTCAACAACATAGATTCCGATCCCAGGTGTAATTTGATTTTCATTAGAAACTATATTAGCAGTTGGAAAACCGAGTTCTCTTCCACGTGCTTCTCCATGAACCACCACGCCACTCGTTTGAAAAGCGTAACCTAGATAGGCATTAGCATCATCAATATTTCCTAACGATACCATCTCACGAATCTTATCAGATCCGATCTTATCATTCTTTAAAATGATTTTAGACACTTTAATGACCTCAAATCGTCCCTGAGCTAGTGCTGGTAAAGTATCCATGTTCGCTAGTTCAGCAGGTCCAAATGTATAATCAAAACCTGCAACTACCACTTTGGCATTTAAGTCCACCATATATTGTTGAACAAAATCTTCGGGACTTAAACTACCAAATGCAGAAGTGAAATCAACAACGTAAAGTATATCAACGCCTAATTCGCGCATTAACTCTGCTTTTCGTTCTACTGAAGTTAGGTAGCTTAACGGGCTAAAGTTACGATCCTGTTCAAATACTACCGACGCATGATGGTTAAACGTCATTGCTGCCACCTTTAAATGCTGTTCTCGGGCCTTTTGGCAAGCTTGCTTAATAACTGCTTGGTGTCCACGATGAACACCGTCAAAGAAACCTAAAGCTAGTGCTACAGGTTCTGCTGGAATTATTTTTTTTGAATATGGATGATGTATTCTTACTATTTGCATTTTCTATCTCACCAACAACATTTTTTTAGGAATATAGTTTTGACGATTTGTATCATACTGATATAACGCCTGAATATTCCCATTATATTTTAAAGCTATGATTTCATCAGTTTGCGGACGATTCAAAAATCCTCCATTTTTAACAATTTCCCATTCAACATCTGAAATTGTAATTGTATTAAAGTTATCCAAGGCCCGATCTAAAGGTTGAATAACCGTCGATAAACGATCTTCATCTCGTGCTTGTTCTAAGTCGGATAACGTCAGGCATTCCTCAATTTTGAATCCCCCACTAGCCAAGCGACTTAAATCAGACATCACCGCTGGTAATCCAAAATGACGACCAAAATCAACTGCTAAAGTTCTCACATACGTCCCCTTGCCACAACTAACCTTGAAATAAATAGTTTGTTGTCCCTTTTCTGCATCAAAAATTGATGGGCGAGTTTGAACAAAATCATAAACCTTAATTTGACGCTGAGGACGTTCTACCGTCTCACCAGCGCGGGCGTATTCATATAACTTGCGGCCCTTAACCTTTACTGCGGAATACATGGGTGGAATTTGAATTAAAGTTCCTGTCATTGCAGTCAAAGTTTGATTAATTTGTTCGTCCGTTAATGGTTCATCAAGTTTTTTAGTTTCAACTACTTCACCATCTAGATCTTCCGTAGTAGTCGAGAAACCTAACGTAATTGAACCTTGATAAACTTTTCCAAATCCCATTAAATAGTCCACAACTTTCGTAGCTCTGCCAACACAAATTGGTAAAACCCCGTCAACACTAGGATCAAGGGTTCCACTATGACCAACTTTTTTAGTTCTTAAAATACCACGAACCTTGGCAACAACATCGTGACTTGTCATTCCTCGTTCTTTATTAATTGGAATTATTCCATCCATTTTGGTAACCTCTCATTCTGTACTTAAAATGCACTCTTCATAGCCATTTTACATTACTTATATCGTATTAAAAAGATTTCGTCCTATTTATTTAGGTCCAAACAAAAAAGAGCATGCCATTAAGCATACTCTTTTGGATTAATCACGATTTAATTTATTGAGTAATTGATCAATTTTATCACCATATTGAACAGATTCATCTCTGATGAAACTAAGTTCCGGTGTCTTGTAAATTGATAGGCGGCTACCTAACTCTTTACGAATTAAACCAGATGCCTTTTCAAGACCCGCCTTGGTTTTTTGATCATCTGATGCTTTATCAGATAAAATACTGTAATAAATTTTTGCTTGTTGTAAATCACCTGTCACATCAACGCCAGTGATTGTAACTCCCTCAACGCGAGGATCACGCACACGACGACGAAGGATATCACTCACTTCTTTTTCAATTTCTTGAGACAAGCGATCCGAACGGTATTGTCGAGCCATAATAGATTCCTCCTATCTACTCAACTGGTACTTCTTTCATGCGGTATGCTTCGATAACATCACCAATTTTGATATCATTGTAATTTTCAACCGTTAAACCAAGTTCAAATCCTCGTTTAACTTCTTTAACATCATCCTTGAAACGTTTAAGACTACCTAGTTTACCTTCATAGATAACTACACCATCACGAATCAAACGAACTCCGGAATCACGTGTAATAAATCCTTCAGTTACAAAACCACCAGCAATTGTACCCACACGAGAAACCTTGTAAGTTTCGCGAATGTCAACTTGACCAATAATTTCTTCTTCGTAAACTGGTTCAAGCATTCCCTTCATTGCTGATTCAACTTCATCGATTGCGTTATAGATAACACGATGGAGACGAATATCAACATCTTCAGAGTCAGCCATTTGTTTAGCTTGAGCTGTTGGGCGAACATTGAAACCAATGATAATCGCATTACTTGCAGCTGCAAGGGTAACGTCACTTTCGTTAATAGCTCCAACGGCCTTATGAATGATATTAACTCGAACACCTTCAACTTCAATCTTTTGTAAACTATCAGCTAAAGCTTCTACAGAGCCTTGAACATCAGCCTTGATAATGATGTCAACCTTCTTCATTTCGCCTTCTTTAAGGGAATCAAAGAGATTATCCAAAGTAACATGGTTGCTACGTTTACGTTCTTCCATTTGAGCACGTTTAGCACGTTCTTCACCAGCTGCACGAGCTGATTTTTCGTCATCAAAGACTACGAAACGATCACCGGCTTCTGGAACACCGTTCAAGCCAGTAATTTCTACTGGGGTTGATGGAGTAGCTTCTTTCACTCGACGGCCATGTTCGTTAACCATTGTTCGAATCCGTCCAAAGGTGTTACCAATAACAATTGGATCACCAACGTGCATTGTACCTTGTTGAACTAAGATTGTTGCAATAGAACCTTTACCAGGATCCAATTGAGCTTCAATTACTGATCCAGCAGCATTTTGATCTGGGTTAGCTTTAAGTTCTAGAACTTCTGCTTGAAGTAAAATCATATCAAGTAATTCATCGATATTTTGACCTAATTTAGCTGAAATTTCAACGAAAATCGTGTCTCCACCCCATGATTCAGGAATAAGACCATATTCAGTCAATTGTTCCATAACATGGTTAGGATTTGCTCCTTGCTTATCAATCTTGTTAACGGCGACGATAATTGGAACATTAGCAGCCTTAGCATGGTTGATAGCTTCAATAGTTTGTGGCATTACACCGTCATCAGCAGCGACAACTAAGATTGTAATATCCGTAACATCAGCACCACGAGCACGCATTTCAGTAAAGGCCGCATGACCAGGAGTATCAAGGAAAGTAATCAACTTATCATCATGCTTAAGTTGGTAAGCACCGATTCCTTGAGTAATACCACCAGCTTCTCCTTCAGTGATATGACTATGACGAAGTTTATCAAGTAAGGTTGTCTTACCATGGTCAACGTGTCCCATGATAGTAACAACTGGAGGGCGTGATACAAGGTTAGTTGTATTCTTTTCTTCGTCTTCAAAAATCTTATCAATATCTGAAATATCAACTTCAACTTTTTGTTGAGCTTCGATTCCATAATCGGCTGCTAGAAGTTCCACTGTATCATTATCAAGTGATTGATTTTGGTTAACCATTACACCCATCATGAACAATTTCTTGATGATTTCTGCTGGTTCACGATGAATCTTCTTAGCAATCTCTGCTACATTGATGCCTTCGCTGTATTCTAATACATCTGGCAATGGACGTTCCTTACGAACAGTAACAACTTTGTTAGTTGTTTCCTTCATCCGCCCATCGCGTTTAGCTTTTCTATTTCTCTTTTTGTTCTTACGGTTTTCTTTATTAAAGGGACGATTTTGGTTGTTTCCAAAACGGTTCCCACCCCTAGAATTGTTGTTACGTCCACTAAAACGATCTTGCTTCTTTTCGCCACTATTATTAGCTGTCGTAGCTGCTGGAGCAGCTGGTCTAGTTGTATTGTTAGCTGGGCGATTATTAGTCGTCTGATTAGTATTATTTGGACGACTTGGACGATTTTCATTGTTACGATTGTTATTGTTAGGGCGATTATTATTATTCGTACGATTTACATTGTTACCGTTACGATTATTGTTGTTTGGACGATTTTGGTTATTACGACCTTCCCGACGTTGTTCACCTGGCTTAGCGCTATTCGTGCGTTGACGATTAGCTTGGGGCTTCTCGTTAGCAATTTCGCGGTTAGCTTGAGCAGCCATACGGGCAGCCTCTGCTACTGAAGCACGAATTCGATCTTGTTTTTCATCGCGCTTAGGTTGGTTAGGACGATTACCATTACGGTTGTTATTTTGATTACGATTGTTGTTTGGACGATTTTGGTTATTGTTTGGACGACCATTTGTATTATTACGGTTTTGGTTGCCATTTTTGTTATTGTTATTGTTTCTTGTAGTACTTTCATTATTTGATGATTTCAATCTTTGAATACCCTTCGTTCCATCAGCTGCTGGATGGTCGCTTTTCTTAACCACAGTTTTACCAGTTTTGCTTGAACGGAATTTAGGTGTCCGTTTTTCTTCCGGTTTGGTTGTAGTAGTATTTTTTTTGAAAGCATTGCGTAAATGCTTTTCAGAAGCATCGTCTAGCGTCGACATATGGTTTTTTACATCAAGACCATCGGCCTGCGCCTTTTCAATAATATCTTTACTCGAAACGTTGATTTCTTTGGCTAATTCATAAATTCTTTTTTTGCCCATCGTTTCACGCTCCTATTCATTTATTTTCTTTAGTAACCCCTTTGCAAAACCATTATTTTCAGTTGCCACTACCGATCTTTCCTGCCCAATTGCTTTGGAAAGATCTTCTTTAGTTCCCAAAATAGTGAATGGAACTTCGTAAAAATGACACTTATCAATAATTTTTTTCTTTGAGGACTCGCCAATATCTTCTGTTACCAGAACGAATTTGGCTTTCTGACTACGAATTGAACTGAGTACTAGTTCTTGACCAGTAACCAAGTTACCTGAACGGCGCATCAATCCGAGATATTTACTAATATTTTCTTTAATCATTTACTTACCAAATAACTCTTTTCGTGCTTGCTGATGATCAACATAAGCAATTAAGTCATCGTAGAACTGGTCGTCAACTTTAATTTTAAACGCTTGATCAAAAGTTCGCTTCTTTTTTGCCTTTTTAGCAATTTCGACATCTAATCCAATATAAGCGCCTCGTCCTGCAGCTTTACCCGTCGGATCAATAGCTACTTCGTTTTCCTTATTTTTAACAACTCGCACGAGTTCCTTTTTAGGAAACATTTGATTTGTCACAATGTCTTTACGCATTGGTATTTTTCTGGTTTTCATCAAGAACACACCTCCAATGGTTTATTCAGCGGTTTCTTCTGTACTTTCTTCAGAATCTTCTTCTTCAGCATATTCTGATGCATCTGTTTCCGATTTGATGTCAATCTTGAAGTTAACAAGTTTAGCAGCTAAACGCGCATTTTGTCCACGACGACCAATTGCTAATGAAAGCTGGTAATCTGGAACGATTACCATGCAGTAATTTTCATCTTCTTCATTAAATAATACGTCAATAACTTCAGAAGGTTTCAAAGCATTAGCTATATATTCTGCTGGGTCCTCTTTCCATTCAATAATATCCATGTTTTCACCATGAAGTTCATTGACAATCGTTTGAACACGTTGGCCCTTAGCACCCACACATGTCCCAACTGCATCAATATCAGGATCATTAGAACGTACCGCAATTTTAGCACGATCACCAGCTTCACGAGCAATCGACATAATCTCGACCGTTCCATCATAAACTTCAGGAACTTCTTGTTCAAAGAGCCGTTTCAAAAGTCCCGAATCCGTTCTTGAAGCAAAAATTTGAGGTCCCTTACCGTTATTTTCCACCTTCGTAATATAAACTTTAATATGATCATGAGGTTCATATTGTTCACCTGGGATTTGGTCTGACTTAGCCATCACAGCTTCGACCCCACCCAAGTCAACATATACGTAACGATTGTCACGGTGTGATACTTCGCCTGTAACAATTTCATCTTCGTATTGACCATACTTTTCGTAAATTACACCACGTTCAGCTTCGCGAACCCGTTGCATAATAACTTGTTTAGCAGTTTGAGCTGCAATTCGGCCAAAGTTTTTAGGAGTAACTTCAAATCTGATTTCATCATCCAATTCGTATGCTCGATTGATCATCAAGGCGTCAGCTAAACTAACTTCCAATTGATCATCTTCAACTTCTTCAACAACTTTTTTAACGGCGTAAACATGAATATCACCTTTACGATCATTAAATTCTACTTCAACGTTTTGAGCCTGTCCGTAATTACGCTTGAATGCCGAAACTAATGCAGCTTCAAGTGCTTCAACGATAACTTCTTTTTTGATTCCCTTTTCTTTTTCTAAGATATCAAGAGCGGTAATCATTTCTTTACTCATTTTAAACTCTCCTCTAAATCTTGATTGCTAATCTAGCAAATGCAACCTGATCATACGTTACTTTAAGTTCTTTATGTCTAGTCTTATCTAAATAGTCCAAAACAATTTCATCATTTTCAAAGCTTTTAAGGTAACCTTCGAAAACTTTTTGCTTATTAATCGATGCATATAGTGAGATATGGATATATTCACCAATTGATCTCGTAAGATCTTCCTTCGTTTTTAAAGGTCGTTCAGCCCCTGGAGAAGACACTTCTAAGAAATAAGCTTGTGGAATTGGATCTGGATCTTGTGCGTCCAAAATTTCACTTAGCTCATCACTGACCATGGCACATTCTTCGATGTTAATGCCACCAACTTTGTCAATATAGACTCTTAGGAACCAACCTTGACCTTCTTTTACAAATTCAACTTCAACAAGTTCAAAATTATGGCGATCAGTAATTGGTTGGACTAATTCTGTCACCTTTTCAATAACATTGTTACTCAAACTTGAACCTCCAGAATTATATTTTGCCAATAAAAAGAGCGAGCATCGCTGCTCACTCAATTAACGAGTATCAAATTACTACTCTGAATATACCATTATATGGGCATTTTTGCAAATCATCAGAATAAACTAAGCTGATTTTCATCCGGCAACTCCGATAAAACGTTGTTCTCAGTCATGAAATCAATTAAAGTTTGCGAAACATGTCCCCGCTTTGACAAGTCTTCTTTGGAAAGGAATGGCTTGTCTGCTCGCGCAGCCACGATTTGTTTAGCAACGTTCAATCCTAAACCTGGTAAAGCATTAAATGGTGCAATTAAGGACTTGCCTTCAATTAACCATTCTTCAGCATCTGATTTTTCAATATCAATCATTTTGAATTCAAAACCACGTTCTAACATTTCGTTAGCTAATTCTAACACGGTTAGGAGATTTTTTTCCTTTGTCGACGCATCGTTACCTTTATCATTAATTTCTTGCATGCGATTTTTGAGGGATTCTTTCCCGCGTGCCATCGAAACAATGTCAAAGTCATCTGCTCGTACCGTGAAATATGCTGCGTAATAAACCAATGGATAATAAACCTTAAAGTAGGCAATTCGTAAGGCCATTAAAACATAGGCTGAAGCATGCGCCCGTGGGAACATATATTTAATCTTTCCACAAGATTCAATGTACCAATCGGGAACATTAGCCGCACGCATCTTATCTTCATAGCCTTCTGGAATTCCCTTTCCCTTACGCACACTCTCCATAATTTGGAAGGAGGACTGTGAATCTAAACCATAATGAATTAAATCCATCATAATATTATCACGACAACCAATAACTTCTTTCAAAGTTACGGTACCCGCCTTGATCAATTCTTCGGCATTCCCTAACCAAACATCAGTACCATGTGATAATCCAGAAATTTGGAGAAGCTCTGAATAACTAGTTGGATGGGTTTCTTCCAACATTCCTCGCACAAATCGCGTACCAAACTCAGGGATTCCTAAAGTTCCTGTTTTAGATTGAATTTGATTTTCATCAACGCCTAAAACTTCTGGGCCAGAGAAAATTTTCATCACCCCGGGGTCATCAGTTGGAATGGTCTCTGGATCAATTCCTGATAAATCTTGTAGCTTACGAATCATTGTTGGATCATCATGTCCCAGAATATCCATTTTCAGAATATTATCATGGATAGAATGAAAATCAAAATGAGTCGTTTCCCAAGCAGCCGTCTGATCATCAGCGGGATATTGAATAGGACTAAAATCATATACATCCATATAATCAGGAACAATCAAAATTCCAGCCGGATGTTGTCCAGTCGTTCGTTTAACACCAGTTGCGCCCTTAGCCAAACGTTCAATTTCGGCTCCGCGCAAATGCTGATTAGTATCTCTTTCGTACGCTTTAACATATCCAAATGCTGTTTTATCAGCAACCGTACCAATTGTACCAGCTCTAAACACATTATCTTTACCAAATAAAACTTGCATATAATTATGCGCAATAGGTTGATAATCTCCCGAGAAATTTAAATCAATATCGGGGACCTTATCTCCTTTGAAACCTAGGAAAGTTTCAAACGGAATATCTTGTCCATCACCAATCATCCAAGTTCCACATTCCGGACATTCTTTATCTGGAAGGTCATATCCAGAACCATATTCACCCTTGGTATAGAAGAATGAATATTGACACTTAGGGCATCGATAATGAGGCGGTAATGGATTAACTTCTGTAATTCCAGACATTGTAGCAACAAAACTAGAACCAACTGATCCACGCGACCCAACTAAATAACCATCTTTATTACTCTTATGCACTAGGCGCTGAGCAATTAGATAAATTACGGAGAAACCATTTCCAATGATACTAGTCAATTCTTTATCTAATCGTTCTTGAACAATTTCCGGTAATACTTCACCGTACAAAGCATGTGCCCGATCCATCGAAAGCTGTTTGATTCGGTCTTCAGCACCTGGCATTTTAGGTGTATACAATTTATCTTTAACTGGGCTAATTCCGTCATCTACACTATCAGCGATTTTATTCGAATTTTCGACAACAATCTTGTGTGCTACTTCTGGACCCAAGAAAGAAAAGTCTTCCAGCATTTCATCGGTAGTTCTAAAATGAACATCAGGTAATTCTGAACGATTTAAAGGATTAGCCCCACCTTGCGAATTAATTAAAATCTTACGGTAGATATAATCTTGCGGATTGAGATAATGAACATCTCCCGTTGCGACCACTGGAATATCTAGATCCTCACCTAATTTAACAATATTGGCAATGATTTCCTCTAACTTCTTATTATCACTAACTAATTCTTGTTCGATTAATGGTTGATAAACCGGTTTAGGCATTACTTCCAAGTAATCATAGAATTTAGCCTTTCGCCGTGCATCAGCATATCCTTTTTGCATCATCGCCGTAAAAACATCCCCGCTAGAACAAGCAGAACCGACAATAATCCCCTCGCGTAATTTTTCTAACTCAGAGCGAGGAATTCGAGGTACACGATAGTAATATTTAACATTTGACATTGATACTAATTTAAAAAGATTTTTTAAACCTGCTTGGGTCTTAGCAATTAAAATGGCATGACTTGGCCGTGCATGTTTATATGCTTCATTTTCAGTCATGTGATCATTTAGTTGATCATGATATTCAATCCCATAACGTTCTTCGGCATCTTTTAAGAAGAGATAACACAAATGTCCTGTAGTTTCTGAATCATAAATAGCCCGATGATGATGTTCGAGTGCTACCCCAAATTTTTTGGCCAAAGTGTTTAAACGATAACCTTTCAGAGTAGGATACAAGAACCGCGCTAACGTTAAAGTATCAATTATGGGATTTTTTATTTCTTCCATCCCATGTCGGAGGTAACCTGTATTCATAAAACCAATATCAAAAGTTACATTATGTCCCACAATAATAGCATCTTCATAAAATTCTCTAAATTTGGTGAAAACTTCTTTTTCAGACATTGAACCACGTACCATTTCGTCCGTGATACTAGTCAGATTAATTGTAGTTTCCGAAAGAGGAAAACCCGGATCAATAAATTCTTCGAACTGATCAATTACATTTCCATTTTCCATTTTGACCGCCGATAGTTCAATCACCTTGTCATAAATTGCAGACAAACCCGTAGTTTCCACATCAAAGATTACATATTTGCCGCCCTTCAATGGGCGATGTTCACTGTTATAGCCAATTGGAACTCCATCATCAACTAGATTAGCTTCAACACCGAAAAGTGTTTTAATACCACTTTTTTTACCAGCTGCATGGGCTTCAGGGAAAGCTTGTAATCCAGCGTGATCTGTGACTGCAACCGCCGGATGCCCCCACTTAGCAGCTTGTCCTACCAAATCGCTAATTCCGTTAGTAGCATCCATCGTACTCATATTAGTGTGTAAGTGTAATTCAACTCTTTTATCAGTTGCTGTATCTTGTCGATCAGCGTGGTCGACTTCCATGATATCGTAAGCATTCATCGTTAGATCTTTCATAAAACTATCTTCTTGAATACTTCCGCGAACTCTAACCCACAAACCTTTTTTAATGGCCGAGAATAATTGTTCATCGGCCTCATTACGAGAAAACTTCTTGATGGTAATAGACGATGTATAGTCCGTCACCTTAAAGATTAAAAGTTGACGCTCCGAACGAAGGGTCTTAACTTCTGCGTCAAAAATATACCCTTCAATGGACACCGAACGTTCTTCTTGGGTAATATCTCTCAACTGAACAATATTGTCCTTACCATTAATTGGTTTACCCATTTGCACTTTACCATTAAATTCAGGCATCGCTTTATCAGAAGCTTTCTTTTTACTTTCAGCTTTTTTAATTGCTTCAGTCGCTTTTTGAACAATGGCTTGATCACGTTTAATTTTTTCTTCATGATAAGCTTGCAAACGTTCTTGAGCAGTATTGTCATCGATTGTAGGTTTAATTTTAATCGGACCAAAACCAACTTTTTGATACGTGTTACTAAGAGTCTGCAAAACATCGTCATTGAGAAAGTTCTTAGTAATTTGATTATCTACTTTGACAACTAATTGTCCATCTTTAAACTCTGGAATCGACTTATCACATAACACTTGTAGAAGTGATGATTGAATACCACTATTCTTGATAATCCAATCCCAATAATCGGTTGCATGGGTTGCAACATTATTTTTATTTATAGTATCAATTGAAAAATCAATTTGAGCTATTGACCCAAACGTATTAACCAATTGATGATGAAATTCAACAAAGATTTGTAAAGGTAAAATATCATTAAACTCAAAACTAAACGTCCAACGCTTGGAATTGGAGTGCACAGTTAAATCTTTGATTGAACCATCTTTTAATTCAGCATTATCCAATAAATCAATTTGCTCTAATAAAACTCTGAATTGTTCATTTTCTGACAAACTCACTCTTTGGTCCCCCTGATGTTACTAATCCATTAAAAATATTTGCTACAAATAATTAAAGCTGGGATTCCCCAGCTTTAATTGGTTTATTTACTTTTATTGAGCTTGGTTTAATAAAATTTCTACCGTGTTATTTAGTTCCGCAACCTTAACTTCGACTGCTTCCCCTGTCTTACGTAACTTGACTTCAACAATGCCTTCAGAAGCTTTCTTACCAATGGTAACACGAAGTGGGATTCCAATTAAGTCTGAATCCGCAAACTTAACTCCGGCACGTTCCTTACGATCATCTACTAATACATCGTAACCTGCTTTAGTTAGTTCTCCGTTAATTTGGTCAGCAATTTCCATTTGTTCCGCATTCTTGGCATTAACTGGAATTACATGGACATCATAAGGAGCAATATTCTTAGGCCATACAAGCCCATTTTCATCCGATTGTTGTTCAGAAACAGCTGATAGTAAACGACTCACCCCAATTCCATAACAACCCATAATTACTGGGATTGCTCGTCCGTTTTCATCTAGTACCTTAGCATCCAAAGCTTCAGAGTACTTTGTTCCAATCTTGAAGATATGACCAATTTCGATTCCCTTAGTGAATTTCAAAGCACCCTTACCATCCGGAGCAAGTTCGCCTTCACGGACAGTACGAATATCAGCATATTCATCAACGGTAAAATCGCGTTCAACATTAACATTTTTCAAATGGAAACCATCTTCATTAGCACCAACAACGCTGTTAACCATTTGTTCAATATATTTATCTGCTACAATCTTTAAATTTTCTGGTTTGTTTTCAAGTACTGGACCAAGCGAACCCACGTGCGCACCTAGAAGTTCAAAGGCTTCTTCCTCCGTTGCTTCTCGAACCTCATCAGCGTGCAAAAGATTTGTAAGCTTAACTTCATTTAGTTGATCATTACCACGTAGTAAAGCCAAAACAGGTGCTTCATCGACAATTAAAACCATAGTTTTAATTAAACGGTTGCTATCCACATCTAGCTTAGCAGCAACTTCATCAATTGAATGCGCATCATCAGTAGCCACTTTAGTAAGTTCTTCTTGATTTTCATGCATTTGAAGATCTGTGTAGACACTACTTGCCATTTCTAAGTTAGCAGCATAATCGCTTTCTTCTGAGTAAGCGATTGTATCTTCACCAATAGAAGCAATAGCTGAAAATTCTTTGGAATCTCGACCACCCATTGCTCCGGCGTCACCCACGATTTCACGGAAATTAAGACCACAACGTCTAAAAATGTTTTGGTAAGCTTTTTCGAAATCACGGAAACTTTGGTCTAACGTTTCTTCATCAGCGTGGAAAGAATAAGCATCTTTCATTAAAAATTCACGGCCGCGTAGTAATCCATAACGAGGACGATCTTCATCGCGATATTTCATTTGGATTTGGTATAAAGAAAGTGGAAGTTTCTTGTATGATTTAACTTCGTCTCGAATCAATGTAGTCATGGTTTCTTCGTGTGTTGGTCCAAGAATAAAATCACGATCATGACGATTCTTAAATTTATAGAGTTCTTGACCATATGTTTCATAACGGCCTGATTGCTTCCATAATTCAGCTGGTAAAACCGCTGGAGTTAACATTTCAACGGCGTCGATTGCTTCCATTTCTTCACGCACGATTTTTTCAATCTTACTAATCACTTTATAAGCTAATGGTAAGTATGCATACATTCCGGCCGAAATTTGACGGATGTATCCTGCCCGAAGCATCATTTTATGACTTAAAACTTCGGCATCATTTGGGACTTCCTTTACAGTAGAAATAAGAATTTTTGATTGTTTCATAATTGAATTTGAACTCCTTAAGTTAATTTAAAAAAAGTATCTTTGAATATCATTCCAAGTAACTAACAGCATTAATATCATTAAAAATCCAAAGCCAATTAGCGTAATCACATTTTCGGTTTCAACTTTTAAAGGTTTTCTTCGAATCATTTCAACGAAATTTAGGAGAATTTTTCCTCCATCCAAAGCTGGAATTGGTAATAAGTTAACAATCCCCAAGTTTAGGGATAGAAAACCTAGCACATACAGCACTGACATGAAGCCTTGATGGGTAGCTTGAGAGGTCGTGGCATAAATTGCAACAGGACCGCCTAAATCATTCAAACTAAAGCCATGTAGCATCTGTCCTAAAGCGGTAAACAAACTCTTAGCCATTTGCCAAGTTCCAGTGAAACCATATAAAACTCGCTTACCTAAATTAGTTGTCATGGATGATTGAACACCAATCATACCCACTTTTTTACTACCATTACTTGCTAACTTAGGTGTTAATGTGATTTTCTTTATTTGCTTTTGACGTAATACTTCTAAAGTCGTTTTTTGATTTGGACGAGCTGAAACTGCCTTAGATAATTGACTCCAATTATCTGTTTTTTGTCCTTCAACTCTAACAATACGATCATTATTTTTAATTCCTGCTTTTTGAGCAACACCATTTTCAACGACTTGTACTTGGTTAGTATTAGCCGGAACTGCTCCCTGCATAACTCCCATTATCGCAAAAACAACGATGGCCAAAACAAAATTATTAAATGGTCCAGCAAAATTAGTAATTAGTCGCTGCCAAATCTTAGCAGATTGAAATTGAACATCACGCGGTGCAATTCGAACTTCTGTCCCGTCGGATTCGACTATCGATGCATCATGATCAATTTCAAAATGTTTAACTTCGTCTTCGTTACCATTTTCATAACCTTCAATGAATAATTTATCTTGTAAGTCAAAACTGGTTACATCAACTGGAATGCCCATCAAATTTTGAACTTTACTAGAAGTATTAATAATCGTCACTTGTCCAGTATTATCCGTGGTTAATGTAACATGTTGTCCCGCTTTCAATTCATCTTCTTGTTCATCGAGTCCCGCCATTCGAACATAACCACCAATGGGAAGAATCCGTAAAGTATACGTAGTTCCATTACGCTTCAAATCAACAATTTTAGGACCCATCCCAATTGAAAATTCACGAACTAAAATACCGGACTTTTTAGCAGCAACAAAATGCCCATACTCATGGACAACAACTAAAATTAAAAATACAACAATAAAGGTAATAATCGTAGTTATCATAAATAACTCCTAACTGGCAGATTTTATAGTAAACCTAATAAATATGCCATTGGCAATACTAGCAATAGACTATCAAAACGGTCAAGGATTCCTCCATGACCTGGTAAGATGCGACCAGAATCTTTAACACCGTAATAACGTTTAAGAGAAGATTCTACTAAGTCTCCTAACTGACCTGCAATTGAAAGGAATAGCGTCATTAAAATTGTAGCTAGAATTCCATAATGGATTAGTCCCGTTACTGAGAAAATAATTCCAACAATAACTGCAACTATGGTTCCGCCAATGGAACCTTCCCAAGTCTTATTGGGGCTAATTTGAGGAGCAAGTTTAGTCTTACCAATCTTTCTTCCGACTAAGTAGGCTCCACTGTCTGTACTCCAGACGGTTAGTAGCAGATACATTAACATTCCTAAGCCCACCGTTCGAGCTTGAACAAACATGTTAAATCCGAATCCAATGTATAGCATTGTCAATGTTAATACACCAGCATCATCGAAATTGAAACGATTTTTACTGAAAACAACTCTCACCATCAACGCAATGGCAAAAATCAAAGAAACAAATGGTGTATTAATTTGGCTTGGTAAGTCGTGCATCCATGACTTAGGGGCAACCAAGAATAACGTTCCTAAGATACTAATAATTGCTTCAGGAGTTACCAACAAAATTCGTTTCATAATTAAAACTTCACTCATTGCCACCACGGCTAGGGCCAAGGCTGCAATCTCGATTAATGTTCCTCCAAGAAAGACAATTGGAATAAAAATTATTAACGCTACTACGGCAGTAATTACTCTTTGCTTCAAAATTAATTCCTCACTTTTTAATTGCACCAAAACGTCGATCACGTTTTTGATACTCTTTTATCATTTCAATAAAGATTTTTTCGTCGAAATCTGGCCAAAGTGTGTCAGTAAAGACTAACTCACTATATGCAATTTGCCAAAGTAAGAAGTTCGAAATTCGCTCTTCTCCACTGGTCCTAATCAATACATCTGGATTAGAAAGTTCGCCTAAAAAATTAGTTTGTAGATGGTTTTCAATAACCTGCTCATCAATTTTATCCACGTCCAATTGTTTGGTATTAACAGCTTGAGCAATTGACTGGACCATCTTGGTAATTTCGTCCCGACTTCCATAGTTAAGAGCAAAATTTAAAATCATCTTTGTACCTTGTGCGGTGTCCTCGATCGCTTTTCGTACAGCATCTTGAGTCGCTTGGGGAAGGCCGTCGATATCTCCAGTTACTCGAACCTGGACCCCCTCTTCAATCAATTCTGGAACAAATTTATTGAAAAAAGTAATCGGTAATTTCATTAAGAATGAAACTTCATCTTGGGGACGTTTCCAGTTTTCCGTCGAAAAAGCGTATAAGGTTAACACCTTTACGCCCAACTTACTAGCACTTTTAGTAATAGTCTTAACGACTTCCATTCCTCGCTTATGACCAGCAACACGTGGCATAAATCGTTTCTGAGCCCAGCGTCCGTTACCATCCATAATAATGGCAACATGCTTTGGAATATTTTCATTTAATTCTGTTTCAAGTTTTTGATTCATTTTCATCAAAAAACCTCCAAGCTAATGGTTATTATTTTACCAAAAAAAAGCTACAAAATCATTGTTCTGTACAAATAAACGGACAACGACTATTAAAGATACGTCAAACATCTTCAAAACTACCTAAAAACACATGATTTTTATTGTACCATACCAAATTTTGATACTTTTTGGTTGAAGTTGGAATTTTTCAATAACCAGTAAAGCACCCCAAAAGTTGAGTTTTCACTACAATTCTTGGGGTGCTTTATCAAAAGTTAATACTAGCCTTCAAGGACTTCTTTTTCCTTATTAGCTACGATTTCGTCTACAACTTTAATTGCTTTATCCGTACTATCTTGAGTTTGTTTTTCTAAATCATGGAATTCATCATCATTGTAGTCGCCATTTTTATTAGCCTTTTTCAAAGTGTCCATTGCATCACGACGAATATTACGAACTGCTACTTTAGCTTTTTCGCCTTCTGCTTTAACATTCTTGGCTAAATCTTTACGGGTTTCTTCAGTTAATTGAGGAACTACTAAACGAATTGCTGAGCCATCATTAGCAGGATTAATCCCTAGATCTGACATTAAAATAGCTTGTTCAATGTCGTTCAATACGCTCTTATCATAAGGAGTAACTAACAATACTCGTGGTTCCGGAATGGTAATTGAAGCCATTTGATTAAGTGGAGTTGGAGCTCCATAATAATCCACTGAGACTTTATCAAGTAATGAAGCATTAGCACGGCCAGCACGGATTGAACCTAGATCACGTTCTAAAACATTCTGTGCCTTTTGCATTTTTTCTTCAGCTTTTTGGATTATCTCATTTTTTGCCATTATTCTTCTCCTCTAACCGTTGTTCCAATATTTTCACCTGCAACAACCTTTTTAATGTTACCTGCTTGGTTTAAGTTGAAAACAACTAATGGAATATTATTCTCCATCGAAAGTGAACTTGCAGTAGTGTCCATAACATTAAGTCCTTTATCAATAATATCCATATGTGTTAATTCGTCAAATTTAACTGCATCAGGGTCTACGTTTGGATCGGCAGAATAAATACCATCTACGCCGTTTTTAGCCATTAAAATTGCTTCCGCCCCAATTTCAGCCGCTCTTAAAGCTGAAGTTGTATCAGTTGAGAAGTATGGGCTACCTGTACCAGCAGCAAAGATTACTATGCGATTCTTTTCAAGATGACGAACGGCCTTACGACGAATGTAAGGTTCAGCGATTTGACGCATTTCAATGGAAGTTTGAACGCGAGTTGGAACTCCTAGTGATTCTAGGCTATCTTGAAGTGCTAAAGCATTCATAACCGTACCTAGCATACCAATATAGTCAGCTTGAACACGTTCCATTCCAAGCTGTTCACCAGTTTCTCCACGCCACATGTTCCCACCACCAACAACGATGGCAATTTGTACTCCTAGGTCATGCACGTCACGAAGTTCTTCAGCAACCTTTTGAATTACTGGTGGATTAATACCTGTTCCTTTATCTCCAGCAAGTGCTTCACCACTCAGCTTCATTATTACTCGCTTGTATTTAACTTCCGACATATTACGGCCTCCTATGTTTAATTTCCTTCATTAATTCTATCATAAAAATGCGGCAAACCACACTGTTATTACGTGTAAAATCCTACAAAAAAGCGAATTAATTGAGCTAAACTCATATTAATTCGCTTTTTAAATATCCAAAAACTCTGGGTTTTATTGGCCCATTTCCTTACGAACTTCTTCAGCAAAGTCAACAGTTTGTTTTTCGATACCTTCACCAACTTCAAAGCGGATAAATGACTTAACTTTACCACCCTTTGAAGCAACATATTTAGCAACTGTTTGGTCAGGATCTTTAACATATTCTTGATCATCTAAACTAATTTCAGCCAAGAACTTGTTCAAACGACCAGTAACCATCTTTTCGATGATGTTAGCTGGTTTGCCTTCACCTTCAGCTTCTTTGCTAAGTACTTCACGTTCGTGGTCCAATACCTCAGCAGGTACTTGGTCACGGTTAACATACTTAGGGTTGATAGCTGCAACGTGCATAGCAACGTCTTTAGCAGTTTCTTCATCAGCACCTTCAAGCAATACAAGCGCTGCAATTTTACCACCCATGTGAAGATATGAACCGAAATGTTCGTTTTCACCCTTTTCTAAAGTAGCAAAGCGACGAAGAGAAATCTTTTCACCAATTACTTGAGTTGCTTCGATGATATCATCATTCAAAGTACCCTTTGGTGACTTCAATTTAAGAGCAGCATCAACATCTGCAGGTTTTTCAAGTGCAACTTGTGAAGCAATTTCCTTAACTAAGTCGATGAAACGATCGTTTGATGCAACAAAGTCAGTTTCTGAATTAACTTCTACAATTGCAGCTGTGTTGTCATGCATTTCAACATCTGCAAGACCTTCAGCAGCAACACGGTCACTCTTCTTAGCAGCCTTTGCAATACCTTTTTCACGGAGAAAATCAACTGCTTTGTCCATGTCACCTTCTGTAGCAACAAGTGCTTTTTTAGCGTCCATCATACCAACACCGATTTTATCGCGTAATTCTTTTACTAATTTAGCTGAAATACTTGCCATTTTTATGGCCCCCTTAGCTTTTTATATTACTAATACCAATTTGTGATTCCGTAAAAAAAGGCCGCGCGTAATCTCAGGCCTAAAAGGTCTCAAATCACGACAGCCTAAGTGATAATTATTCTTCGTTGCTTCCTTCTTCAACAGACTTCTTCAAGTCTTCAAGAGAGTCCTTGCTTACGCCTTCAGCGACTTCTTGTGAAGCTTCTTCTTCGTCTTCACCTTGGCGACCTTCGATAACAGCGTCAGCCATCTTAGCAGTGATTAAACGAACGGCACGAATAGCATCATCATTTGATGGGATAATAACATCAACTTGATCTGGATCAGAGTTTGTGTCGACCATAGCTACAACAGGAATATTCAATTTTTGAGCTTCCTTGATAGCAATTTGTTCCTTACGAGGATCAACAACAAACAATACGTCTGGAGTATGAGGCATATCTTCGATACCACCCAAGAATTTTTCAAGCTTGTCTTTTTGCTTGTTCAAAAGAGCAACTTCTTTCTTAGGTAGACGATCAAATGTACCGTCTTCTTCCATTGCTTTCAAATCTTTCAAACGCTTGATACGTTTTTGGATTGTGTTCCAGTTTGTAAGAGTTCCACCTAACCAACGATGGTTAACAAAGTATTGACCAGCACGTTTTGCTTCTTCTTCGATAGCAGTTTGTGCTTGCTTCTTTGTACCAACAAAAAGAACTACACCATCATTTGCAGCAACATCTTTAACGAAGTTATATGCATTGTCAATTAATTTAACAGTTTTTTGTAAATCAATGATGTAAATACCATTACGTTCAGTAAAGATAAATGGCTTCATCTTAGGGTTCCAGCGACGTGTTTGGTGTCCGAAATGTACACCAGCTTCAAGCAATTGTTTCATAGAAATAACAGACATGTTATTTTCCTCCTAGTTTTTCCTCCTTGATTATCTACGGTTTCGGGACTCAAACTAGTTGAGCACTCCGTCAACTTCCAATCAAGTGTGTTTTTGACCTACAGGCCGAATATAATTTTAACCTAACTAAAGTCGCATTTCAAGCTAAATATTAGTCAAACTTAACTTCATTTCTTGCAGCACCTTTTTCAATTAGTGCTTTATTATTTTCAAGAGCAATTTGTACCATATTTTTAACTGCTGGCTTAGTATAAAAAGCCGCATGTGGTGTGATTTTTACATTACGTCTACTGTATAAATCATTAAATACGGGATCATTGATTGGGTCATTTTGGTGATCCACATCAAAAATACCTACTTCGTCTTCATAGGTATCTAGTGCCGCACCAGCCACCTTACCACTATCTAAAGCCTTAAGTAATGCCTTCGTGTCAATCAAGCTACCGCGAGCAAAATTTAGAACAAATACCCCATCATGCATCTGTGCGAACGCTTCATCATTTAACATATGGTAGTTATCTTTTAAAGCGGGAACATGTAAGGTAATAACATCTACTTGACGATAAAGTTCTTCAAGCGAGTCAACATAGATTCCTTCTTTTTCAAGTTCTGAATTTCGGAAAACATCATAAGCAATCACTTTAGCTCCAAAGCCTTTAAAGATATTAATGGCCGCACGCCCAATTCTTCCGGTACCAATAACTCCTACTGTCATTTGGTTAAGTTCTAGAGCAATATCTGGTTCCCATCTGAAATCACCACGAGCCATCTTAGCATCAAATTCTGGAATTCGACGAATTAAAGCTAGGAGTTGGGTTACTGAAAGTTCTGCAATCGCCATTGGAGAGTACGCTGGAACATTGGTAATCTTAATATTATTTCGCTTTAAAGCCTCAACTGGAACATTATCAACACCAACGTTACGAAGCGAAAAGGCATGAATCCCGAATTCATTCATTTTATCGAACAAATCATCTGTATAAGGTTTCTGTTGATATGCAACAACTCCGTCATAACCCTTAGCTTGTTCAATCGTGTTGGAGTCCAACAATTCGCTAACAGCCTTTACTTCAATTTTATTATCTTTAACCCATTCTTCTAGGTAAGGTTTTTCGTCATCTCGAATGCCATAAGCAATAATTTTCATCAAAAATTCTCCTCTCAGACTTGGCTAAATAATTTGTTTTACATACTGTATCATGATTCAAAAAATATTACAGTATTCAAACTATTAAATTAGTCGTTAATCGCCTTAACTGTACCACTATTATTTTAAATTTGTTAATGAAATACCGTTCTTTTTAAGAAATTTAATTTTACTACTTCGCGTTCGTTGCTTGAACTGATATTCTGCAGACATTGCGTCATGCTGATTATCAAACGATTCAAAATAAATTAATTGAACTGGTCTTCGAGCCTTAGTATATTTGGCACCTTGTCCCTTATTATGGCGTTCAACGCGGTTAATAAGATTTATGGTATAGCCACCATATAAAGTGTTATCCGCACAGCGTAAAACATAAAAATAAAATCCGTTAGTCAGTGGAATTTCCATATAATAACTCCTTAATTGCTTTAGAGTATTCCAACCCCTCATAAATAACTATTGGTGGTAAGATTCTAGTTCCATTAGGCTTACCGTCTTTAATCGCTTCGATTAAAACCATATTAGCTTCGTCTCCTGCGTGAGAATGTGCAAATTGAATTCGTTTAGGTGCCAATCGATTTTTAACTAATTTGGTTAAAATTTCAGGTAGTCGATCCGGTCTATGTACCAAAAATAATTTTCCGTTCATTTTTAACATCTTTTGACTCACCTGAAGAACTTCCTCTAATGAAGTCGTTAATTCATGCCGAGCAAGTGCCAAATGTTCATTGGGATTTTTCTTGCTACTAGGTAAATCTTCAAAGTAGGGTGGATTACAAACAATGTTATCTATGGAATCAGCATTAATTTTCGTTAACGCATCTTTCAACGGCATGTTGTAAACATCATAACGGTCAGTTAAATCGTTCAACTGAATACTCCGCATTGCCATCTCTGCTAATCGTGACTGAATCTCAACCATTGTCACATGGCCGGCAGTCTTTTTTGAAAGAAATAAACCCACTGCTCCATTTCCAGAGCAAAGATCGACAATTTTAGTCTTACTAGCCTTTTTAACCTCAGCAAAATTGGCTAATAATACCGCATCAAGTGAGAATGAAAATACTGATGGACTTTGAATAATCTGAATATCATCGCGATATAATTGATCAATTCGCTCGTCACTTTTTAACTCAACTTGCATTTAAAACTCCTTTTCTTTACCAATACTTCATAATATAATCAAATTAATAAATATATGAAAGTACAGGTTATCTTATGTTTTATTCATTTATTAAACACTTTGTTTCTTCATTGATATTTCTTATTAATGGGAAACCTGATGTACACAACTCAGAACGTTTACCAGAAGGTAGTTATGTGTTAGTAGCTCCCCACCGCACGTGGTTTGACCCAGTGCTATATGCCCTAGCTGCTTATCCGCAAAGATTTTCTTTTATGGCTAAAAAGGAACTCTTTCAAAATCGGTTTTTAAGCTGGTTAATTACTAAATTAAATGCTTTTCCTGTTGATCGTCAAAATCCGGGTCCTTCAGCCATTAAAACCCCGGTTAAGATTTTAAAAAAGGGAGAATTATCAACCATTATTTTTCCTTCAGGAACTCGACATTCCCAAGAGCTTAAAAATGGTGCTTTCGTAATTGCCAAATTAGCTAACGTCCCCATTGTACCAGCTATTTATCAAGGACCATTAACCTTTAAAGGACTATTTACTCGTCAAAAGATTCATATCAACTTTGGTGAACCGATTACTATTGATCGTAAAACGAAAATGAATGACGAAAACTTAGCAATGCTAGAAGAAGAATTAAACAATGCTTTTGTTAAACTTGATAATGAAGTTGATCCTACGTTTAAATACATTGACATTTCGAATAAAGAAACAAAAAAAGCGTCCAAATAATGGACGTTTTTTTATTTCTTAGATTGATTTTGCATCGCAGTCATCATTTGATGGAGCTTCTTTTGTGATGGCTTTTGACCCATCTGAAGCATCATTGTTCTAAGCATATCCTCGTTAATTGGGGGGTTATTCTTCAAATAATTCTCCATGTAACGACGAGCAAAGAAGAAACCACCAACTGCACCAACAAGCAATGCGATGATTACAATCATAATCCAAATTCCAGTTGACATTTACAATCCTCCTTACCAACGACTTACCTATTCATTTTACACAAAAACGGCTAAAAACAAAAGCCCCGTTCTAATCGTCACGTAAGCCCTTTTTTCGTTGAACTTCTTTTACCTTTTCAGGTGTGACTTCTTTGCCTTCTTTATCAAAAATTTGCATCATTTCAACTTGACTTCTGAAACTCTCTCGGAACTTCTTCAAATATTTTTGACGCAGATCTTTTCGCTCGATAATCTCTAAGTCACTAAGTCCTTCTTCTTTTGCTTTTTTAGCAAGTTCATTGATTCTCTTAATTAATTTTTGCATTTCTTGATCGGCCATAATAAATCCCTCCGTTATTAGTAGCTTAATCATACTATGGAAAGCTTTTAATTTCAATTTTTAAGGCGAACATTTGTTTGAGTATTAGGATTTTTTATGATAAAATAACAACAAATATTTATGAGGTGAAAAAATGGCAAAAAATATCAGCACTAAGCAACTCAGCGTTCTGGAATATATTTATAAAACAGTTAACGCTCAAGGATATCCACCTACAGTGCGTGAAATTGGTAGTGCCATTGGACTATCATCTACTTCCACTGTTCATGGACACATTGATCGTTTACAAAAAAACGGCTTTTTAGAAAAGGATCCTACTAAGCCCCGAGCTTTAGAGGTAACAAAATTAGGTTTAGACGCTTTAGGAGTACAAGATAAAAATCCTACTATTCCCTTACTGGGAGTAGTTACTGCCGGTGAACCAATTTTGGCTGTTGAAGAAGCTACAGATTTCTTCCCTGTTCCTCCAGAGTACGAAAATGATAGTAGTAATTTGTTCATGCTTACCATCCGAGGAGAAAGTATGATTAATGCCGGTATTTTATCTGGTGATCAAGTTATTGTTAGAAAACAATCTACAGCCGACAATGGCACCATTGTAATTGCTATGACTGATGAAAATGAAGCAACTTGCAAACGATTCTATCGAGAATCCGATCACATTCGACTTCAACCAGAAAATGATACGATGGCCCCAATTATTTTGGACAACGTGACTATCCTCGGTAAAGTTGTTGGTTTATTTAGAGATAACATCTACTAGATGTGACTTTCCTATTGATTTATTATGTTTTTCAAAGCATACTATTGTTAATGCGATAAATCATTTTGGAGGGTTACTATGCTTTACGTTTTAGTTTTAGCATCAATTACATTATTACTTGGATTTTTTCAATTTTATTCATCAATTAGGAACCGAGGCTCCATTTTTTTAAGCTCACTTTTAGTGATTATCCCCCTTGCTGTTGTTATTTTCTCAGCAAGAAATGTGATGGAAACTTCACATAAAAGTTCTGGCTCTAAGACCAACTCAACTTTAATTGCTAGTAAAAAATCGAGCTTGAAGGACGATAAGTTGGAAATGATTAAAAGCGAAAGTGTTGCCTCTTCATCTAAGGCCCAACAGGTGCAACAAGTCCAGGCTAGTCTTACTAAATCTTTTAAATCGTTTGGTACTGTTACATATGATCCATCTGCCAAAACATTTAGTGTTTCAGCAACCGATAAAGACACTAAAAAAGTTTTCAATCAGTTGATCGAAAATCCTGACCAAATGAGTAATAGTAATTTTAAAGATATCCAAGATAAATTTGTTGAGGTTTCAAAATCCCTCAAAAAAGAACTTGGTAAGGGATATGCCGTTCAATTAAATCAACCTGACAAAAATAAAGCGATGATTATCGCGAAAGACGGTAAAATTGTTTACAGCATCTTCTCATAAAAAATGGCAACTTAGGTTTAAACCCAAGTTGCCATTTTTTTAATTTACTTTTTCATAAATCCGTTGTTGTTGTTGTTGTCCCTTCAAAACAAATGGTGCAGGATCGTTTTCAAATTCAGTTCTGTAGTCCGCTGTTTGAGGTCTCATAAAACTACGATAGATTTGTTCATATTCAGCCACTGAGACCGAAGTTCTTTGATCCAAAAATGCAATTTCTTCATCTGTAACATACTTTTCATATCCTTCAACGACTTTAGCAGAATAAAACTCACCTTCTGCACCAGAACCATAACTAAACAAGCCAATTTGGTCGCCTGCTTTTAAATTGCGGGCATGTAATAATGACAACAGACTCAGATACAATGAACCTGTATATAAATTTCCTACCTCACGATTCAAATAACGACTCTCCTCAAAATGTTCTAATAAACTTTCTTTTAAATCATCATTATCTAGGTCTTCAATTACGCTTCTTAAAGCTTTAAGCCCCATCTTAGTGTAAGGTAAATGAAAAATAAGAGCGGTAAATTTATCAATCTCTTCGCCCGTTTTTTCGAGGTAATTTTCGAAAGTTTCTTTGAAGAAATTAATAAATTCGGCTGATGAATACTTACCATCAACTAACGCTTCACTACGATTTAATGGACGCCAAAAATCCATAATATCCTTAGTTAAATGGGCACTTTGCGTTCCAATTTCAAGGAGATGAGGATTAGCGCTCATAATTATCGCGACTGCTCCTCCACCTTGAGTTTTTTCTCCTAATGTACCAATTCCATAGCGAGCAATATCCGATCCTACTAGTAAAACTCGACTTTCCGGGTGTAAAGCAATATGTCCCATTGCCATTTGAATTCCGGCAGTTAAACCAAAACAAGCTTGCTTTAGCTCAACACCACTCGCTGATGAGTTAATTCCTAATAATGACTGTAAGTAGATTGCTCCTGATTTAGAATTATCTACACCAGATTCAGTACCGAACAAAATCAAATCAATTTTTTCTTTTTCGTTATCATCTACTATTTTTAATGCTGCATTAGCTGCTAGTGTTACTGAATCTTGTGAATTTCGGATTACAGCTTGTTTTGATTGTCCAATACCAATCAAGTATTTATTCGGATCTTCGTTACGAGCCTTTGCAAGATCCTCCATCGGTAAATATAAATCACTCGTAAAAAAGCTCATCTTATCAATTCCAATTTTCAAAACCAATCCTCCAAAGCTTAATCCTAAATTTTTTATCTATTAAATTTTAGCAGACCCCTATCTGTTTATCAAAGTTCAGCTTATTTCTTAGGTAAACCTTAGCAATATCTTTTCCTTTAAAATATTAAAAGCTTCAGAACTTTAGCTTTCTGAATTTTTTCTAACCCCGTTTACGGCGGAATTTAATTATAAAATTAATCGTTAAAACCATTAGAAAAACAAATCCTACTGTAACTGATGCCCTCGTGTCTGGATTGATGAACATAAAAACTACAATCAAAAGTAACGAGATAATCGCTAAGTAATTACTCATGGGATAAAGCGGCATTACAAAAGGATGATTTTGAATTATTTCTGGGTTAGCACGGCGAAAGCGTAATTCAGAAAGTAGGATAACAAACCATGGAACCATCCCCGGCAACACACTCGAACTATATATCAGCACAAATAGGTTAACAGCTCCTCCTTTAAATGAAGATAAGAAGATATTTAAGATAATCCCTAACAAAATTCCAAAAGATATGGTCAAGATTGCTACAGATGGAACTCGATGACTGGATAATTTACCAAAAATCTTAGGTACCTTTCCTTCTTGAGATAGTTTATACAACATTCGACTAGCACTATAAATTCCAGAATTGGTTCCTGACATTGCCGCAGTTAAAACAACAAAATTGATAATTCCAGCCGCTCCGGTAATTCCTACTTTTGAAAAAGTTTCCACAAACGGAGAACCTACCGTAGCCAATTGATTCCAAGGAAAAATAGCTACGATAACAAAGATTGCTCCTAAATAAAAAATTAAAATTCGCCAAACAATTGATTTTACCGAAGCCACAATGGCCTTTTTAGGATTAGCTGCTTCACCAGCAGTGATACCAAGTAACTCAATTCCTTGGTAAGAGCCTACAACGATTGATAATGCAAACAAGAATCCTTTAACTCCACCTGTAAAAAAGCCCCCGTGAGCCCAAAGATTGCTCAATCCTACAGGGCGCCAATGATTACCTAAGCCCATGAAAATCACTAAAACACCAATAATAATCATTAAAATAATCGTTAGCACTTTAATTAAAGCAAAATAGAATTCAATCGCTCCGTATGCTTTAGTAGAAACCAAGTTAGCAAGCGTTAAAGTAGCAATTACCACCACACTAGAAACCCACCCTGGTAAATTTGGCCACCAGTAATTCAAATATTGACTAACTGCAACCACTTCGCTAATCCCAACTACAATAAATTGGAAGATATTGCTCCACATGGTTAAATATCCTGCTAAGGGGTGAATATAGTTGGTTGCATAATCAGCAAAGGAACCGGTGCTTGGGTTTACATATAAAATCTCCCCTAAAGCACGCATAACTAGGTACAATATTAACCCCGCAAAGCCATATGCTAGCAACACTGATGGTCCCGTCCACTTAATTGTCGATGAGGATCCCATGAACAATCCCACACCAATGGTTCCTCCTAATGCAATCATTTGCATTTGGTTTGATGTAAGTGATCGTTTTAACTGCGGTAAATCTTCCTTCATTGTTCTTCCTCCTCAAAATATAAAAAACCACCGAATCAGTATCAATGCTAGTAGGCACTGAATTCTGATTGGGTGGTTTTGTTTGTTAACCAAATTTTAATTGGAAAGCACCTCAAAACACTCAACCAGACAGGATGGTGGTTGAGGTAGTGGTTGTTACATTAACATTAGCAAAATATTTAACTTGATGATTCATATAACAACCTCCCTTTCACTTATTATTAGAATAATATCATTTAATTTTAATAAACGCAATTACATCTAGTCAATTTCTCAAAAAATCTATCTATATCTGACAATTTGAGGATACAAAAAAAGATTAAGGTAACCACCTTAATCTTTTTATTTAGCTTAAATTAAATGTACGCGCTAATATACTTACCAAATAAACGCTTTGATATCAGTGTTTATAGCAAATTAACATTTTTAATCCCACGTTTTTCCCATTTTCAAGTCTATTTTTAGATTTTTAGCTCTTTGGATCAGCCACCACACCCGTAGTAGAAACATACCTTGTTTTTATCCTACCTTCAAGGAGCAACTTGTGTAATAAATTTTTACCTTTTATTTCCGAAGTATTTTTAAAAGTATTCTGTCCATACGTACCTATCAATTTATATATTCTGTCCATAAATTTACTTTGATTTTCACTGTTATCTTTCTCAAAATCACCATAATAAAAATATAATTCGACATTGCTACCATACAAATCTACCTTATCAAAAATACTTTGAAAATATGCATAGTCAGCAGAATTTAGAGAATGTCCGTAAAATTTTATCATTTCAATTTTTCTATTCAAATCCAGTGATGATTCGTCTTTTGAATTCATTATTCTATAAGTTTTACCGAATCTATATAGGTTTTCTCTTAACAAATCACTTTCATCATCATCGATTAGAGCAGTATCATCTATCCCGAAAATAACTTGATCTGGAACATACTTTTTGTTTTCAACATCTTCTTTTAAAGATCCGTGTATATAACGGATCTTTTCTTCTAATTTCTCGAACCCCTGTTCAACTCCAAACACCTTGAATATCGGAGTATAATTAAAATTTAGAACCTGAGTATCATCCAACGAAAAAGATTCATCCTGTGTTATATTTTCTAGAAGTTTTCTTCTATCATATAGTTCGTTAGGAATCTCTCTAATTAATTGTGATACTTTTTGTTCACTTATCACTTCATCGCAAAGATACTGTGCAAATTTTGCTTCGAACTTGTTTAATTCATCTAAAAGAATTTTATAAAAATCAATTTCTTCGTCCCGTTTTTCTACAAATTTTTCATTGCCTAAGTAACACAGCCAATCCTGGAAATAGTGGTCTACCGAATCTTTAAAACTTTTTCTCCAGTTCCCATCATCTTCACCAATGCTATATTTTACTGAATCTAAAAGTGATTTGTATTTTAAATTTTCACTATATTTTAGGAGTCTTCTAAGTACGTTATCAATTTGATTCTCAACATCATTCCATTCTATCGAGTCATCTATGAATTCTGCACCATTAATTGTCAAAAACCAACCTGACCAAAAATCAAACATTTCGGCAAATTTTGTTGTTGAATTATCTTTTTTGCTAGATTCAACTTCATTATAAATAGAAGAAAAACCAATATTCCCAGAACCACGAGTATAATCAATTTCTCCCATATTATTTTTTAACCATCTAAAAAAATCATCATACTTGGTTTGTAATCCTGCAGCTAAATCCAGTCCATTCCCTATAACAATTAATTGTTCCATAGTTACTCCCCTTATTGAGTATTTATATTTCTTACACAATTTTATACTTTTACCCAAAATAAAAAAGCCCCTATCCGAAGATAGAGGCTAATGTTTTTTCTATTTGTGTTATTACCACTTTATAACAGTAAAAATCACTCAATCTTGTTAAAAGACTGAATGATTCTTTGGAGAAAATACTAACTTACACTTTAAAGTACGACATCTTAAATATGAAATAATCCACCTAGCATCAACTAGAGGGATTAAATTGGAAAAAGAGAATTATTTAACATATATAAATTGATACACCATATTGAAGTATTAACATATTAACATGTACTGGGTTGTAATTTCAACCCTATCTACTATATAATTTTATCCTAAAAACTATTATTATTATTAACCTAAATCTGCTTATCTAAAGACTTACCTAGTATGTCAACTAATAATTCGCAACTAGAAATCGAGCCGTTATGAACTGCCTTTAAAAAAAGATCAGCAGAAGTCACCCAATTGTTTTTATTGGTAATGCTTTTGATTTTGTTCTACAATAATTCCCGTATCTTTATTTATATTTTGAAAAACTTCCGTTTCAATCATAAAGACGTGTGTTTTCAAGCGTTAAAATAAAGTTACAAACAAAAAATCACGCAACCTATTTATTGGCTGGTGATTCTCTGGCAAGCTTAATATTCTTTGGAGGAACTTAGCTTACAACCTTATTATAGTCCTTTGATTACATTAAAAAAAGCCCCCTAGCGTTCGCTAGGAGGCTTTCGCTGTATTCAGCTACAGTATTCAAATCGAGGAATGTATTCAATTTAACATAATTAACTAAATTCGTCTATTTTTATTGTACACACGTTACATAAAATACTGATATAGCGTAAATATAAATTACTTACAGTACATTTTATAATCTTATTCGCCATAGCAAAAAAGCCTGCTCAGCATTTAAACTGAACAGGCTTTTTCTAAAAGGTTTGCGATATAATGTTTAAAATCTGGGGTTAGTGTTAATTTAACATTTTAAATTTAAATATTCAAATAAAACACACTCTATATTAATATTTGCTATTGTCATTAATGTGAATCTGTAGTCTATCCAAAGGCTCACCTAACACTCCAGCCCAGCTATCGTAACCAGAAACTGAACCATTGTCAGCACAAGTTCCTAAGTAGTTAGCTCGTTGAGTTGTTTGTGAGCGATAGTATGCCTGTTGGTAAGTCTCACCTTTTGGAGTTGTATAAACAATTTGTACTCCGTCAATCGTGTGTCCTTTAATTCCGGCAACTCCGTTGACTGTATCATTCTTATTAGCTTTCTTAATCCATGGTAACCAGCCGTCTTCTTTCGTGTGAACACGGTATTTGATTGAACCACGATTTACTTTGATGTAAAGCATGTCATGCACGCTATTAGGAACACCAGCGAATCCATTAGAACCAGAGCCAAAGTCTTTAACTGGATTCAACCACTTCTTACCTTTTTGATGTAAAGCATAGATTACGTGAACATCCTTCTTGTTAGTTGGCTTAGCTGGTTTTGGAGTTGGTGTAGGCGTTGGGTTCACATTGTTACCACTTGAACTAAAGCCATATTTAACATCATGTGCAAATTGAGCTTTAGTAATACCGTGGCTAGCAAGGTAACCATAAGGATCAGTATGGTCGCCCCAAACATGGTTAGTAATCCAAAGATGTGATTTAACACCCCGCCATGCTGAACTATCTACATCTGTTGGAATACCATATTTAATTGCGCTTGAGCGTAACAAGTTAACGTAGGTCACGTAGTCTCTATAGAATTCCGCATTATCATACGTTTGTGCAAGTTCAATCTGAACTGGTGCATTCGCATTGCCCCACGATCCCGCGCCCCATGCTTGATATCCTTCAGCACCCACTCGATAAATATTACCACCATCACCAACAATGTATTGAACGTAAGCGCCCGTATTATACCACTCACGTTTTTCATAAGTAGCTACATTTTTAGCAGGAGCATATACTGCTGTAGCATGTGCAATGATTACGTTGTTGCTTGTTCGTAACGATGACCCCTGGTTTGAATTCAAAGCATAATCATTGTTAACAGTAGCTGCACTTGCTTTAGAATTAAATGTTGTTCCAACAAAAAAGGCTGCTGCGATTGCAACAACCCATTTTAATCTATTTAATTTTTTCATCTGGTTCTCCTCTCTGGTTACTAACTACCGTAACATCACTAATCACCCCTAACATTCCTAGCAATGTTAGTACGGTATTAATGATTCCTACAATATTTTGCCAGTTGACTGGATAAGTGTAGCCGAAGGCTACCATTAATTGTTGAACTAAAACGATTAGTAAACTAATCAATCCTGCCCACAACTTACCATCATGCCAATTAATATTCTTCATAATTAAATCTCTCCTTCATCGTTAAATCGTGAACGATACGCAAGGGATCGATGCCACCCTTTGTCTTCATACAAACTTTGAATTTCAGAATCATGTTCTATCAAAATATTTTGATAGCCTTTTAATTCATCCTTTAAATTTTGTTGTTCCATTCGAGATGATTCTTTCAATTCAACTAGTGTTTCAGATAACGTGTCAAATTTCTTTAGTAAAGGTGCTACAACAAACTTATAAACTACGCCAGTAGCGCTACCTATAATAGTTGCAATTCCCGTCCACTCACTGATTGTAAACCCAAAAATCACATGCAATTGATTACCTTCTTTCTTGTCCAAAATAAAAACGGCTAATCAATCGTCGCCGTCCAGTTATATGTCCCTGTTTTTTCGCTTACTGATTTAACATTAAAGTTTTGACCGTCTACGACTTCTACATATAGATCAGTTACTGGCGAAGTTGGCGTAATCTGGATGTTACTACCTCGGAACGGCATTTTAACGGTTTCTCCAATGTTAGCTTGTCCGCCTTGTCGGCTGCTCAACGGCATATCTACCAGCTTTCCATCAAACGTTGTCCGCATATAAAGGCCATCGTAAATGGCCATACCATTTGGTTCGGTGTTATAATCCGCAATGGTCCAATCTTCAATGGAATATAAACCATCGTGGTTCGTTAATTGCGGTTCGTGGAGCGTGATTTTCGCAAAGTGTGGCTTGCTCCGAGAAAATGCACCATAAATCTTACCGTTATAAAAAGTTGCGCCTTGGTTAACTTGCATCGTGCGTCCGTAGTAACGCCTTACATATTGCGCTGTGCCATTGTAGCCATCAGTATTTTTGATAAAAGTGCCATAACCTGCACTGGATAAGTCCGAAGCTCCCATTCCGAGTTCAATTTTTACAACGGAGTTCATTCCAGGCGCACCACCAATCAATAGATAAGCCACATCAGGAGTTTCACCAAATACAGCACCAACCCCCATCGGACTAATGTCTGGAAACTTAATCTTAATTACGGTGTCGCTGTTGTAATCAATCATCGGCCAATCTGGGTCAACCTTTAATTTACTTACATTAGGAATTAAAATAATCTCTGGCACAGCACTGGCTTCGTCTGATGAATTACCGATTAATAATGTATCATTATTTACGCAATAATCCATGGTGTTTAAATGTCCGAGATTATGGACGTAGCGACCAACTTGTTTAAGATTTCGATTTAAACGGATAATCTGCCCAGTGTGTGCAGCATCATGGTCTGGTGTACTTTGCATCCCAATCCATAGCTCATCACCCACTACTGTTATATCTTGATCATTGTATGCAATATTTTGCTCTGCATAAGCATGATAAGAATCAGCATATTCTTGGCCGAACTGTTCTCTAAAATATTGTTCAAAGTAACCGCTAGTAACATGCTTATAGATATTGTTAGCAAGGATAATACTATTAACTGGACGCTCCGATTCTTGCGCTTGTGCCACAATCTCGTTCGTATCAAAATTCCAAAGTAACACGCTATTTGTTGGTAAATTAATAGTCTTGCCATAATATTTTGAATCCGAAACCTTAATCTGCTTACCAAAATGGTTGTAGTAGAATAATGATTTGTTTGGCATAATTACGTCTAATGAATTATCACTATTTGAAACAAAGCTCGGATGATCATTACCACCAATGTTAATCTGGTAACCAACATCGTTACGTGCAATTTTGCGGTCATAGAATTGGCTGAAAAATCCATTATTAATTTGACCGTAAATGTTATCCGCAAGAATAACGTTCAACTTATCTCGATTGTCGCTAATTGCTTGAACACCGATTGTATTTTTTTGTAAATTCCACACTAATACATTACCGTGTGTCAAAGTGAATGTAACGCCGTTGTAGGTTACAGGGCTAACCGCTACGTTTGATCCCAGACCGTCAAACATAGTTAACGGATTGGCTGGCATGGTAATCTTAATATTTTGGCTCTTATCAACGCTAATCTCTGGTTCTGCGCCACCGCCAATTGTAATCATATGTTCAAAGTTACGTGACAAATCCCCAAGATTGTAAGTCATTTTTTTAGCAATATTAGCCACTTTAATATTTAGCAAAACGTCATCAATGTCGATTTGAGAACTATCAATCGTTGATACCAATAAGCGATAATATTGACCAGATCCAAAATCAATGTGATTGTTTTGACCGGTGTTCCAATCCGTTAAAAACTTAATGAACTTCTGGCTAGCGTCGTATTGTGCTAACTTCCATTGATATTTTGTTGAATTAAAATTAAAAATTGCGATGCCTTGGTAATTCATTGCTCCTAATGCAGTTCTCACGGTATTATTAGTGTTAACATTGCTACCATCCGCACCACTAATTGTTCCAGCTTCGAATTTTAGCTTTTCATAATTGTTGAATCCATTTGACATTGCGGTTCGATTGAATGCTATATTGTCTGAACTGACGTAAGTAAAAGCGTTATTGTTAAGCTTGTCGATTGTTACCGAACCATCCGCTAATCCTGCGGATTGGTAAGCACCGCAATCTTTCCATGTGCTACCGTCCCAAATGTATTTATGTCCCGTATCAGCCGTAATATATAGACCGTTAGCACCCGATGGATATTTAGCTTTCAGAGCATCTAAATCGGCAAATGTTGTAGGAACATAAGTTATTTTTGATAAGTAGTTATCAATATAAGTCTTGTCGGCTTTTTGTTTGAGCGATTCGAAAATATCTTTGTTCATTTCCAACAAAGCTTGCTCCAGTTCACTCTTAGTCGCAATATCACTAGAATTAATTTTAGCTTGTATAACATTTAATTGGTCTGTGAGCCACGTTGCATTATCCACGACACCTTGGAACTTTTGCTGGTATTCTGTAATAACATCTTGAAACTTTTGCTTATATTCTGCGATAACTGCTAATGCATCCTTTTCGGTGTTAGTAATATCCGTTGTAAAACTATCAATTAATTTTTGAAGTTCTGTTCTGAACGGTTCTTTGTTAACAAACATATCTGGGTTGCCATTATAAATATGGAACCAGACATTGAACGTTGATACACGTTTAGAATGATCAGGAGTTTCCAGCCCTAGGAATCCATAGAACCAACCTTCTTGTGGAAACATGGTTCCGGGAAGATTCATCTTTACCATACCCATTCCAACAATATCTGAACGAGTACCTGTGTAGCTGACACCTACACCAGTATCTGCATTTACAACATTATCATCATTAAGTCTATCACCAACAAATCCACTGATAAACGGAACTAATCCATCTTCAAATTGTTGTGTTTTACCTCGTTCTAAAAATTTAATAACCAATGGTACTTGTTCATCACCAACACGACCATTAAAGTTCTCGCTCAAGTCAAATGCTTCTCCGACATGTAAATCACGCTTATAAGTATCAAGTGTGATGATGCTTGCTTCTGGTATTTTAATCATATTAAACGTCCTCTCTTATCACTATGTTTTCGCCGTCCCATTCGATTGGAACTTCAAATTTTTGTAACGCTGCTACAATTTGTTTGATATTCAAATCCTGTTGTTCTAGCTTAAAATCAATTGCTTGGCGCTGTTGTTCTAACTTAGAATCGATCGCTTTGCTAAGCTCATCGATTGCTGTATCAAGATCATCTTGGGTAACTAAATTTCCATTTGTAACCAGCCCATTGATGATTTCAAATCCACGTTTAATCGCAATTCGCATATCAACTCCATAATGCGCATTCTGAACAGCTTCGATTGCGTCTTTAATAGTATCAATATCAGCTTCCATTTGAGTGATATCTTTATACACTTGGGTCAACAGAATCATCTCCTTCTATTTTTTTCAATCTTTCATCTAAATCAGCAATCGTCTGCTGATATTTTGCTAATGTCTGCTGATATTCTGCTAGCGTCTGCTTAGTCGTTTCATCATCTTCTTTAACGATTTTTAAGCCTTTTTCGGCTGTATCAAGTCTGGTTTTACTGTCCTCAATATCTTTCTGAGTACCTTCATAATCCTTTTTAAGTTGTGGTACATCAACCATACCTAGTTGTTCGGAAATCATTGCAAGTTTAGTGCTAGACGTTCCTGCACGCATACTTGAAATGTCACCATCAATGGTTGAAACGGTACTTTTGAGCGATTCAACATCTTTACTAACTTTCTTAAAATCATTCTGGTAATCAGTTAACTTTGCAGTTTTGTCACCAAAGGTCATCGTTGATTTATGTGGCTTGTTCAAATCAATTTCTTTTCCAATAACTGTTAGCAGTTGTTGTTCAGCTACATATGGATTAATGAATAAGTAACGATCATAAACTTTGAAACGCTCGTATTCGTTCAACTCAATAGCACTGACGGTGAAGGTATTAGTTGAGGCTTTCTGTGCCTTAATCCACGCTTTACCTTTAGCTAGTAATTTGGCTGGATCTTTGATACTATCCCACGTGACCGCACCGTTGATGATTCCAAATTCCTTCTGAAACTCCGGAATATCTAGGTAGTCTTTACCATCATTTACTGGCGCAATTGTATAGCGCACTCCAGACTTAATCGTTCCACCTTTTTGGTCTCCAGAATCTTGTTCTGGAATGTTTCCACTAAAACGATAAAGATACCAGTACCACTCACCAGACCAGTTATTAGCGTCATAGCTAAACCAATCAGCAAGTGTTGGATTGGAACTCTTACCATGTTCAAAAACATCTGCACCGTCCGGATAGCCACCAGACCAGCCTGTAGAACATTCCAGAACAGTTTCAGCATCTTTCATGACTGCGGTATGTCCTGCTGCACCTGCCGATTGTCCTTTTTTGCCCATAATGATTACGTCACCAGTTTGCATTGCTGGTAACGTCTTATTAGTTCCTTCATAGTGTAAAAGATAACCATGCTTTTTAAGGAATCCATGCAAAGTTTCAGTATTGTACAGTGTCCGATCCGCTTCATGAATTGCCAACTCAATAAAATAGCTGACAAATGATGAACAATCAGCGTGTTTCTGATCCGTCAAAATATCAGCTCTTCTATAGTCCATTGCGTATTCAAGGTGTGCAGCTTTAGCTTTATTGAATAAATCAATTCCAGCTTGGATATCTAATTCTTGTTTTTCCAATGGAGAGCTAGAATTGTCTGCAGATGGAGAGTTGGAATCATCCATTTTAGTTAAAAGAAAATTTCTTTTAATAAGCGAACGTGCTTGTTTGCTTCCACCAAAAATCAACGGCTCTGGGTCAATCCATGTGCCATTATTAGTGAACGCGTATCTAAGTGCATAATCAAAATCTTTCTTAGTGATACCAATATGCAAGTGGTCGGTAGTACGTGTGCCAACTACTTGACCGGTTTTAACATATTGACCAACTTTCACATGAATATCACTACGACTTCCGAAGGCTTCTTGATAGTCAATATTGTAACCATCATCGGAATGTGTGACAAAGTAATTACCTAAACCACCCATATATCCAATTCTAGTTACTTTCCCACCATGAATGGCATGCACATCGCTCCCCGGATGGTCAACTGATCCAAAATCAAGTCCATCATGGAAACCGTTTTGGCGAAATTCACCACCAGCATGTACGCCAAATAATTGACCTCCACTAAAGCTTCCATGCCCTGCTGATGGGAACGGAGAACCCCAACCGCCACCAGTTCCAGATGGTACAATATCAACTGGTAATTTATCATAACGTTTCGAACCTGTAGGACCCCAACCGCCAATATGAACGTCGCTAGCCCAATTTGAATCGTTAAACATTGCTAATAACTGATGGAATCCAACTTTGATATTGGAGTAGCCTTCCAAACAATATTTTTCAAATGTCGGTTCAATAAATTGAAGTAGCCCCATGCTAGGTGTTCCAGCTGCTGCGTTACTATCCCAATTATTTACAATTGTTTCACTGCCGTTTGATTCGTGCTTAATTACGTCTTTAATGATACTTACTTCGGCATCACTAACGGACGTTTTCATACATTTAGCTGCGAACTTAATCGCTGGTCCCCAATCTCCATTGACGGCGTGCATTTGACCACTCAACTTAGATCCGTCGTCCGAACTATCATCATGTTTTTCATCGGGCTTTTGTGTTTCAATTTGAGCGCCTAACGGAATCAATCGGGTAATTACTTTAGATGGATCAATCGCAACCTTAGCTGATTGCATGTTTTCAGCAATCTTTAATGGAGCTTCCATTGAATGGTCTTGCCCCGCACTTTTAAGATAGTCGATGTAATTCTTGCCGTCTTTATATTCACAGATAATACTGCCACCAATTGAATCAGTCAGTAGCTTTTTAATCGCATCCTTAGTGGTCTGATAATCCACCTTACGTAGAGTGTTATCTTTCTTGTTCGTCACTGTAACCTTTCGGACTGTAAACTGCTTGTATTCTGGAACTTGAGAATTATGTTCCTCAATCAGCTTTTTTAAGAATTCTTCTGGTGTGGCATTGGCAATCTCGATGTAGCGCTGAACGCTATCAATTAAATAACTGTCGATATCCTCAAAATCGTAGGTTTGAATGAATTGACCGTTACTCTTCATCTCACGTTCAGGCTTTAAAGCTCTTCCTCTGAATAACAATTCGCTGTTATCAGAATCATAAACCTCGACGTGCGTGTGCATTGGCCTAACTTTGCCGAATAACTTGTTAGCTTGATTTAAGGTCAGTGATAGAGTATTAGTTTGACTTGATGATATGGTTAATTTGCCTTCTGATGCTGCCAAACCAACAACAGGGTCATGGATAACGTAACCAGCTTTGTCGGTTGGTTCGTCATAAGCAATCACTCGATACATTAGATCATCTCCTCACGTCTAAACTTAAACTCAATCGTTCCAGAACCACTTAACGTAAATTTATTCTTGCCTAAAGGCATGGTGATAGTTGCTTTATCAGCATTATCTTTGGTCAATTCATAACCATTAAATCCAGGGCCTTTCACGGTCACTTTACCAGTTACAGCAAAATGACAAATAATTGGTCGTGAACCGATGTTTTCCAGCGTGATATCTGTAGATTTAGTTACATTGAACTTGACTGGTTGCCAAATCCAGTGGTCAAAAACTACATCGTCCCAGACATCTGCACCTTCAAGGTTGTTAGTATAGGCATACGGGTAGCAATCAAATACCACCGTAGCCGTCAGCATTCCTTTTTCTTCATCGTCATCTACTTCCACACTTTTACACTTGCCACTCCAGTAATAACCATCTTCATGCGTATCAACTAGATTACTAATACCAACCGGCATTAGTTGACGCTTAATTTCTTCTTCAAATATTTTACGCTCATGATAGACGCTTAATGGCATAACAATTTTATAGGTAATTTCTCGATTACCAAAGAAGCGTTCACCATTGAGCATTGAGAAATCATAGACGCCTTGTGCGTAAGCAACCTGCTCTACTATTTCATTTTCTGTTGGTGTGGGAGCTTCTCTTGAAACTACCCACCATCCAACTTTCCGACTATCAAAACTCCCAAAAACAAAGCCCTCGGTGGGAATATCTTCATATTCATTTTTATTAGTCGGCTGTAAATCTCTAAAATTGTACTGCATTACCAACTCCACCTTTCGTCGTTATTGGAAGTTGCACCTAATTGTCCGTTAAATTTATCAGATGTAGTACCAACTAATGTATCGCTATCCATGTAAAGGTTAGTATCTTTATCTGCAATACGGCGGAGCAAGGCGTTATTTTGTTGTGAGACCGTGGTATCTTCTAGTGAAACCGATCCATTAAAATCTCCTCTGAACGCTGTTGACGATAGCGATTGTATTTGAGAAATCGAATCATTAAAATCGTTGACACTTGGTGCTGGAACTTCCATCATTGCTGCGTTTGCCATATCATTGGCTGCACTAGCAATCGCACCAATATTGTTACGCATTCCGACTGCGATACCAGCTGGGATATAGACACCAACTTGATCACGCATAACTCGTGATGGTGAGTGAATCTTTAGAGCCTTACGAGCTTCTGCTGCAGCCGCCGAAGCAACTTCACGTGCCGCCTCCATCACTTCACCTTTTTGAGCAAGAATTCCAGAAGCAATACCAGATGAAGCATATTCACCGGCTGTTTTAAAGCTACTTCTAGAATTCCGAACGCTGTTAATCGCGCTTGTCATTCCGCTCTTAACAACAGTTTTTATAGCTGTCATTTTAGATGTAAAGGTTGCTTTCAAGGTTGTTAATGTACCGCTAATTGATGTACTCATAGCCTTCACAGCTGAACTTGCTTGCGTACTTGTGCTTACCATGGTTGTACCATTTGTTTTAGCGGCGCTTGTCAAACCACTCAGTGCAGTTTTAGAAGCAGAGATTGATGATGGTAAACTTCTAAAACTGCTTGCTGTAGTAGAAATCTGTCCAGCAAGTGGTTTTATACCCATGCTGGCTAATTTTGCAGCAGCTGCAAAAATACCCATATTAGTACCGGCAAGAATCAATCCGGTTGAACCTGCACTTAAAGCAAGTATTGCTGGCGCTAGTAGTAACATTCCAGTTGCTAGTTTTGTTGTAGCAGGGCCGGCAATTAGTGCCGCTGCGCCAAACAATGATAGACCAGCAGCTGCAATACCAATACCTGCTCCAAGCAATGTAACTCCGGCAGCCGCAATTAATGCTCCTGCTCCAAGAACAATTAAACCTGCACCTGCAACCGTTGCGCCTGCGCCGGCAATTAATAGCCCCGCACCTAATACCAACGATGCTGCACCTAATGCTGCAAATGCAACAGCTGAACTTAGTCCGTATTGCGAAATCAGAGGCATTACACCAGCAAGCAAAGTCATTCCGGCTGATGCAACCATGATTGCAACACCGACTGCTAATGCTGCCACTGAAAAGGCCAACAAGCTTACGGCAAGAACTGCGGTTAATCCTACCAACAAGATCATAGGAACTGATACCGCAACTAATCCAACAGCAAGCACCACTGATGCAAGCCCTAAAGCAACAAATCCTAATGCTAAAGCTGCGATACCTATACTTGCTGATAATCCGTAAGTTGAGATAGTTGGTAATACAGTAGCAATAATTGCTAAACCAGCCGATGCTATTAAAACAGATACACTTATTGCAAGCATTGCGCCCGCAAAAGCAATTAGACCAACTGCACTAGCTGTCAATAACGGACCTAGCAAAGCAAATGTGACCGCTAAGCTAGCAATTACGACACCAAAAGCAATCATCGCTGTAGTTCCAGCTGTTCCAGTGCTTGCAAGTGCTGTAATACTCATAACAAGCAAAGTAAGGCTACCAACGACTAACGCAATACCTATGCTTGCTGATAATACTGCGACACCGAAAGCAATCAATCCTGCTGATCCAGCTGTAAGTGATGGTGCAAGTTTTGAAAAAATGAGGGCCAACGCAGCTACTGCAACTGTTATTGCAACAACCGCAGTAATACCAGCTGTTCCTGTCTTAGCTAATCCAGTTAAAGCAAAGGCTAGTAAAGCAATACCAGCAGCTGCAACACCAATACCTACACCAATGCCGAGTGCTTTTATACCTAGTGCTGCAATTTGCTTAGCTGACATTGCACTGAAACGTCCAGCTTTGGATGTCGATTTTGTAAATGTTCTAAACATATTAACTGGTGCAGATAAAGCCGTTACCAATTTACCGATTCCTGTTGCTAACAAGCCAAATACGATTAATACACCAGCAATAACTGGCGACCAAGCAATTAAGCCTTTAACAAATCCTGCAAGTGGGCTTTTAGATTTGTTAAGCCATGATGCAAAATCACCTAATGCATTAGCTACTGCTTTAATTTGTGGCGCTATACTACCTATTGACGTTTTAACAAGTGCATCAAAAGCATCTTTCATTTGATCAATAGATTGACCAACGTTTTTAGTCATATTCTCAGAATTATCAGACAGATATTTATTAGCCTTCTTTGCGGACCCGCCTGCATTTTCCAATGCTCCAGCATAATCATCCCACACGCTCTTGCCATCTTTTGTTTTCTTTTTTGTTGCATCAAGCAATGGCAACATTGCCTTAGCTCCAGCGGCTCCAAACAGAGTGCTCAAAGCAGCAACTTTTTGTGACTGGCTTAGTCCATCTGTAGCACTTGCTACTTCTTTCAAAATCGAAGGGAAGGATTTGAAGTTACCTTTAGCATCGGTGTAAGAAATTCCCAATTCATCCATCTTAGCTTTAGCAGTATCTGATGGTTTTACCATTGTAGTTAATGCATGAGCTAAGTCTTGTGAACCTTGGGCGGCATTTAAACCACTATTTGCCATAAGACCAGAAGCAGTTGCCAAATCAGTTACTGAGAAACCTAACGTCTTTGCCATAGAACCAGCATTAGCAAATACTTGTCCCATATCATCAATACCAACCTTAGACTTGTTAGCATTTTCAGCCAGAATTGCAGAATATTTAGCAGCATTTTTTGCGCCGCCTCCCCAGATATTCATCGCATTCTGAACAGTAACAGCTGTTTCAGATAAACCGTCTCCTGTCACTGCTGCTGCTTTTGCTATTGCAGGAAATTCTGTTTTAAGTTCCTTGATTGAAGCACCATTTCGAGCCATTTCAACCATTGCGTTGCCTGCTGTATCAGCACTAATTGGTAAGGTTTTACCTAAGTTAAGTGCTTCATCGCCAAGTGTTTTCATATCAGTTTTTAACGATTTGTTACTAGCACCACCAATAACGGCCGCTTTATTGATTGCTTCGTCAAAAGTACCGTAACTGCTAACAGCTTTACTAGCTGCATAAGCTAGACCAGCTCCCATAACCATTGATGATTTACCAATAGCTGTGGTTAAAGCTCCTGTTTTTTGTCCGAAACTTTGTGAAGCTGCTTCTGCTTTAGCAAAAACAGAACTAAAGTTCTTATCAACGGCACTTAACATAGCGGTAACACTATAACTTTCAGCCATCTAACCTCCTCCTTCCCCTGCGTTTAGCTTTTATTTTTTGCCACTCGTCGTAACGTTGAGCAAAAATTTGTTTGCGATCAGCTTTGGAGATAGGTCGGTTATGACTATACGATTCTCCTTCAAATTTGCTCCTAATCTGTTCGATCTCAGATTTAGCATCAAACAGTTTTTCCAAAGAATTGTACTTAGGTTTAGGATGTTTCTTTGACCCAGTCGTTGCTTGAACCATCTGATTAAAGAATGCCTGTAGCGCTATGTTTTCATGTAACCTAACTTGGCTAATTTGGTAGGCTTCCATCCTTAGCTGATATTCAACAAGCGTCATTTTTTCTATTTCTTCAATAGAGTTAAAGCCTAGATAAGCTAACGAATACAACAGAATTTCGTGATAAGCTTGTTCACTTGTCTGTTGTGGCTCCGCCTTATCTAGGCTTTTCTGTTTTTTATCGCAGCTTTAATAGCATTCGCTTCGTTTACTTCCTTTTTGACGTCGGCAAATAACGCTTCAAGTTCTCCAACTTCTAGTCCATCAATATAATCATCAACATCATTACGACCTGGGCGTGGTGAATTACCGAAAGTTGCACAATAGATGATGTCTGATAGCACCGCTGGATCGAATACATCAAGACCTGGCAATGTCTTTGTTAGGCCCATCCCTAAACTAATATTTTCTCGTTCTAGTCCTGCGATTTTATCCAATTCACGAACAAATTTAACTCCAAAGCTTAGTGGTTGTTTTTTATTTTTAATTTTGATTTCCATGATAAATTCCCCTTTATTTTTTAAGTTTGAAGGCCGCCCCTTATGGTATTGTTTGCTTTCTTTGGCGACTAAGATTTAACTATTCTCCTGTAACGTTTGCGCCATCATCTGTTGGCGTTGCTGTAACATTGGATACTACTTCTGGTTTAGTTTCGGCACTGTTAACTGTGAATGCTGGAACATCGACCTTGTCCGATTCGTTAGTGCCATCACTCCAAGCAACTTGATAGTCGCCTTCTGCAACAACTGTTCCGGCATCTAATCCGGTAATAGCTACCGTCTTTTCACCAACTTCACCTTCGAATGCTTTGGTCGCATCCTTGTAAATCACTAAGTGCTGCTTCGTACGATCAGCCATAACATGCTCTCCTTTTTAGTTAGAATTTATAAGCGCCCCATTATTAGTGGGTGTTGCGGAAGTTCCCACTGGGGCATCTATTTTGACGGGTTAGTATCAGGAATATCGACACCTGCATCTGTCTCGTCGTTCCATGGAGTACCACCGTTTACTTCTGCTCCATCTTCGCCTTCTGTAACAGCGTCAAGTCCACGGAAGATGTAATCAATTTCTGCTTGTTGGTCATCTGATAGTGCTAACCAACCTCGTTGAGGTTCACCAGAAATAGCAAACGAAACATCACGCTCTGAAATGTCTCCAGCGTCATTTGAGTTGTCATCTTCTGAAACCGTTCCACGCATGTACCAGGCATAATACTTTCCATCTTTGTTACGGCGCTTACGATTAACCGCCCAAATTTCCATTACCTTACCTTTCATAATTGAGGTAATCATTTGGTCAGCAATTTTCGAACTGTTGTTAATGAAATCAACTTCAACATCCGTCTCAAGACTAGAATTAGTTGAAAAACTACCGTCTTTTGTATCAGTGCTATCTGAATCACGTTGCGGGTCAAATTCAAATGATGTTTGACCTGGAATCAATGAAGCTGCTTCTGTTTTTGCGTTATCTAATAATCGTGCATAAGCGACAACGTCATTTCCTTGAAATTTTTGAACTGTACTTGCTGTCATATTTCCACTCCTTTTTATTATTGAATTTGTAGCTTGATCATCACGATCCCACGCATAAACGTTGTGTCTGGAACGCTGGTATCAGTGATAATCTGTTTTGATTGCTGTTGAACTTGTCCGTAATACGAGTAGTTTTCCGTATTAATATGACCAATCGAGGCATAAAAAAAACGCTCAACCATTTCGCTAATGGCTAAACGTTGTTTATATGTTCCCCAACAATTGATTGTTAAGGTGATTGCTCCGGTTAATTCTGTTTTAGTATTACCTGGGACCTCTCCGACTTCTCCAATCTGAACAAATGGATATTCCACATCGTTTTCAACTGGTGGTAAAAATTCAAATGTATTGTAGCCCCATTCTTGAGATAAGTTATAAAAATAGTTAAATACATCTTGTGACGGTGACTGCCTAATTTTAACCACCTACCTTACTAGCTTTCTTAAATCAGAAACAAAGAGTGGTAGCTCTTTATCGTAAGAAGGTTTAAGCGCTGGTCGTGCTTCCATTTTACGTGTCCCTAACTCAAGATACGGTGCATATTCAGTACCGATATTTACTGAGCCAGATAAACCATCGTCTTCAATGACAACAACCGTTGATTTACGTGTCTCACCGGTTGATGATCCACCTTCTTCTTTGGGCTTGTACAAATCCAACATTAGTTTTTGTGTCTCACTATGCATCTCAGCAGTGCGTTTCTTAACAATCTCTTTTACTTCTTCTTTTTGAGCTACCTTAGCTAACTTTTTCTGTAATTTCTTCATTCCATGTAGTGTTATTCTTTGATTACTCATGCGATTCACCTACGATGTAACCATTGATTTTAAGCGGACTAATTGCTGTTACTTTCACATAATGCGTTTTATTATCATTAATTGTTAAGTAACTCCAATCTTTATCGAACGGTTCAATTAGTCTGACGGTTTGCTTATCACTGTTGATACTACCGAATAGCTGCATTGATCTAGTTGTCCCAACGTGAGTAACATTGGCCACCGCTTCACCAACAAGTTCTGGGTCATCATACGTAGATGTTTTTGGATTATACTTTCCGTCTTTATAGAATTTGATTCTATCTGTAAACCTCATCACACTACCTCCCAGAATAACCAGAAATGAAACTAACATGACCTAGAGTCGTAGGATTGTCCTCTTGGTCAGCTAACCAATCGGCAATATCTTTCAAGAAGTCGTCGAAATCATTGTCTTTGAAGGTAATCGTTTCGTCTTCTTGCGAATAATTGGTCATACCTTCATTCTTAAATCGATTGAAACGTCGTACAGCCACTTCTAGCAAAATATAATTAAGTTCTGCTGGCACATCGTCCTTAGCTTTTCGATGAAGTTTAATCTTAAGTGATGCTTCGGTGTTTTTGATGATTAAATTCAGTAAAGTGTCCCTACTGTTATCATCTTCCATTGCCAACAACACTTTAAGGTTCTTCAAATCTTCTGTTTCAGCCATCTAGTCACCTCCTAAGAGGCTTCTGTAATAGTTACTGCTAACGTTACTGTAAAGTCTCCGCTTGTGAATGTAATGGTTGCTGTACCAGCTTTAACGCCAGTAACTGTGAACGTTCCATCACTCTTCTTAGTAACCGTTGCTACCGTTTCATCGCTTGATGTAGCAGTCGTCGCCTTAACAACATCTGTAGCATCACTTGCATCAACTGGATCAGCTGCAATAGTGATATCCTTAGCGTCCCCCACCTTCTCGGACAACGTTTTTTGACTAGCAGTTATCCCGCTAGCTGGTGGGTTTACGCTTTTTTTAATGTCACCTTAACAACTGCTGCCTTATTGTCTTCAAGAATGAATTCACCAGCTTTACCAGCTCCTTGAAGTGCTACACCATCAAAATCTTCTGATTCAATCGTACGAGCTGTGTTGATACCAGTAAATTGACGAGCAATATTCTTGATTGAAGTATAAGCAATCTCGCCTTCTTGGAACTTAGCATCCGGCGTTTCTTGAATTTCAAATCCTTTGAAATGAAGAATATTGTTTTCATCAATGTTAGCTGATGAACTCTTTGATGATGTAGTCAAAGGATGGTCAATAATTGCGTTGTAAAGCTCTGCATTAACCCACGCTTTCTTTTCTCCGATAGTTTGAAGGTTGACGTAAATTGATGAAAGTTTATTGAACAAAGCCAATATACTATCGTTAGTAATTTCAGTAATGTTTTCAGTTTTACCAGCGATTTTACTAATAAAAGTACCGCCTTGGTCATCGAACATTTGGGTCTTAGCTTGCGCTTGTAATTCTAAACGATCAGCTGCTGCATTCTCAAAACCATTATTAACAGTTGCACGGTCAATACCTTCATGGAATACCCAATCCCATGAATAATTAACATCTGTATCTGTGTAGATGATTTCTTTACGTGGTCCAAAGCGAGTTGAATTTCCTGTACCAGTTCCAAATGCTGTGTTGGCATCTGTTTTATATGCACGGTTTTCATCACTATCTACCGTTCCTTTAGTGATAACCATTGGAATGTCACTAGTTTTAAGTGAGAATGCTTTGGCGTTATTAGCAACTCCGTCTTCTGCTTGAATTGAGCCACCAAAAAAATCACGGAAATAAGCTTGCTTTTCATATACAGCTTGTAACAAATCCTTGAATTGTGGTTGGAACGTACGTACTGCTTGGTTATTATTTGTTGCTGGCATAGATATGCCCTCCTTTATTTATATTTATTTAATTTAGCTGTAAAGGCATCTGCGACTTGCGTGCCTGTATCTTTAGGTGTTGAGCCTTTTAAGTAACCTTTACGTGCCGATTCAGTCGTTTTAGCAATCAATGATTTGATAGCTACGATGTTTTCGTAAGTTTTATCATCATCGTCTGTAACAATTAAATTGAGAATGCTGTCATCGACGTTGATGTTATCTTCTTGAAGGACTGAACGAGTTTGAGAAAGAACCTCATTGCGTTTCAATTTAGCTTCGAGTTCTTCGTTCTTCTTATTGAGTTCTTCAAGTTCTTTCTGTTTTTTTTCATCATCAGATAACGACTTAACGGACTTGTCAGGCTTCTTCTTTTGTTCATCAAGTTGTTTCTGCAAATCAGCAACCTGTTCTTCTAACGAGTGTTTGTTAGCTGTTTCTGAATGCAAACGTTTCTGCAATTTTTCAACGGTTTCATCAACCTTGCTTTCTTTACCATCGCTGTCCTTACCTTCTTCTCCATCTCCGCCGGCTGGAGTGTCAATTGAATCAGTTGGTTCTGTATCTGGATTGGCTGGTTCTTCTGCGAAAAACTGTAGATTCATTGGTAAAACTTTTTCTAGTTCCATAATTAATAACTCCTTTGCTCGCATTTAAAGCCTTGGGAGGCTACTCAGTTGTTCTTTTAGCTCTGCAATCAGGAAAAAGAGCATAAAAATAACGATGACCGTGATTAGTCATCGCTTTGAACGCTACATTTAGAAACTAATTTTCCTTTATCAATAACTAAACCAAACTCTGAAAGTTTTGCTTGAAGTCTGTCTAGTTATTCGTTAGCCATTCCGGCACTTGTTGCTAATTTATCAGTCTTTTCTTTTGCTTTATCCATAGTTTTACTGAATGATTCATCTTCACATCTTAATTTTGCTGTAATAGCATAATCAGCACCATCTTCACTAGGTTCATCACATTCTATGTTTTCTAAGAAACGAATAATTGCGACAAAATGCTCATTACCATCTAAAGCATTATCCTCAAGCCTTTCCATAACAAAATCTAATTGTTCATCACTTGGTAATGCTATAAATTCACTTAATTTCATATTTATTCCTCCTCTTTTTTGTACCATGGTGTAGTGCTACACATACAATTAGGATGGACTGGCCATACTGGTAAATCTTTAATATCGAAAATCCCATCGTTGTCTAATGCATAGCCACGGCAAATCTTGCATGCTGATCCCTCAGCAACCCACTTACATTTTTTGTAACCTGCTTTTTTAAAGCTTTCTATTTGAGCCTTATTAAGCACTCTAGCGGATTCAGTTCGTGCTATCCTTTCAGTTACATTAGTGACGTTCCCAACGCCCTCAGCGACGTATTTCCGAAGTCTACTGGCTAGTTCTCGTGGATTTTCTCCACGGATAATAGCTTGAGTTAATTCTCGGTCAAGATTAGCTTTTAAAACGTCCGTATTCGCCCATATTCGTTCGCTAAACGTTGCATTTTTGGTTTGAGCCATAATTACCTTAGCTACATCTTTATAATTGTGCTGGCTCTCATACATAGCCAAAATGCCAGCTTGACGTTTTAGTTCACCAAGATAGTCGTTTGATAAACGTTGATCTACATCATCATGAACATCTAAGTTAGTATCCATGATTTCTAATCCAATCTGAGCTTTTAGCATCTCTAATCGATTAATTCGCATTGTTGCATTATACAAACGCATCCTTGCATTAATCTCTTTGGAGAAATCAGAGCGTGAAACGAAACCTTTGCGCTTTCGAATCTTTTCAGCTTTTCTAACGATCGATTTAGCTTTATTTTCAAAAGCCTTAACATCTTCATCACTAACTCTTTGACGAGCTTCGGATAAATCAGCACCTTCTGCTTCTGCATATCGAATTAACTGATTGCTAATATCTTTGTTAATTCGGTCAATCAACTCTTGGTAATATTCTTGCAAATGTTTGTTAAAATCATCATCGTTTTTGATGTTTTCGTTAATCCAATCTTGTTCATCCTGTTCACGCTGCTTCCAGTATTCATCACTATTCTTCTTCGACATCGTCTACACCGACTTTCTGTTGGTCAGTTATGTTATTAGTGGCTTCAAGTGAACTTTTAATTTGTTCCTGTTGCTCCTCTTTCATGCGATTGATCTCGTTCTTAGCATCGTCCACGAATGATAACGTAGACAGCAGTGTTTCTTGACTAACCAAACCAACAAGATTCTTAGCTGTTGAGGCTTCGTCTGCTAAGTTAACTGGGAGGTTGCGAGTGAACTGAAACTTCAAGTCTTGCCATGCTTCCGTTTTAGTCGTGTCCAGAATAGTCTCAACGCCAAAAGCGATCTTGTATAGTTTTCGCAATGCTTGAGTAAACTTGCGTTCCTTGTTAGCCGCCATGTTCTTCATTGGTAACAACTTGTATTGAAGAGCCACACCAGAACTGTTTCCACTGAATGAATCATCATTAAGATTAGCGACCATACAAACTTGGTAGATCATATTGATTAAACGGTCAGTTAGATGTTCTTGCATCGCATCCCCGTCCGGCTTAGATAAGAATTCTGCTGTGCCGTTCACTGACTCCTCATTAGGTGCATAAATGATTTGATTGCCGTCCAAATTAAGAGCTAGTTTTCCATCATCACCGTCTAAGTCCATACCTTTCAACAATAGATAGGCATTATCAAAGTAAGCATTCTGATTAGCCTTTTGACTCACTACGTTGTTAAGTGCATCAATCAAGGTCATTGCATTTTCAAACACGCCTTGTCGCTCTTCATTATCAAAGAACTCTACTGCTGGCACTTGTCCGAACTGATTAGCATTAACTTCGCCTACTCTATTAGCACTATCATCAAATGAATACCACTCGTTATCTGTATATACCTGACCAGATAAAATGTTGTTCTTGTCTCGTGTATATCTAACAAATGCTAACGGTTCATGAAGGACACTATCATCATAAATAATGAATGAATTCATCGGTGAACTATAAGCTACGCCTGTCTCACTATTTTCATTTTGAAATAAAAAAGCAATCGAACGTCCGTAAACATCCGCTTGTTTGCTAATCTCATTCAATTTATCTTGGAATGAATTAGTATCATTCCATTGTTGAAGCTTCTCATTGTCGGTGTCATCATCTAACGTGATTTTAGGTGGAATACCCATGAAGTAACCGTTAAACGTCTCCACAATGTAATGTGCTAAATTGTTAACTAATTTATTATCTGGCCCGTGGTCCTTTGCATTCTTATGGAGGATCGCGTGGTTTCCGATATACATTTGCCACTTTTTATCGTATTCTTTGGCAAATTCATCGTTTGCAGAAATAAAGCTCCCAATCTCATCAGCTGTTAAATCTGCATCCTTTGGGAATACAAACGTTGTTCCATTAATAATTGAGCCTTTTCCCATAACTGTAATATCGATTATCATCACCCCTTTAAAAGTATTTATTTTTGATAACTTTAGCTTTGTTGTTGTGTCTTAGTACCATGTAGACAAAGTAACGCATTGAATCCATAGCATGGTCATGTTCCTTAATAACTTTGTCTTCGCCGTTGCTGGATGCTTTATCATCCCAGATGTACGATGCTAACTCTTTAAATAAATTAGGTAGGTTGTCCGTAAACTTAATCAGTCCGTTGTTCATTGCTGATTGTGTTTCACGAATCCCATTAAGCACGTCGTTGTTAGCTCTGATAATGCGGTAGTGTCGATTTCTTAACACCGCAATAAAAGAAGCTGCAGACGGGTCAATAATAATCCTGGCGTTCAGATTACCGACAAACTCATCTAAATCATTCGCATACTGGTCATCTGTTTTCTGACATGCGCTGTGTCGTCCGTCGTAGTAATACTCTTTTAAGCAATACCAGACGCCATTATAAAAACCCCACATTAGAAATACTGTAGGGTTTTGAGTTCCATAATCGACTGACACGTAATACTTCGTACAACGCCCTGGTGGCTCGCTAACGACCATTGTTTCTCTATTGAAGTTATCGTATATAACTCCTTCTGACATTACCCACAAGCCCAAAATATAGCGCTGGTAGAACACACCAGAGTAGTTACGTTTATACCTGTCGATGACTTCTTCTGATAGAGATGGATTGTCCTCCATTCGAAAATGGATTCGCAATGCTCGCTTACCTTTTAAATCATCAATCCAATTCAATTTAAACCAATGATAAGGGCCCTCTGGGTTCATGTTAAACCAATACTTACCACCTGTTTTAGAAACACGAGCTGTTGCTTGATTAACAAATGACTGTGGCATCAGAGCCACTTCATCAAAAAAGAATCCTGCTGCGGTTAACCCTTGAACTAAGTCTTGACTAGCTTCATCTTTACCACCAAAAATAAAAAAGTAATTAACCTTACCGTTCTTGGATACTTCAAACATATTATCCGTACGGTGATCAACCACTTTATATCTTCTTCCTAATAACATTTGTTTAAGCGGGCGTAAAACGTTACGTCTAAACGAGCCAATCGTTTTACCAGCCATGCCAAACTGTTCTTCATTGAACGTCTCCATGGCCCACATCACATAAGACAGCGACATAATTACCGTTTTACCAGCACGAACAGAGCCGTCACAGATGATAGCTTCGTGGTCCTTAACTTTAGGACTTCGCCACCACGTTAAGACTTGTTTCTGCTTCACTGAAAACGGGGTAAAATGAAATACTTTAGCTTTCAGTTTCATCTGAATCACCCCAAACTTCTTTAGCACCCTTGTTTAGCGCTTCTATAAATCCATCACTATCATTTCCAACATCTTCTGGATCATATTCTTGAGCACGTGCTTCGGCAATATCAGCCTCGGCTTTAAGCTTGCGTACCTTCTGTTTCTCAATCTCTTCACTATCATTTTTGAAATCACCATGCAATCTAAACCACAATTCAGCTGCTGAAACTTGTTCTTTAACTGATGCTGGACCAATTATGGTCGTGTCTTCCATATACTCAAGACGAGCATTCAGTGATTCATCATTATCTAGCGCTTCTTTTTTTAAGTTATCAATATTGACATATCGTCTTTCTATCTCTTTGCCAGCGCCAATCCGATAGATGTTTCGAAGAACTTCATCAGCTGCATTTGATTCATTTTCTTCTACTTTTCCAACCTTTTTGTTGATATAAGATTGAATTCCACCATTTTCCAACAATTTCTTGCCAGCATTTTTAGCGTAAGCCTTAGAGTAGCCTGCGTTTATAGCCGATTGATACGCATTGTTAGTTTTGATGAATTCATTAGCAAATTTGCGCTGCTGTTTAGTCAACTTCCTTGTCATTACATATCACCACGCCTCCTTTTGAGTACTAAAAAAAGCCATGCCTATTCACATGACTTTCAACGTTAATTATTCGCCTTTTTTTGCTCTCTCCCACTCAGCTTTCAAATATCTTTCTATATCATCGTTTATATTTTTAACATCTTCAGAGCTAGTACTAATATGTGTTACTGTCTTGCGATTGCTATCTTTATTAATTAACTTTAGTATATACTTCAAGCTCCCACATAACTTATTCAATCCCTCCTTAATATTAATATCTTCTGAATTTGATCCCAAAAAATATAACTCAATATTATTATTTAGCGCAATACATTCATCGCACCTCAATAATAGCTTTTTTCGAATATCTTCTGCTTCACTTTCTATTTCAAGAAATTCTTCGTGAAACGGTTCGTTTCGGGCAAATTCTTTTTCGAATTCGTAACTATCAGTTAACCTTTTTTCTATTGGATCCATATTTTCCAATTCCAACTCGTAATTATTATTAAAAGCAACCCATTCCTTTCGACTTGTTACTTTTTCTACTCTTTTAGAGGAAATTTCATATAAAGAAACTAGATAGTTTATTTCTGACAGTTTCGTATTTAATTGTGCAACTTTTTCTCTTACATTTTCAATCCAAGCGATCCTACTTTTCGAAATCAAATCTGCTTTAAATTTTCTACGATTATCCCAAGCATTAATAGCTAATGTAATTATTGCAATAATTGCTGTAAAACCCGTCCATGCAAATTTTCCATTACTATCTTGAAATAAATATCGATATAGATATGTGTCATTATATCGTATCCATCTGATTGCTAAATATCCCATAAAAATAGTTACTACTGTTGCAATGATAATAATAAATAAATGTTTCCATAACCACTTCAAAAAATTCATTAAGTACACTCCTAAATGTTCTATTAGGTTAATTATATCAGATGAAATTTTTATCTTTGACACTATTTCCAATCAATCTTGATAGTTTCTCTTTTTTCTTTGGGCACAATAAAAGGACGATCCTTTTTAGAATCGTCCTTCTTTTTTTGTTTAATTTCTCGGTCTAGTTCACCAAATATTTTTATCTCTGTTTGACTACACCAGCCGTACTTAGTCATCTTCATGTTTACATTGGTGCTCTCTTCCTTTACTATACCCAAGCTGAAACATTCCTAATGACAACCCAATCACTCCTAATATAAAACTTGCTAAAAATAGCACCATCAAATTTGCCTCCATAATAAAAAGTCACACGACAATTAAGTTATGTGACTTTAATGTTATTTTTTATTGATAAAATACAATATTGCAAAAAATATTATTGTAAAAATAAAAATGAGTATTAGTCCGCTAAATATGAAATCTGTGGAAAACTCTATATTAAACAATCTACCACCTCACAAATTAGCTATTTCTTTGTTTATTTTATTAATTGAATTAGTATATTCCTCTTCTGACTCCTTAATATCACTAATTTTCACTTTTAGTAAAGTAAGAGGATCAATATGTTGCCCTGAAAAATCTTGTTTCAAACTACAACATAAGAATGCTACGTAAATCATAAACTTATTATTGTTTTCTAAATCTTTCTTCATATCTGTATAAGTATATTGCGCCATTAACGATAATATTTTTATTGAATTGGTTGAACCATAAATTACCGTCCGATGAATTAAATTACTTAGTTTATCAGGATCCTTAATTGGTTTCATGAAAGTTAAAATTTTCGTCCATTCTTCAAGAACTTCTTTTTGCTCTTTTCCGCCTAATTCTTTAAAATAAGATTCTATTTGAAGCTCGTGCGAATCTCTAGACTTTTGTTTCTGCAATATTTTATTTTCTAACATATAAGGTAACCTTTTAATAAAAATAACTATTAAAAGCAGTAAGCCACTTATCAACCATCCTAAAAAATTTGTCATTTATAATACCCTCCAAAACAGTTTCATATATAAGTAAGTCTACTTCATAGTTTTTGGAAGGTCTATACTAAAAATTAAGTTATACAATCTCAAATGCTGTACCCACGTAGATGACAGGTCTCGAACCTGCGACATTCTGATTAACAGTCAGATGCTCTAACCAACTGAGCTACATCTACAAATCGAAAGTTAGCTTTGCACATCAACAACATGGGTGGTTTTGTCTAAATTCAAAGAATTGGAGGATTCCTCTTACTTGCTAACTTTCGATAATACTAATTTACACCCATTTTTCGTATAAATGCACTGATGAAAATCTGATAAAAATCCAATAAAAATCTGATTTTTAAAAATAAACATGCAGGTCTTCTCCGGACCAATACTCATATGTATCAGCAAATTCATTCATAGCGTACTTTTTTAAGTCGTTGTATCTTTGAGGCGAATACTTTAATGCTGCTGAAACCCAACCTACGTTGTAACCTTGAATTAAATCGTATAAGATGATTTGTTGTGAAATCATTGAACATCCCTTAATTGCATTAACGACTCTTAAGTATTCCAACTGATTATTTGAAAATTCAATGACGTTATCTTCAACGTGATTTCCATATTGAGGAGCCTTTGGCATATCATCGATATTAGTAGATTTAAGTTCTGTAGGATTCTTTCCTGCTAGTCTGGCGATTCTAGGATACTCTCTTCTAAAAAAACCTTTTACTTGATTCCCTGTAGCTTTTTCATTTAACTTTGGTAATGTCATAACGTCCATAACCTCCACCCACCTGTATGTTATAATTGGTTGTCGAGTAATTATAGCTACAGCGGATGCTGTGGCTTTTTTGTTGTCAAAATATAGATAGCAAAGCCTTACCTAAAAAAGTAATTGCATTGGCAGCTATCCAAATTACTTTAGTTACTGCTATCCATGATCCAATAATTAATAAGAGCCAAATACATCCCTTACTCATCGCTATCCCCCTAAAACAATGCTGTTTGCTCCCGTCTTACTCCTAGCCAAATGTCCCGCCATTCATTATGGCCAACATCATGTTGCAACATTTCTGGACTTTCCAAAGAGTAACGATACATAGAATGTAGATCATCCGTTTCGATATATACAAATCGACTTCTAGTAATCCTCGTGTCTAGGACTCCCACATTATGATTAAAGAAATATATACGAACTTCCTCTGTTAATTCCATAATGCCTCCTGTTATTTTTCTTTAGCAGCGTTTATCTTTGCCATATCTATCAACTTTTCAGCCTGTTCAATATCTGGTTGACATCCGCAACTACAATTAGTTGTAAACGTATAATTGTAGTTATAGACATATTTGTAAGTTTGGTCTTCGGTATTTGTTGATTCGCCTGCAAGCATTTTCTTTAATTTTTTAAACATATTCAACCTCCTACTTATCTTTAATGGTGCCCAATTCTTTCAACGTCCTAATATCTTTCCTAATGGTTGTATCTGTTGTACCGCACTTGGCAATTATTTCTTTGTTGTCATACCCTGTTTCTAGCAATTTCTTGACCATCTTCCTACGCTCAATAACTTTAGCGTTGTCGCTTCCCCAAATTGCTTGACTAGGCACTTTATAATTCGGTCTTGCTTCACGAGCTTTATGCATTAGTTTTTCATATTTATCACTGTTTCCTAGATTCAATTCAATAGTTGCTTGTTTTCTTAATGCTTGTCTTTCTTTAAATGTCATTGTTAACTCTCCCTAAAAGGATATTTTTATTTTTCTTTTAGATACACACCATGACTTGTTAAATAAATTAATTTGTATCCAGGACTCTGCATATAAGTTATCGTCTTCGTAGTATTTAGTAATGTAATGTTTAATCATTTTTAACCCTCCCTAGAACGGTAAATCGTCACCCTTGATATCCGGCATTCTATTAAATGGATCATTAGGAGTTCTGTTAGGTGATGATTGACCATTTTGTTGATTCTGGTAATTTTGTCCGTTATTTTGAGGTTTATTTTGACTGCTATTTTTAGATTCAAGTAGCGAGAAGTTCTCAGCTACAACCTCAGTAACAAAAATTCGTGTTCCTTGTTGATTTTCGTATGAGCGAGTTTGAATTCGTCCATCAATTCCAACTAATGAACCTTTGCGAGTGAAGTTACAGAAGTTTTCAGCAGCTTTGCGCCACATTTGGCATCTAATAAAATCCGCTTCACGTTCGCCTTGCGAATTAGTAAATTGCCGATTAACAGCTACTGTAAAAGTTGCAACTGCCACACCGCTGCCTGTGTATTTTAGTTCCGGATCGTTAGTTAACCGGCCTACTAATACTGTTCGATTAATCATTAGATTCCTCCTCACTAGCTAACTCACTTTGAATTTGAGCACAATTTTCAAAGATCCAAAGCACCGGTCCGCAGTCAAGTTGCAATGTTGCTATTTCCTTGCATACAAGGCATTTAGGTTTCTTAATGTGTCTCAAATACCAGTCATAGAAAAATAACTCTATATCATTACAAAACATTTTCATTTTCAGCACCGTAATTCCCCCTAATTCCTAATTTCTTCAAATCTTCAAGTTTTAGTTTGATACCCTCAACTGGAACATGGTATTTTCTTGAGAACTGAACGGGTCCGATGTGTTCAATCTCTTCATGATGTTTTCGACATAATGCCATTACGTGGCGTTTAGTGTGGTCCACTTTGTTTCTATTTGTCCTACCAACCACGTCGATGTGGTGGATATCTGCATACTCAGAACAAATCGTACAAACTCGGTGCCTACAGCATTGATACAAAAAATATCGCTGGTCTCTAGGTAGTAGCTCATAGCCCTTTTTAAACGGCACATGCCACTCGAACATGAAATCGATAACTAGGTCTAGTAGCCTTTTAGCATCGCTAACGGACGATTCTGTGCCGTCTGACAGGCTAATAGACTTGCCTGCGGTATAGATTTCGTACTGTGTGTAGAATATATCCTTGAGATAATCCTTCGGCGTAAACGACCAGACCTCAATATCATGCAATAAAGCAAAGAACAATCGCCGTTGCTGGGCACTGGCTTTACGAGTGTCGGCCACTTCGAAATCAATATAGAACTGGTCTGTTGAACCTGCGACGGTTTCTAGGTGATCTTGATTAAGTGGTTCATCCAAGTGGATTATTAAATTACCACTACGCATCACGGCTCTTGCTCTTTGCATTGCTTATCCCCCTCTTATCGTTTTTAGTTTTTCGAACTGCCGTTGAATTTCTTCTGGACTAACAGTAGGTTTAGACGTTTTAGCTGGTTGATTGATGCTGTTGTCCTGGGCCCATTCTGGTAAGGTTTCCCGTTGTACAGTCTTTCGTCCGTTTACAGGAGCCTCTGGAGTACTATCGTACTCATCCTGCCATCCTTTTTGTTTGAACCACGTCTGACCGTGTTTGATATAGCGCTTAGGTGTCTGCTTAGCTTTAATCTCAGCTAGGTAATTGTTAATACCCTGTCGAATATCATCGTCAGTAACACCAGTCTTAATCGATTGTTTGTATGAATTCCATGCTGATTCTTTGCCTTTTTTATTCGGATACAGCTTCCACAATGATTCGAAATGGTCACGGTCAGCCACCGGCTTAGGTGGTTTTGACGGTTTATTATTATTTTTATTATTAAATTTATTATTAGATTTATTATTACCTCTCAAGTTTTCTTGGGTAGGGTTCTTAAATTTATTTGGGTAGGTACCCAAATTTTCTTGGGTAGGGTACTCAAAAATTCTTATATACCTATTTTTAATTTGTTTAGTTCCTTCACGATAAACTACTTCTCTAGTGATATAACCGTATTTTTCTAACGCATGTAACCAATTTTGGACCGTTGTATTTGATACTTTGTATAGCTTGGCAAAGTGTGTATCAGAAGCCCAACAATACCCATCTTTTTTAGTTAATGCTGTAATCTCGCTATATAGAAGAATTGCTTTTGCTGGTAGACGATTATCATATCTAACATTTGCTGGAATAATTGAAAAATAACTTGGTTCTTCTTCTTTCATAGCAGCCTCCTTAATCCAATAATGAATCTATATCAACAAATCCTTTAATTTGTTGTCTACTTTTACAAAAGTCACATTTCTCACAAGGTTCTGGATCAACCTTGCCTTTAATTAATTTAATGATATGTGGCATTCTCTGTTCTAAATCGAGCAGTGCATCGTCTAGTTCTTCTTGCTTGAACTCAATCCCTAGAACTTCTGGTACATCTTCTTTTGAAACTCCAAAAATAAATGGTGCAAATTTCAAAGCATAATTTTGACGGATAATTTCTTGATAAATCGCCATCTGCAAATCATAGCCGTAAGCTGTAACAAACGGATTCCATTGTCTTAGTTCGTTATCCCAGAACTTGGCATGTAAATTCCGTGATGTTTTTAGATCACAGAAGTAAGCTACGTCATTTTCATCTTTAGGAACATGTAAGCAATCAATTCTAACTTTCCAATCCATTCCAAACATTTTGCCAGTTAGGATAACTTCTTTTTTTCCTTGATAAACACCCTTAAACAAGTTCTGTCTTTCTAAAGCTTTAACCATCTTGTCAGCTAAAACATAGTTACTTTTTAACTGTCCTTTGTTCTTCCCACGGGAACTAATTAATTCGTTTGAATTATCTTCAATAAATTCGTTATGGGCTTCCTCAGATTCGAAGTAAGTATGAAGGTAGTTGCCCATCAACAGTGCTGGGTTAGTCTCATCAACACTTGGAATTTCTCCGTTAAGATAAGCCATCGCCTCGTACTCACACTTCTTAAATCGTTTATACAAAGAGAAGGACATATAACTTTCAGTTGATAAATCGTAGTAATTCTCTTTATTCAGCTGCGGTTGTTTGCTCTTCGTTTTGACTGCCATCGTTTGCTACCTCCTCTTTTACTTCTTCAACTTGCTTAGCGTTTTGAACATTCGCAAATTTGTTAGCAAGTACATTACCAGCTTCAGTGCTATTTACTTCCTTACGTTCTTCAACTTTATTTGAACGTTTTGTTGCGTTAATATCCTTATCATCTTCTGTATAAAGCGCCCCTAAATCTTGTGGAAATGCTTCACGTAAAGCATTTACCATAGCCGATTTACGAATCATAGTAGCTGGCATACTTTTCCAAGTAGCTTGGTTTTTGTTAAATTCTTCGAATGCAATCTCAACATGTGTTGGATGCTCACGATCTTTACGGAATACATCCGCCCAAGCACCAACTATCCTGTCAGATTTAAGCGTAAATGCTCCCTTTGTATATACAATTTCATCTTTACGTTCAACAATGCATCCTGCTTCAATTCCATCGTAATTAACGTTTGATTCAGCCCTTTTCATAAAGGCTTCTTTAGAAGTGATAATTTGAGCTGGATTACCGCCAAACTTAACCAAGTAAGCTTCATTCAAGAATGGATTCAAATGTTGGTATCTACATAACTGGATGAACATCGTTACTTCTTGGTCACTCACATTTCCATTTCCACTCGTTAAATAATTTTTAACCATAGCTCTTGAAAGAGTTACCGATTCACCATTAACCTCATACACAACCTTTTTCTCTGTTTCGACTACTGCAGTGTTTTCATTTTGTACATTACTCATCATCTTCTACCTCCGTATTTTCTACATATGATTGGCACTGGTCTGGGTCTAGATAAGCGTCCTCCGCTTGTGAGAATGATTCCATTAAATCCCCGTTAGGCATGTACAGCACCTTCCTTCGGTGGTAGAATTGATGTATCAAATGTTGTGAAATGTTTTGAATCTCGTATTGGCGTACGGGATTTTTTTGTGCAATCAATTAACATAGTGATTACCTTTCCTTTCCAATTTTTCAATACGCTTAGCATCATCTTTCGGATCGCTTAACAGACTAACCATCTGTGATGACGCTAAAGCAATCACGATTAGTTTCAAAATAAATATCATCTTCATATCCTCCTTAAATTAAAGTTTCTTGGTTCTCCTCAATCCACTTATCGATGGCTTTTTCTGAATATCGAATTCCTCTACCATGTCCAATGTGCGGCATTGTAGGATAATAATCTCTTTTGAAAAGCCCATACCTAACATGTAATTTTTCCATCACTTCGTCTTGCGTCAGTAATTTATCGGACTTAAGCGTTTGATTTATCCGCTCTTCTATCTTTGGAATGATTAATTCAACCACTCTGTCGGCTACCTTTTGATCAATCCCATCTAAGCTAATTGCTGCCATCTAAACCACCTCCAGTGCCAAATCTAATGCAATCGCAAAATCATTCTCGGCTTGTCGTTCTTCTGATAGTTCTTTCCTGAACTTAATCAAAAAGTCATGTTCATCTTGACTCCATCCAGTTTTAGCAAGTATTTCCGTTACCTGTTCGTTAAGGATTCTTCGTTCGCTTTCTTCTTTGTTAACTCTCACAAATTGAGATAACGGATCCTTACCGTAGCTATTCTCAGTAAGCAGCCTTGTATCTAATATGTAGTCCGCAACGACAAACCTAAATCGTTCATCGCCTAGGACGTCAACTATATACAAAAGCTTGTCTACAGGTATTTTGTGTTCATCACTTGAAAACCAATTAGAAACTGCTTGTTTAGAAACGTGAATTAATTCAGCAAATCTTGTTCGACTTAATTCCTTTCTTTTTAAACACTTATCTAATTCAGCTGTAACGTCTTCTATTACCAATGCTTACACCTTCTTTTTGTGTACCACGTGGGATTTTTGTTCACGTGGGATTTTTCTATAATTAAGTCATAAGCTAAATAACCATAGGAACAGTCATTGCATTAATTTTTTTTTTGACCGCATATTCCGGAATAGCACCACGGCACATACCTTGGAATGCTAGTTCTGGAATCATACTTGGTGCTTTCTTGCCATTAATCTTTGGTGGGTTAATAGCACGCAAGATGTCTTCTTCACCTAACCAGTCATTACATAGCTCATACCACTGAGTCATGCCTAGTTGTGAATGCATCGCCTTTGCTTGGTTAATATTCATGCTGTCACCTCCTTTTGTTCTATTTCAGAACTACTTTTTGTAAAAAATTTTGAGTATGGTATTTTCAACATCACTTTTAACTGTGGTAACATATCCGCTTTGAATGCATATGATCCAGTTTTGTATTTATAGTAAGTTGAGCGATTCTTGAATCCCAAGGCTTTTGCCATTTCTTCATCAGAAATATGCAACTTTTTCTGTTGAAAATTAATAAGTTCTAAATTAATCATTTGCTACCTCCTTGTTCTGTTTTAGCAACTTACAAGTATTATAATATAGTTCTAAAACAGAAAAGTCAATAACTTTTTTTCTATTTTAGAACTTTTTGTGTTTTGAAACAGAAATGATGTTATTATTTTGTTGCTAATATAGAAACGAAAAGAGATGATATACCTTGACAAAACAAGAAGAAGAACAAATAAAAATAGGTCGTAGAATTGCAGAACTTAGAGAATCTAAAAATATATCACAAACAGAATTGGCAAGTAGAATCAATATAAATCGCTCAGTTCTTAATAGAATAGAGCTTGGCACACGCCCTGCACGTGATTTAGAGCTTAAGGGTATCGCCAATGTTTTGGACGTTTCTACTGATTACTTGGTTGGAAATACTGATAATCCTAACTCCGCGGATGACGATATGAATACCGTTGATTTAGATAAGGCTTTATCAGAAGAAGGAATGGCCATGTTTGACGGTCAACCACTATCTGAAGAATATAAAAAAGCTCTGTTAACAATGCTCAGAGCTGAAAAACGTGGTGAATAGTTTATGCATGATGATTTATTAGCACGTCTTATTTATATAGCAAGTAAATCAGGGATTAAGATTAGAGAAATTGAAGGAAATATTTCAGATCCAGATGTTGCTTTCTGTAAACGTAAAATAATAAATTTGAATGGTAATTTTGATTGTGAAATAAGTGTTGCTTTTAGATTGGCCCATGAAATTAGTCATATTCAATTCTCTCAACCTTCATTTTTATATACTTTCTCCCCCTATATTAAAAATAAGGAAGAAAGAGAAACAAATGAACGAGCAATCCATATAATTTCACGATTAATATATGAAGATATACCTAAAGAACAGAGAAATTGGGCAAACTTTATGGATGAATTTAATTTACCTGTTTGGTTTGAGCCGCTAGTCAAAAATATTATCTACGATTAATGTATCCAGTCCAAAACCTGAAGATCTTAAAAGCTGACTTTTTGGAGGAGTCAATATGAAGAAATTAATAGTTTTTATGGGAGTTATTTGTTCATTGCTAGTCCTAAGCGGTTGCTTTCATGATTCAAAACCCAAATTAAAAACCGTACGTATGGGAGACAAAATAAATAAAAAGCTTGAAAAAGATGATTACGGATTCTATAAACAAGGCCACGCATTACTATCTACAGATGATAATGACAGAGTCGTATCAATTAAATTTCCATTCAAACGTGACTACGTTCCTGTACACGATGCTACAGCTATGAGCAATTATAAAGAAGTAACAAATGATGATTTAGATTACGTGAGTGGAACTACCTACCATTCTGACAAATTGAATCGTGATTATACTATTGAAGAATCACGTAATAGTGATGGTAAAATTGTTTCGGCCTCAATATTTTTTAAGAACTTTGATCCCACTAATCCAGAAAAGTTTTATAACAAATAACACTACCCCACTCTGGCGACTTGCAACGGTTCGATTCCGTTGGTGGGAATGAATTTCAAAGTCCAAAAACTGAAGACTTAAAAAGCTGTACATATTTTAGGAGGAGTTACGTTGGGTTGGAGATACAGAAAAAGTTTAAATTTGGGCAAGTATTTCAGAATGAATTTTAGTAAATCGGGGATTGGTTGGAGTACTGGTTTTAAAGGATTTAGATATACAAAAAAGGCTAATGGTGGTACACGTACTACTAATACAATTTCTGGAACAGGTATTTCATATGTCAAGGATTACCCTGATAAAACTAAAAGTAAAAGTAGCATTAAACCAGATATTAATAATATGTCGCCGAATAAAAAGAAACCTTATAAAAATTGGTTAATTGTATTCGCTATTATTTTAACAATTATTTTAATCTTTAAACTTAACTTATTTAAATTGTTGGGCTCTATCGGTTTAATCTACGTTCTATATATTGCAAGTTATAAATATATTTTAAAAAGAAAACCTCCCTATGCACTACCCGCAAATAAAACCAAATTTTTGCGTACACGTTGGATTGCTATATTAACACTTATTTTATTTTTCTTTGGTGCTGCAGTAAATTCACCTAGTTCAGCTTCTGGTCAAGACACACAGCAAAATGGTGCAACGCTTACAGATAATAATAAGCATTCTAATTCAGCGAAAAGTATTGCTAAATCAGAATCTATTGCATCTTCAAAATCAGAAAGCGAAAGTATTAAGAAAGCTGAAGAAGCAAAAAAAGCATCAGAATCTGTAGCCAAAAAAGCTAGTTCAGAATCGGCACAACGTGTTGCTGAATCAAATTCAATTGCAGAAAGTAAAGCAGTAGCCGCCAAGGCAGCTTCAGAAAGTGCTCGACGAGCAAGCGAATCGGCTGCACAAGCTGTATCTACGCAAAAAAGCACTGCTACCAACAATGCCGCTGCATCTACCAATAATACTACTGGTATCCGCTGGGCTGTTGAAGATGGCTATACTTGGGCAACACGAAAAGGACATTCTCGTAGATTAAGCCCAGGCGAACCTCTTCCGTCTGGCTATCATTATCAAACAGGTAATTAAATATTTTCTTTCTTCCCCCACTCCGGTGACTTGATACAGTTCAACTCTGTATGTGGGAATTAACTAAATAATATTGGAGGTACCAGTTATGGATAAAGAAGAATTACTAGAATATCTCGAGACAAACTCAGGTGTTAAAGATAAATTTATGGAAAAAGCTCTAGATTACCAGAATGAAAAAAATCAGAAGCGCCCTTTTGCTAAGCGCTGGAACGAAACTAAAGTTGAACGAGCTGCTGATAAAATGTTTAGTACCGTCTTAGATAACATATTCGATAAACTTAAATCAGCAATCAAAAGTTCTGATGATAAAAAGTGGAATATGTTTATTGAAGAAAACAATGTTTTAGAAGACCTAGAAGATTCAATGAGTGAAATTACGTTTGAATAATTTTAAATCTGCCAAATGGCTTATTTTTTTGAACTCAAAAAGAACATATGTTTGTATTTTTGAATTAAATATACACAAAGAAAGGAATTTTTAGATATGCCAAAATGGGAGCCCCTTAAAAATAAACCAAATATTTACCGGTATAAAAACAACGGTGACAAAAAATATAAATATGGCGTCCGTCGTACTTACCAACTCGTTGGACAAAAACGTAAAGAGTTCACGAGAAGTGGTTTAAAGTCCGCTTCTGACGCTAAGATAGTATTAGATAAATTCAATGCTGATTTGTATGCCGATAAAATCAAGCCTAAAAATCAAGCTAATATGACCATTGGACAATGTTACGAAGAAATGAAAGAGCTTAAGTTTAAATCTGGGAAATGGCGAAAAACAACAGTTCACGTTTCTAATCTTTATTTTAAAAAATATATTAAAAATGTTTTTTCTGATACCAAGATATCAAAAATGAATCGGGCTGATTATCAAGCGTTCATTAACTCACTTGCTGACCGTGGGCTTTCAAAAGCTTATATTGAAGATATTAACGGATTGTATCAATCTATCATGAATTATGCAGAATATAATGATTACATCGTTAAAAACAAGATTCAGCACATTGACTTGCCAGATGGGAAAGCACCAAAAAGTATGACTCTTGAAAAAGAAGATTATGAAAAGTGGTTCAAGACGGCAAAAAAAGTCTTGAATCCTTATTACTATTCAGTTGTTCGCTTGCTGGCCCTCGGTGAACGCCGTGGTGAGTTGTTAGGATTACGTTATGAATCTTTTGAAAAGCTATCTAATGAGGATACGGTTCGCTATAAAATACTGTTTGACCGTGCTCGTAACCCTATTGCTAAAAATGGATCAGATTTAAAAACAACATCTTCTTATCGCTATATCATTGCTAACCAAGATATGAACGAAGATATTGAAAATGTATTGTTTCTTTCTAAGAAAATACGTCTGAGTCAAAAGCAAACAATAAAACCAGATGACTATGTGGTTGTTTCAATAGGTACTGGTTTACCAATGGCACCTGTTTACATTAATAAGTTATTTTCCAAAGTATCCGAAGCATGCAATATTAGAATTCACCCTCACATGCTCCGTCATTATTTCGCCACGGTTGCTTTGCAAAACAACATCAACAACATTTCGGTAATGAAATGGCTTGGTCATGCTAAACCAGAAATGACTGATAAATATTTCAGATCAAACGAAAGCTCCATATTAGCGGTTTCTGATGAGATTCACGGTAAATTTTAATAATCCCACAAATCCCACGCAAAATCCCACACAAATACGTGAGATTACGAGACGATACCATGACCACATCAAACAAAAAAACGAGGCAAGCCCTATTTTAATAAGGTATTGTCTCGTTTTATTTTGCATGATTATAAATCAAATTAAATGTACGCCTTTATCAACGTAAATAACATCACCGGTTACACCAGTTGCCATATCACTAACAAGGAATGCAGCGACATTTCCAACTTCACTAGTACTTACATTTTCACCATCGACTGTACGGCTTTGAGATTCTTTAAGCAAGTCACGATGATGCTTGATACCTGTAACAGCAAGTGTCTTAATTGCACCAGCTGAAATAGCATTAACTCGAATATGACGGTCACCTAAATCACTTGCCAAGTAGCGTACGCTGGATTCAAGTGAAGCTTTAGCAATTCCCATCATGTTGTAGTTAGGAATTGCACGAGTTGAGCCGAAGTATGTAAGCGTCACAATACTACCCTTTTCGTTCATGATTTCCGCACCATAGCGTGAAACAGCAATCAATGAGTAAGCACTAACATCTTGAGCTAGATTGTAACCTTCTTTTTTGGTATTTAAAACTCCACCTTCAAGAGTTTCCTTGTCAGCAAAGGCAATCGCATGAATAATACCATCAACCTTACCAAATTTATCTTCAATTTGTTTAAAGGCCTTTTCAATATTGGCATCTTCTGAAACATCACATTCAACCAATGCGATTGAATCGTCCACAATTTTATTTAAACTTTTTTTAATCCGGTCATTTTGGTAAGTTAATACAACTTTTGCGCCTTGATCCATGATTGCTTTTGTACAACCCCAAGCAATACTGTTCTTATTCGCTACACCCATAATGACAATGGTTTTTCCACTAAGAATTCCTTCCAACTGCATAACCCCTCTTCTAGAATTTACTAAATCGTTCATGTCGTCGCTGCACGAGTTCATCAGCTGAAAATTGACTTAAACGATTTACTTCTGTAACTAACATTTGTTTTAAATTTTGTGTACTAGTTTGATCAACAACTTCTGGAACAATTTTATCGATAATTCCATCTTCAAGTAAATGTTCTGGAGTTAATTTTAAAGCCTCAGAAGCTTCAATAACACGTTTAGAATCCTTCCAAACGATTGAAGCATAACCTTCAGGTGATAAAACTGAATAGATACTATTTTCCATCATCCAAACTGTATCACCGGTAGCCAGAGCCAATGCACCTCCGCTACCACCTTCACCAACAATAATACTGATATAAGGGACACGAAGTTCCATCCCCACTATTAAACTGTTAGCAATTGCTGAACCTTGACCATGATACTCAGCATCCATTCCTGGATAAGCCCCTGGTGTGTTAACAAATGTAATTACTGGTCGTTTAAATTTTTCAGCTTGTTGCATCAGACGTACTGCTTTTCGATACCCTTCAGGTTCAACAGTTCCAAAATGACGTTCAATATTTTCAGCGGTATTTTTACCTTTTTGGGTACCAATTACGGTTACTGGTGTACCGTTCAATAGAGCGATTCCACCAATCACAGCAGGATCGTCACTTAATTGACGGTCTCCATGGAATTCCGTAAAATTCGAGAAAATATTATTTATCAAATCAGCAGTTGCAACTTTATCCTTACTGCGAGCAGCAGTCACTGTTTCATATGCTGTTTTTGCCATTTTTATCCCTACTTACTTATCTGAATGTAAATTTAAAAGATTATTCAAATATTCTTTTAAATTTGGTCGTTCAACAATATCATCTAAGAATCCATTTTTAAGTAACGTTTCGGCTTGTTGAAAATCCTTAGGTGGCTTCTGATTAATCGTTTGTTCAATCACTCGGCGACCGGCAAAACCAATTAATGTTTTTGGTTCTGAAATAATAATATCAGCTTGCATGGCATAACTAGCTGTAACTCCACCTGTAGTAGGATCGGTTATAACTGCAATGTATAATAAGCCTTCCGCACTATGACGAGCAACTTCATCAGAAACTCTGGCCATTTGCATTAATGAATGAATTCCATCTTGCATTCGCGCACCACCTGAAGCAGTAAACATAATAACTGGTAGATGTTGCCGAGTCGCTTCCTGGAACATTCGTGCAATTTTACTCCCCGTCACTTGACCTAAACTACCCATGATAAAGCGTGAATCCATCACTCCAATAGCAAATTCATTGTTACCAATTTTAGCTTTTCCTGTGAGGACACTTTCATTAACGTGAGTCGTTTTAATCCCTGTAGCCAGTTTCTTTTTGTACTTTTCATCGTCTATATTAGTAGGATCAGTAGCCATTGCTTTGTCCCATTCTTCAAACTCATCACAAAGTAATTTGATTCGTTTACGAGAACCTAGCCGTGCACCATACCCACAATTAGGACACACTTCATAAACCCCTGCGCGACGGTAATAAAACTTTTCGTGACAATTAGAACATTCGCGCCACAAACCTTCTGGAATTTTCTTCAATCGCTTAACAATTTCATCTTGAGTAGGAAGTGAGAATTTATTTTGCATTACTTAACCACTCTTTCAAAAAGACATTTTCAATATATTTAGTCGTAAACAATCCTTGTTCAAATCCCTTATCAACTAGTAAAGCCTCTAAGAATGCCTTATTTGAAGTTACACCTTCGATTTCAAATTCATCTAAAACACGACGCATTTTTCTAGTCGCTTGAACCCGATTTGGCATTTTAACAATTATTTTTGAAATCATTGAATCGTAAAATGGTGGGATCATGCTACCATATGTAATTCCCGAATCAATGCGTACACCCATTGTTCCATCTGGGAAAAATAGATGCTTAATGGTCCCCGCCGATGGCATAAAACCATTGCTTGGGTCTTCGGCATTAATTCGACATTCAATTGCATGGCCTAAAATTTCAACGTCTGCTTGGCTGAAATCAAGTTTCAATCCTTCAGCAATCTTAATTTGTTCTTTGATTAATTCAATTCCCGTTACCTCTTCAGTAACTGTATGCTCAACTTGAAGTCGAGTATTCATTTCCATGAAATAAAAATTATGATTTTCATCCATCAAAAACTCAATTGTACCAGTATTATAATAATTGATGGCCTTTGCAGCCCGAACTACAATATCACCTAAACTTTCGCGTTCAGAATGTGAAATAGTGGCGCATGGTGTTTCTTCAATTACTTTCTGGTTATTTCGTTGCAGCGAACAATCACGTTCAGGTAAAAATACATAATGACCAAACTGATCTGCAATAACTTGCATTTCAATATGTTTAGCATTTTCAATGATTTTTTCAATGTATAAATCAGAATTACCAAAAGAAGTTTCAGCTTCCCGCTTCGCTTCTTGATAAGCCTTTTTAAGGTCTTCTGGTGAATTAATTCGACGAATCCCTTTTCCGCCACCACCATCAGCAGCTTTAAGCATAATTGGATAACCAATTTGCTTAGCCACCACCATGGCATTCTCTAAATCGCGAACCATGCCGTTGCTTCCCGGAATAACCGGAACATTCGCACTAATCATCGTTTCACGCGCCCGAGACTTATTTCCCATCAAGTCAATGGTTTTATAGTGCGGTCCAATAAATACCAGATTACTTTCTTTACATAATCGAGCGAATTCCGCATTTTCGGATAAAAATCCGTAACCTGGATGGATCGCATCACAGCCAGTTAAGACGGCAGCACTGATAATATTAAACATGTTTAAATATGAATCAGCAGGTTGAGGCCCTCCAATGCAGACGGCTTCATCCGCTAATTTAACGAATAAACTATTCTCATCAGCTGTAGAATAGACACTAACTGCAGCGATATCCATTTCGTGTAAGGCGCGGATAATTTGGACCGCGATTTCACCACGATTAGCAACTAAAACCTTTTGAAACATAGATAGCCTCCCTGTTCCTAGCCCACAATGAAAGTTAAATCAGCTTCACAGATCAGTTCGTTATTTTCATTAACAATAACCCCATGACCAGTACCGATTTGTCTTTTCATTTTGGTTAATTCAACCGTTAAAGTAAGTCGATTGCCAGGAACAACTCTATTTGAAAATTCAGCTTGTTTAATTCCGCCAAAGAAAGCATTTTTTCCCACAAATGCTTCGTTTGATAAAAGTGCACAAGCTCCCGTTTGTGCTAAAGCCTCGACTAAGAGTGGCTCAGGCATGCAGAGCTCGTTGCCATTATTAAAAAACCATTCATTGATGGTAACTTTCTTTTCAGCGACCGCCTTTTTTCCTGCTTCAAGATCAACTAATTGATCAATCATTTGAAAAGGAGGACGTTGAGGAATAATATCTTGAACATTAATTTCCATTAATTATCTCCAACTTTACGAACACGAGCAATTGGTTGATCGTATTCAACCATCGATCCATTTTCAACTAAGAGTTCTACGACTTCACCATCAACTGGTGAATGAACTTCGTTAAACATCTTCATGGCTTCGATTAAGCCCACAGTATCGCCTTTTGAAATGTGACTGCCAACCTTAATATAAGGATCTTCTCCTTCTGAAGGTGCAAAATAGACCACCCCCACGAACGGAGCCTTAATCTCTTCTAGGTTAGCATCCGCTATTTCAGAAGTTGCTTCAACGTCAGTAGCAACGGCATTAACCGTTGCTACTGGTTGAACTATTTGAGTAGTTTCTTTTTTTACTTTAATGCTAAAATCACCTTCCGTCATTTCGAATGACGTGAATGATGATTTATCTAATTTGGTTAATAACTTTTCTAAATCTATTTCAGTCAACATTTTCACCTCTTGAATGCTAATACAGCGTTATGTCCACCAAAACCAAATGAATTACTCAAGGCATAGTTAACAGAAGCCTTACGGTTATCTTCTGTAACTAATGGAATGTTAACTTCAGGGTCTTTAGTTTCTAAACCTACGTTAACCGGCATAATACCATTTTGAAGTGCTGCAATAGTTGCAACAGCTTCAATTGCTCCAGCCGCACCAAGCAAATGACCAGTCATTGACTTAGTACTACTTACCTTATAATGGTCGTTTTCAGTAAAGATGCTTTCGATAGCTTTTGATTCTGCACTATCGTTAGCATGCGTACTGGTACCATGAGCATTGATATAATCAATATCATTGGCTTTAATGCCACCTTCGTCCATTGCCATTTGCATTGCACGAATGGCACCGCGACCTTCAGGATCTGGTTGGGTCATATGGAAAGCATCACTTGTCATACCGTAACCAACGATTTCAGCTAAAATATTAGCACCACGTGCTTTAGCATGGTCGTAGTCTTCAAGGATTAAAGTAGCTGCTCCTTCACCCATTACAAAACCATTGCGATCCTTATCAAATGGAATTGAGGCACGTAAACGATCTTCTGATGCAGTTAATGCAGTTAATGAAGCGAAACCAGCGATTCCAATTTCATTAATTGATGATTCTGAACCACCTGTAATCATAACATCTGCGTAACCATTTTTGATATGGTGGAATGCATTTCCAATTGCATTATTTGCGCTAGCACAAGCAGTAACGATTGCTTGACTGGTATTTTTTGCATTGAAATACATTGAAATGTTCCCAGCTGCCATGTTAGTAATTGAGTTAGTTACAAATAATGGTGAAACCCGTCTTGGCCCTTTATGATCCATTTTAATGACTTGTTCTTGGATGGTAGTTAATCCACCAATTCCTGAACCATAAATTACACCGACTTGGTAAGGATCTAACTCGCCTTCTTTAAAATCAGCTTGTTCCATTGCTTCAACGGCAGAATACAGAGCATATTGAGAAAATGCATCCATCCGTTTCGCAATTTTTCTTTCAATTCTAACAGTTGGATCAAAGTCCTTAACCTCACCGGCAACCGTGATACCTGTTAGTTCGGCATCAAAATGTGTAATTTTATCGATTCCAACTTTTGAACTATTTAGTCCTTGAATGAAGGATTCTCGATCATTTCCAAGAGGAGTCAAAGCTCCCATGCCTGTTACTACTACTCGTCTACCCATTTTTTCCTCCTCAAAAACCTAAAGGGTCATTCCACCGTCAACGGTAAGTACTTGACCAGTTATATAATCATTTTCAAGTAAAAAGGCTACTGTTGAAGAAATTTCTTCTGGTTGACCGAAACGGTGCATTGGAATCATTTCTTCTGTTTTTTCACGAACCTTTTCACTTAATTTTCCAGTCATGGCTGTTTCAATCATCCCTGGAGCCACAGCATTACATCTAATATTTCTCAAAAGACCTTCACGAGCTGTAGTTTTTGTTAAACCAACAATCCCAGCTTTACTTGCTGAATAGTTAGCTTGTCCAACATTTCCATGAGTTCCCGAAATACTTGAAATATTGACAATGTTACCTGAACGTTGTTTTTGCATAATTTTCATGGCATATTTTGTCATTGAAAATGTACCAACTAAGTTAGTTGCAATTACGTCATTAAAATCTTCAACTGACATTCGACTTAGTAACTTATCTTTTGTAATTCCAGCATTATTTACAATAATATCTAAGTGACCAAATTCTTCTTTAATGTCGTTTAACAATTCGCCAATCTTTGCATCATCACGAATGTCAAGTTCTTTAAAGTTGATATCAAGTCCTTGAATTTGTTCTTTTACTGCATCATCCGAAATATCATGGCGAGCAGTGATAAAAACCTTTGAACCTTTCTTAGCTAAATCCATTGCGATTGCTAATCCGATTCCTTGAGTTCCACCAGTAACAACTGCCACTGTATCTTTAATAATCACTTAATTAGCCTCCTGCTTTGAAAGATAGTTCCGTAATTTTTGTAGTGTTTCAACATCATAAACATTGAAAATTGGTAAGTCTTTGTTCTTGAGAGTTTTTTTAGCAAATCCACTGAGCGCTTTGCCAGGACCAATTTCTACCAAACAATCGATTGGATCTGCCTCAATTACAGCTAAACAATCCGTGAAATAAGTTGGGTTTACCAACTGGTCTGCAAGGGTTTGTTTAATATTAGCTTTAGTAAATTCAGTCTTGATCGTATTGCTAATTACTGGCACATTCGGTTGAGCTACTGTGACATTTTCCAAACGGGTCTTCAAGTTATCACTAGCCATTTGCATAAATGGTGTGTGTGATGCCACACTCATCTTAATTGGAACAACCCGCTTAACTCCAGCAGCTTTTAATAGTGCACTAAACTTGTTGATTCCAGCGGCATCGCCACCGAAAACCATTTGCTTAGGTGTGTTGTAATTTGCTGGATAAACCTTACCAAACTCTCGGGCAGCATGCATTGCCTCGTTCATCACATCATCACTGGCATTTAAAACTGCTACCATTTGGCCTGGATTTAGTTTCCCTGCTTCAGCCATGTATTTTGAACGATCTTCAAGAACTTTTAAACCTTCATCAATTGAAAAACCATTTGCGGCAATCAAAGCGGAATATTCACCTAAGCTAAGCCCCAAGAACTTCTGCGGTGCAATCTTTTCACTGCTAAGAATTCGTGCAATTCCTAAACTCAAAATAACAATTGATAATTGTAAATTTTCTTCATTATCAATAACATCTTGTTTAGCAAAATTTTGACCTAAAATTTGACTAGCTTCATCAACTAATGCTCGGTAGGCCGGTTCTGTTTGATACAGATCCATTCCCATCCCTTCAAATTGTTGTCCTTGTCCGCTAAATAAATAAGCCGCTTTAACCATCATTTACCCCTTTTTAATTACTTATCGATGTTTTCGCTAACGTAATCAACTAACTTGCCAACAGTATCCATATTTTCGTCTGTATCAATATCGATATCAAATTCATCTTCTAACTTGTCAACAACTTCAAAAATGTCTAAGCTATCAGCGTCCAAGTCTTCTGAAAAACTTGTTTCCATAGTGATCTTGTCTGCGTCTTTTTCCAATTGTTCTGCGATTACTGCTTGTACCTTTGTGAATACTTCTTCTTTAGTCATAATATTATTCCTCCGAGAATATAATTTAATTTATTTTTTTAATATTTGATAACATTTGTTCCGACGGTTAAGCCCCCGCCAAAGCCGCTAAAGACGATAATGTCACCGCGATTAATTTTTCCATCTGCTAACATTTCTGCTAACAAGACGGGTTCACTGGCTGCTGCAGTATTACCAAAGCGATCAATGTTGACTGGAAATTTATCCATTGATAAATCTAGTTTTTTCGCAACGCTTTTAATAATACGTTCATTTGCTTGATGAAGTAAGAAATACTTTACCTCACTAGGATCAATGTTCGCTTCACGAAGAACCGTCAAAATTGATTCCGGAACTCGTTTAGTGGCAAATTCATAAACTTTACGTCCGTTCATTTGGAAGAAATACGATTGTGCTGGGTCATCTAAGGCTGCTACGTTTCCAGCGGTTAAATATTGGCCCATATTCCCATATGTATTCAATTTTTCGTTGATTAAATATGAAGAGTTCGAAGAATCATTTTCAGCCAAAATACCAGCTGCTGCGTCACCGAACAAAACGGCTGTACTACGGTCCGTCCAATCTAGCAACCGGGTTAGTTTTTCCGCACCAATTAAGATCGCTTTCTTAAACTTCCCTCCATGAAGCATGTTATTAACAATGCTCATGCCGTACACAAAACCGCTACATGCGGCACTAATGTCAAAAGCCATTGCATTGGTTGCACCAATGCTTCCTTGTACTATAGCTGCAACAGATGGCGACATATAGTCCGGTGACATCGTTGCCACGACAATTAAATCAATTCCACTTGGATCCGTTTTAGATTTCTCTAAGAGCTGTTTAGCGACTTCTATCGCCATTGAAGAAGTAGTTTCTTCAACGGCTTGATAGCGTTGCTTGATTCCCGTTCTTTTTGAAATCCATTCATCTGACGTATCCAGTATTTTAGTTAAATCATCGTTAGTAACGACTTTTTTAGGAGTAGATAGTGCTGAATCAATTATTCTCAATCCCATTGCAATTCACCGACTATTTATCTTTCTTATCAGTTGCTCCAACAATGAATGTTAGTTCTGCTTGGCAAACTTTTTTATCACCGACCATTGCAAATGTTTCAACAACACCCATGTTTCTCTTTTTCTTGATCATTTCAACATGAAGTTTTAAAACATCACCAGGACGGACGATCTGTCTAAATTTAGCACCATTAATGGCACCTAGATATGCTGTCTTACCTGCAAATTCTTCTGATTTTAGAATTAGAATTGATGCAGCTTGTGCTAGAGATTCAATGATTAAAACTCCAGGCATAACCGGGTTACCAGGAAAATGTCCTTGGAAAAATTCTTCGTTGATTGTGACGTTTTTAGTCGCCACGATTGATTTTCCAGGTTCTAATTCATCAACATAGTCCATGAATAGAATGGGGTAACGATTAGGAATTAGTTCCATAATCTCTGTTGTATTTAAAATACTCAAATTATTATTTCCTCCTAGTAATTAATGATCTGTACTCCAACGTTATTGGAATAATAAAAAGAATAATCGGTATTTAGTCTTTTCGCAATCAAAAAAAATAATAATAGTAAAAAATTTATTTTTATCACTAAGCCTAAAAAGACCTACATATCAACACTTTACAGCTTTTTTACAATATCGAAAACGTTTTCACGAATCATAACCACATTAGTTAACCCCGTGTACTAGAAATCCCTATCTCATGCGGTTTGTGCAGCCTATTAATCATTTTCCCCCTCTACTAAAGCAATTGAATACAAAAACAACGTTTGTGTAACGCGCGTTATCAGTAGCTTAACCAGGATTATTAGCGGTATACTATGATTATCCATTATTCTAATTTTTAATCTTAATCTACTAAGGAGAATAATTTTATGAAAATCATCGTCCATATTGATGAAATGGCAAAGTGGCCAATGGTTTTAAATAATCTAAACCATCTAGCACAAGCTTATCCTGCTCCCAATAATCAGATTGAGCTCTTAGTCAATGGTGATGCTGTGATGGGCGTTAAAGCCAATAGCAAAGAAGCAGAAAAGATCCGTCACGCTCTTACGTCTCAGATAGTGATTGCAGTTTGTCAAAATTCGTTAACCCAGCGGAAAATTACCACGGAGGATTTGCTTAACAATTCCACCATTGTGGCTTCTGGGGTCGTAGAATTAGTTGAGAAGCAAGCCTTGGGATATCATTACCTGAGGCCCTAGTAATTACCTAAATGAATTTTTATCCTAAGGAGAAATCATAATGAAAAACGAAATTTTAGTTACAACTACAGAAAAAATTCCTGGACAGGAATATATTGTTTTAGGAGAAGTCTTTGGGTTAACTACCCAATCTAAAGACATTTTCCGTAATATTGGCGCTGGTTTAAAAAATATTATTGGTGGCGAGATTAAAGACTACACTAAAATGTTGGATGAATCCCGCAATATTGCAGTCGATCGCCTTCGAGAAAATGCGATGAAAATGGGCGCAGATGCAGTCGTGATGATGCGCTTTGATTCTGGATCAATTGGCACAGATATGCAGTCAGTGGCTGCCTATGGTACGGCAGTTAAGTTTAAATAAATTAAAAAAAGGAAGTTTCTCCGTAAATTACGCAGAAACTTCCTTTTTTATTCCAGTGATACTTTTTGATTTTCAAACAAGCTATCATGATCCGTTAGTTTATCAGGATAATCTATACCTAAATATCTAATTGAACTTGCCCGCGAATGTCTTTAGAAGTTAATTCTACCTCTAAAATTTCACTTACCATATTTTTCGACTCATTTTGTTTACCAATACTCAACTCAAAGATAACACTAAGAATGCCACCACCAGAAGAACATTTTTCATAACGTACTCTTCTGCGAAAAACAAAATAATCATTACTCTTTTTACGAGTTATTAAAAATAGTTATATTAATTTTTCTTAGTGTGGCAAACAAAAAAAGATGAATCAAAACCCTCTTGGATTTCAACTCATCTTCTTTAATTATTTGCTCTTTATTTGAAAGCCTTACGACGATCTTCCTTAATACGAGCTGCCTTACCATGTAATGCACGTAGGTAGTAAAGTTTAGCACGACGTACACGACCATGACGGATAACTTCGATTTTAGCAACACGTGGTGAATGTAGTGGGAATGTACGTTCCACACCAACACCGTTACTGATCTTACGAACAGTGTATGTAGCACTAATACCGCTACCATGGCGTTTGATAACTACACCTTCGAACAATTGGATACGTTCGTGGTCACCTTCAACAACCTTAGCATGTACTCTAACAGTATCTCCTGCACGGAATTCAGGGATATCACTACGTAGTTGGTCCTTTGTAATCTTATCAATTAATAGATTCATTTAAAAATCTTCCCTTCGCCAATCTTCATTAACTCACCCGGAGCCAGCGGAACATTGTTATTGTTGGTTTTCAAACCAATTAATATCCTAACATATTCTATTATTAAGTGCAAAATTATTTTGGACTTAGCCTATAACGATTTTATAAATCGGGCGTTTGAAGTTCTCGTAAGATTTGTTTATCTTCCGGTGTTAACTGAGCTGTTTCTAACAGATCGGGGCGCCTTGCAAGTGTCTTTTTTAAAGACTCTGTCCGTCGCCATTCATCGATTTTTCCATGATTTCCGCTCAACAAAATTGATGGAACCTTCAGCCCTCGAAAATCTTCAGGTCGCGTATATTGTGGAAATTCAAGTAGACCCGTTGAAAATGAATCATCGACTGCAGAGTCTTTATTTCCCAATATGTCAGGTAATAAACGTACTGTAGCATCAATCATGGTTAACGCAGCTAACTCACCACCAGTAATTACAAAGTCTCCCAAGGATACTTCATCATCGACAAGTGTTTTAATCCGCTCATCATAGCCTTCGTAATGTCCACAAATAAATGTTAGATGTTCTTCTTTAGCAAAATCTTCAGCCATCGTTTGGTTAAATTGCTTGCCGCCAGGATCAACTAAAATAACCCGCCCGGTGGATTGGTTATTTTGGCTCTTAACATGCTCCATTGCATCAAAAATAGGTTGAGGTGTTAGCAGCATCCCTGCTCCGCCTCCATATGGATAATCATCGACATTTCCATGTTTATTAGTGGAATATTGTCGAAAATCAGTGACGTCAACATTTAACTTACCGGCTTCAATCGCTTTACCAACAATGGATTCATGCAATGGAACTTCTACCATTTTAGGAAATAAGGTTAAAACATCAATTTTCATTAATCTAACCCCTCTGGAACACTAACTTGAACTGCTCCTTGCTCCAAATCAACATTTAAAATCACATCTTTTAAATATGGAAGCAACAAATCGTTTTGATTGGGCCGTTTAACTACCCAAACATCATTAGGACCATACGATAGAACTTCTTTGATGGTTCCAATTTTTTGGTCATTCTCAATAACATCTAATCCGATAATTTGATGAAGATAAAATTCTCCTTCTTCAAGATCTTGGAGTTGATCTTCTTCAACTTTCAAAATCATCCCTTTAAACTTTTCAACATCGTTAATGGAATTCATTCCTTCAAGAGTAACGATAAATGAGCCCTTATATTCTTTAGCGTTTTTAACCGTTACAGTTTGAACAGGAACTTCGTCTTTTTCAGTCTTAAAAATTTGTAGTTCAGCACCAGATTTAAAGCGCTCTTCTGGGAAATCGGTATATGAGATAACTTTTAGTTCACCGCGTAAACCGCGGGTATTGACAATTTTTGCTACATTAAAGTAATTCATCTTTTATCCTCCGATACAAAAAGAAGGCCGTAATAAAACTAATGTTTTATCGACGCCCTTCGTTCAGGTATGACCTATTTTGTATACTTAGCTTCGTGATACTTCTTCATAATTCCTGCTTTAGAGAAAATATTTTTAACTGTATCAGAAGGTTGTGCACCATTGTTTAACCAGTTTAAGATTTCTTCTTCTTCAAGTTTAACTGAAGCTGGTTCTGTTAATGGATTGTATGTTCCTACTTGGGCAATAAAACGACCATCACGTGGTGAACGTGAGTCAGCGACTACGACACGGTAGAAAGGACGCTTCTTTGAACCCATACGTTTCAAACGGATCTTTACAGACATAATGACACCTCCAACTATTTAATCACGAGTAATAATATACCAGTAAATCGAATAGATGTAAAGTGTTTTTCCTTAACAGATCGAAAAAACTCCCATTTAATTAAATTTAACGTTTTTTATTAGACTTAAATGACCGCTCGTTATCTTCTTGTATCGCTAAAGCATCCTCGCCGGCACATAAAGACCGTTCTGGATACTCACGTAAATAATGTCCTATACCAATCATTTCTGTTTTTGATTCATTTATTTTGGGCATTAATTTTTCTGGGGTACTATTTCCATATTTTTAGTAGAAATCCTAGTACCTTTTATTAGAAAACAAAAAGAGGTTTAGTTGTATAACCAAACCTCTTAATTTTTAGCGTCGTTTATTTTTCTTCATCCGCTTCTTTTTGTTTTTCTTATTTTTCTTAATCATGGAATTCATTGCCATCTTCGACAACTTACCCTTAATTCCATTTCCTAACATACCTTCCATGCCGTTAAAGTTTCCTTTTGACATTTGGTTCATCATTTTCTTCATTTGATTAAATTGTTTAATCATCCGATTGACTTCAACCACAGGACGCCCGGATCCAGCCGCAATCCGACGACGGCGACTAGGATTTAGAAGATCTGGATTTTCACGCTCAGCTTTGGTCATGGAATATACAATCGCCTTGGTGTGCTCAAGATCCTTAGGGTCCACATTCACATTTTGCATAGCTGGGTTATTAGCCATACCTGGAATCATTTTCATGATATCCTCAATTGGTCCCATATTTTGAACTTGATTCAATTGATCCACGAAATCGTTAAAGTCGAATGTGTTTTCGCGAATCTTTTGAGTCATTTCAGCTGCTTGCTTTTGGTCGAAATCTTTTTGAGTTTTTTCGATCAAAGTTAACATGTCACCCATACCTAAAATACGGGAAGCCATTCGATCAGGATGGAAAACATCCAAATCTTCCATCTTTTCGCCTTGACCAACAAATTTAATTGGTTTACCAGTGACTGAGCGAATTGACAACGCAGCACCACCACGGGTATCGCCATCTAACTTAGTTAGAATTACCCCAGTAATATCTAATTTTTCATTAAATCCTTCCGCAGTATTAACGGCGTTTTGACCAGTCATTGCATCAACAACCAGGAGAATTTCATCCGGATGAGCTAACGCTTTAATATCAGCCAATTCCTGCATTAATTTTTCGTCAATTTGTAGACGACCAGCTGTATCAATAAAGACATAATCGTTTTTATTTTCAGCAGCTTGTTCCAAACCATGACGCACAATATCAACGGGGTTAACATCTGTGCCTTCTTGGTAAACCGGAACGTCTATTTGTTGCCCGACTTGAACCAACTGATCAATTGCCGCTGGACGATAAACATCGGCCGCAATCAAAAGTGGACGAGCTTTTTGTTCATTTTTAAGTTTTAATGCTAATTTACCAGTGGTAGTTGTTTTACCAGCCCCTTGTAAACCAGACATCATAATAATTGTTGGAATTTTGGGAGATTTATTTAATGGTGCATCTTCTGTCCCCATCATCTTGATTAATTCATCATTAACCAACTTCACAATTTGCTGAGCAGGATTTAATCCATCTAAAATATCTGAGCCAATTGCTTGGTCTCGGACGGTTTTAACAAATTGTTTAACTACTTTAAAGTTAACATCGGCTTCTAGCAACGCTAAGCGAATTTCACGCATTGTATCGCGTAAATCAGCCTCAGTAACTTTACCCTTTTTTCTTAAATTAGTGAAAGTTTTTTGTAATCGTTCAGTTAGACCCTCAAAAGCCATTTAAAGCCCCTCCGTCTTTATTCTTCTTCACTTTTTTCGAGATCATCTAAAAAGTGTTTTAATTCAGTATCTTCCGGATATTTTTGATTAATATAAGCACGAATTTGATCAAATTTTGCATTGCGCACTTCAAAATTACTTAACAAATGAAGTTGCTGTTCGTACTTTTCTAAAATATTTACCGTCCTTTTAATATTATCATACACGGCTTGCCGACTGACCTGAAATTCTTCGGAGATTTCCCCTAATGAATAATCGTCCGCATAATACAGTGTTATATACTCCTTTTGTTTTGGAGTCAATAACTGTTCATAAAATTCCAACAAGCTATTAATGCGATTATTTTTTTCGATTTCCATTGGCGTTAATCTTCCATTAGACCCTTAAAGAGTCCACTTACGTATTGTTCTGGATTAAATGGACTAAGATCGTCCACCGTCTCTCCTAAACCAACGTATTTAACTGCTAAATGTAATTGATTTCTAATTGCTAACACAATTCCACCTTTAGCCGTTCCATCTAACTTAGTTAAAATAATCCCTGTAACATTCGTAGTTTCTAAAAATGCCTTAGCCTGTGTTAAGGCATTTTGTCCCGTAGTTGAATCCAAAACTAACAACGTTTCTTGCGGAGCGTCTGGAATTTCACGACTAATTACGCGCTTGATTTTATCCAACTCATTCATCAAATTAACCTTGTTTTGAAGACGACCAGCTGTATCAACTAGTAATAAATCGTAATTTTCTTCTTTAGCTTTTTTAACAGCTTCGAAAGCTACTGAAGCAGGATCTGATTGCTCTTTACCAGCCACCACATCGACTCCATCGCGTTTGCCCCATTCTTGCAACTGTTGGATTGCTCCTGCCCGGAATGTATCACAGGCTGCAAGCAAGACTTTACGTCCACGTCCTTTAAAGCGGGCGGCCATTTTTCCAATACTAGTTGTCTTCCCAACGCCATTGACACCTACAAAGAGGAATACGGTTGGACCCTCCTTACTAAAGACCAAATGATTATCTTCTGCACTACCATTTCTAGTATACAGAGCCACTAAGCGACGAACTATTAATTGAGAAATTTGGTCAGGATCTGAAACATGTTCAAATTCGATTTCATCCCGAACTTCCTCACTGATTTCAAGTGCTGTATCAAATCCGACATCAGCTTCGATTAATGTTTCTTCCAAATCATCATAAAAATCTTCATCTACTCCAGAAAAATTCGTAAATAAGGCTGATAATTTTTGTCCAAATGATTTCCTTGAACGTTCCAAACCGCGGTCATAGCGTTCTGCTTCATCCAACCCATTATCTGGAGCTGAACTAGTCTGTGTTTCAGTTTTAACTTCAGACGTCGAAGCTCCTTCTGTTGAAGAAGTGGGCTCCTCAATTTGATTTGTTTCTACTGCTTGGACTGGCTTTTCAACAGCAGCCTGTGACGCAATTGTACTTTGACTCTCTGAATGAGTCTCACTTGAAGAATCCTTATTCACTGTTGTACTAATCGATTCAGATTGAACCTGTGAAGCTGGTTCTTGTTCAACCTTTTGTTCTTTTTTCTTTTTTCTACCAAAAAACCATGCCATTATTACACCTGCTTTCTTTATTCCGCCTCATCCATTGAAACAGATACCATTTTTGAAACTCCTGATTCCTGCATTGTAACACCATACAAAACGTCGGCTTCCATCATCGTACCTTTACGATGTGTAATTACAATAAATTGGGTTGTACCTTGAAAATTCTTAAGATACTTAGCAAAACGTTCTACATTCGCATCATCAAACGCTGCTTCAACTTCATCTAAAATACAAAACGGAACAGGTTTAACTTGTAAAATTGCAAACAACAACGTAATTGCTGTCAACGATTTCTCCCCACCTGAAAGTAAACTAAGTCGTTGTAATTTCTTCCCCGGTGGCTGAGCCTTAATTTCAATACCAGTTGTCAAGAGGTTATCCGGATCGGTTAACTCTAATTCGGCTTTACCTCCTCCAAACATTTTAACAAAAACTGAGCTAAATTCTTCTGCAACTTGATCAAAAGTTTGTTTAAATCTTTGTCCAGCCTCTTGATCAATTTCAGCAATAGACTGTTCAAGTTGAGCTTTAGAATCTGCCAGATCATTCTTTTGATCTCTTAAGAAATTATAACGGGTTGAAACCCGATCATATTCCTCAATTGCTCCGAGATTGACCGTACCCAATTCGTTTAAACCTCTACGAAGCAGCTTCAACTCTCGTTCTAAAGATTCATCCTCAATATTTTGAATAATCACATTTTGCACACTTTCAAAAGTCTGTTCATATTCTTGAGTTAACTTATCAATGGCCATTTCAATTCTACTTTGAACTAATGTGAGTGAACCTTCGATTTCCTTTAATTGCGATTCAGCTTGATGTAATTGTCGCTGAGTAATCTCATAATCGGCAATAATGCGATCTTGCTGAACTTGATTTTGTTCAAAATTATTTTGCAGTTGCGCTGATAATTGGTTCTGTTCAGCTAATTGATTCCTAATATCATCAATATCTAAGTGTTTTAGATCATTTTCTGGAATTAGTTCCTCATCCAATTGCTGAATTTTAATTTTAATTTCATCATTTCGTTCTAACACATCGTTAATTGTAGTCTGTAATGTATTCACTTCGTGTTGATGTTGTGAAGTTTGTTCCTTAAGTCTAGCCAATTCAATTCGAAGTTCTGAAATCCGATTTTGACGTTCATCAACATCGTCATCTAAAAGGGCAAGTTCATCTTGTTTAGCCGTTGTATTTTCTTTAATTTGTTGTACTTCTTGTTGTAAGTTCGCAATTTGAGCAGGCAAATCATTTTGTTGATTTTCATTATCGTCAATCTGTGATAGCTCAAAACGTGTTGCCTTAAGTCGCCGTTGTAATTCCGTTAGTCGATCATTTTCTAAGCTAACTTGATTACTTAATTCTGAGCTCTTTTGTTCAGCTTGATGTTGTTCTTCAAGTGCTTGCTTTAACTCAGATTGAATTGCTTGTCCTTGTTCTAGAATTTTTTGAACTTCTGTTTCTTTAGAAGCTAGCTTGGTTTTCATCGCAGTTACTTGTACTTGTAACTTTTTAAGTTCTTGGTCTTGCTGGAGCACCCCCGTTCGGTTGCCTTTAGTAGCTCCACCAGTCATCGTTCCTCCAATTCCAATTACATCACCAGCCAGCGTAATAATTCGATTATGGCGGCTAATCTGCTTAGAAATTATTAAAGCGTTTTGCAACGTATCCACAATTAGAGTTGTTCCTAATAAATATTGGCTAATAACTTGATTATCATCTTTTACTTTGACTAAATCAGCTGCAACACCAACAAAACCTGGCATTTTTTTTACCTTTTGTAAAGTGTCTTCTCTAATGGAACGCTGACTAAGAGCATTCTTAGGTAAGAAGGTTACTCGGCCTAAACGATTTTTTTTCAAATATTCAATAATCGACTTAGCTGTTTGATCCGTGTCTACTACCACATTTTGAACTTGGTTACCAAGCGCCGTTTCGATAGCTACCGTATATTCAGCTGGAACGTTCATTACTTCTGAAACAGGGCCTACGATTCCTCTAAATTGTGCTTTTTGCTGAAGAACTGCTCGAACACCTTGATAAAACCCAGTATATTCGTTTTTCAAATTTAAAAGAGCTTCTAATTTGCTTTCCGCCCGATGAGCAACGTTGGAACCATCTAACCACTGCTGCCGTTCCTTTTCATATTGGGCTTGAAGTCGATCCCGTTGCTTAGTCAGTTTAGTAATTCGCTCTTGTTGAACATTATTTGCATCTTTTAAAGTAAGTAGTTGATGCTCCAAATTTTCACATTCGGTTTTTCGTTGCTTAATTTGTTCATTCAACGTATCCATCGTAAGTTGGATTTTTTGTCTTTGTTGTTGATCGCGTTCACGATCTTGTTGATTAAAATTATATTGGTTTTTTAATGAAGTCAATGCCTGTAATTGATCAACATATTCTGCCCGCAAATCTTCAATTTCACGCTTTAAAGCTTCTTTTTGTTGTTCAAGGTGGTCACTTTCTAACACTTTCAAAGATTGCTTAGTGTTAGTTAACTTCTGTTGCACAGCTGCTAGTTGGCCTTGGGCAGCTTCTAAAGACGCTTTTTTTTCGACAAGTTGTTTTTTTAATACTTGTTGCTCGCTTACTAAACGTTCTTTTTCTTGATCTACATATTTTTGCCGTTCCACCCGTAAATCATGTTCGCCTTCTAATTGTTGCTCTAGTCGATTTAATTTGACCAATTTAATTTGCAACTGATCTTTTTGATGATTTTGTTCACTTATTACTTTTTTAATTTTTTCTCGTTGGTCAGCTAAAGCTTCCGATTTTATCCGTAATTGGGCGAGCTGTTCTTTTTGTTCTTGACGCTGGACAGCTAATTGCTTTTGAGCTTCAGAATTACTGTTAATGGTTCGAACCAATTTCGTCTGATCTAAAATGTCAAAGCGACGCTTTTGTTGTACATAATCTTTAGCGACGGCTGCCTGTTCCTCTAAAGGTTGAACTTGTTTTTCCAGCTCGACAATTAAATCATTAACCCGTTCTAGATAACCACTAGTTTTTTCTAGTTCATTTTCAGCACGTTTTTTATCCTGTTTATACTCTAAAACTCCCGCCGCCTCTTCAATAATTGCTCGACGATCTTCGGGCTTACTATTGAAGATTGATTCAACACGCCCTTGAGAAATAACGGAGAAAGATTCACGACCTAACCCTGTATCAATAAATAAATTCAAAATATCTTTTAACCGGCATTCTTGGCGATTCAATTCATATTGACTTTCTCCATTTCGAAAAAGTCGACGGCTAATCATTACTTCATCAAATTTAGAATCTAGAAAGTGATCCGAATTGTCAAATATAATTGTTACGGATGCTCTTGAAAGGGGTTTGCGTTTTTCGGTACCTGAAAAAATGACGTCAGGCATCTTGCCACCACGTAAACTTTTAGCAGAGGTTTCCCCCATCACCCATCGAATAGCTTCGATAATATTACTTTTCCCCGAACCGTTTGGACCAACAATTCCAGTAATACCATCTTTAAATTCAATCTTGGTATTATCAGCAAATGATTTAAACCCACTGATTTCAATCGTGCGTAGTTTCATTTAAAATACCTATTTAGGCCTACGTAAAAGTTGTAGCGCCTGATTAGCCGCATTTTGTTCAGCAACCTTTTTGGAATGTCCGGTTCCAGTTGCTAGTTTTTTATGATCAGCCGTAACACTAACCGTAAAGATTAAATCATTTTCAGGTCCTTCTTCAGAAACTAATTCATAATCAATTTCAACGTCTCCATTTTTTTGAAGTAATTCTTGAAGTTCTGATTTATGGTCGATAATGTGATCAAATTTGCCTTCGTCTAATTTAGGGAAAATGACGATTCGTACAAAACGCTCGACAGCTGCCCGACCTTGATCGAGGTAAAGAGCACCAATAAACGATTCAAAAATATCACAAAGAAGTGATGAGCGCTGGCGAGCGCCGGATTTTTCTTCTCCTTTACCTAAACGAATATATTGGTCAAAATGACATTCTTTGGCAAAATCACTAAAACTAGCTTCACAAACCATTGCAGCTCGTAAACGGGTTAGTTTTCCTTGTGGCATTTCAGGATAACGCTTAAACAAATATTCAGAGACAATTAGTTGTAAAACAGCGTCTCCTAAAAATTCGATTCTTTCGTAAAATTTTAATTCTTGATGTGGATGTTCATTAACATAAGAAGCTTGCGTAAAAGCTTCATCTAACAACGCATGGTTATTAAAATGAATATCAAACGTCTGACTTAAGTCATCTTCTAAGGCTTTTATCATGAATATCTTCCTTTCCAAATCTATTAATTTATTTAGCACATAAGAATAACTCGGTGACCAATTAGATTAATCACCGAGTTCTCTTAGTATATGAAATTAAGCCTGATGTTCACTAATATAATCAACTGCATCCCCAACAGTAACTAGGTTCTCAGCAGCTTCATCAGTAATTTCAGCTCCAAAAGTATCTTCTAACTCTAACACGAACTCAACAATATCAATTGAGTCAGCATTTAAATCTTCTTTAAAGTTTAGTGTATTGGTAATTTGTTCGGTTTTTAATTCAAACCGATCTGCTAAAATTTCAGCAATTTTATTAAAAATTTCTTCTTTTGACAATTTTCAGACTCCTCTACTTATTGAATCTCTTTAGTATTTTAATTGTTTTCGTTTTCTTTGTCTACATCATCTTGTTTGATGCTTTCAAGATGCATCTCAAAATAATCCGCTAAATTCTTAACGAGCTTTGAATCTACAATTTCATGTACTTGTACCAAAGCATTTTTAACTTGGTTAGCATTACTTGAACCGTGAGCCTTAACTACGGGAGCTTTGACACCTAATAATACGGCTCCACCTTGTTTAGAATAATCCATCTGGTCTTTAATTTGGCTAAAAGCAGATTTAAGGAGTAGACCACCCATCTTACCTTTAACACCGTTGTTCATAATTGTTTCTTTGACTAGTTTCAACATCGATAAGGCTGTCCCTTCAATGTTTTTCAAAACAGCATTTCCCGTAAAACCATCAGTAACAACTACATCTGCAGTTCCATTTAATAATTCGCGAGATTCAATATTACCAACAAAATTGAGTGAACTATCATTCTTAAGTAGTTGGTAGGCCTCTTTATGAATCTTATCTCCCTTATCGTACTCAGTTCCATTATTTAAAAGTGCAATTCGTGGATTAGTAACATGCATGACGTTAGTACCATAAAAGTTACCTAAAATGGCAAAATCATGCAAGTTTTTAGCTTTACTTTCAGCGTTAGCTCCAACATCTAGCATAGTGAAATTATCATTTTCACCTTTAAGACTTGGCAAAGTAGTTGTCATTCCTGGGCGATCAAGACCTTTAATACGTCCGATAATAAACAAACCAGCGGCTAAAAGGGCGCCTGTGTTACCAGCCGAAAAAATTGCATCTGCATCGCCATTTTTTACAGCTTGGGCAGCTAAAATCATTGATGAATTTTTCTTACGACGCACAGCTTTAACGGGTTCATCTTCCATTGTAATTACTTCATCTGTATGGACCACTTTAACATTTCTAAAGTCGTCCATGTATTTAGCAATTTCATCCTTTTTTCCATATAAGATAAACTCAACGTCTGGTAGAGCTTTTCTGGCTTCGCTTACCCCTTTAACAATTTCCTCTGGAGCATTATCTCCACCCATCGCATCCACTGCAATCTTCATAACTCTTCTCCTTTAATTAATCTAAACTTTTATTTATTTGTATTTTATTTTCTAAGTAAAGTCGTAAATTTTGGTAACGGGGATCTTGGTCCCACGCTGGCTGGCTTACAATTTTAGCCGCATCAATTTGGGCAGTTTGCAAAGCGCCTAAATCAACAACCGGATCACCCACTTTAAATTCAGGGACCCCCGATTGCTGTTTTCCAAACAAATCACCTTGACCACGCATTTTCAAATCCGCTTCTGAAATTTCAAAACCATCATTGGTGTCTACCATAATTTGCATACGTTGCTTTCCAACTTCATTTTTGGGATCCGCAACTAAAATACAATAAGCCTGATATTGACCACGACCAACGCGCCCTCGTAGCTGATGTAATTGAGCTAATCCAAATCGATCTGCATCTTGAATTACCATCAAAGTAGCATTAGGAACATCTACCCCAACTTCAATCACGGTGGTAGAAACTAATCCCATATATTTGCCTTCTTTGAAATCTGCCATAATCTGATCTTTTTGGGCACCATCCATTTTACCATGCAAAATTGCAATCGGATATTTTTCTCCAAAAAATTCACATAATTCTTGATAAAGTTCCATCGCATTTTGTAAATCCATGGCTTCAGATTCTTCAATTAGTGGGGTCACAATAAAGGCTTGGCGACCATTAGCAAATTCCTTAGTCATAAAGGCTAAAACTTTTTCCCATTCCCCTCGCTTAACCCATTTAGTAATAATGGGCTTCCTACCCGCGGGAGCTTGGTCAATAATTGACACGTCCATATCTCCATACGTAGTAATAGCTAAAGTTCGTGGGATTGGAGTAGCTGTCATGGCTAATATATCAGGAGCTGCCCCCTTCTCACGTAGTAGCTGTCTCTGGTGTACCCCAAAACGATGTTGCTCATCTATAATACCAAGCCCTAAATTTTTAAATTGGACATCTTCTTGGATGATGGCATGGGTACCAACTACAATATCAATTTCACCATTTTTGATTTCTGCTAGCATTTCATCTCTGATTTTTTTACGAATACCACCGACTAATAATGCAATCTTAACATCTAATTTCTCAAAGAATCGACTTAAATTATTAGCATGCTGTTCAGCTAAAATTTCAGTGGGAGCCATCAATGTGGCTTGCATCCCAGCCGTCAAGGTTGCATACATTGCAATGGCAGCCACTACGGTTTTACCACTACCCACATCACCTTGTAAAAGGCGGTTCATATGGGTGGGCGACTTAAGATTAGCCAAAATTTCATTTGTTACTCTTTTTTGTGCATCGGTTAATTCGAAAGGTAACTGTTGAATAAATTCGCGCACTAATTGAATTTGATATTTAATCGCCGTTCCATTTTCAATTCGTTCACGTGATTTAACCAACTGTAATCCCATTTGAAACGTTAAAAACTCTTCAAACATCGCAGTTCGACGGGCGTCCCGTGTTTTTTGATCATCTGCTGGGAAATGAAGCGCTTGGACCATTGCCAATCGATGTAGTAAGCGATATTTAGTAATCAGTTCTTCTGGAATAACATCCTGAATTTGTTCCTGATATTGGTTAATTGCATCTGTAGCTAATTGTTGGATAGTGGCTTGTCGAATATGCTTGTTAGCAGGATAAACGGGTTGAAGATTTGCTTCTTCATCAATAATTTTAATTCCTGTTAAACTCCGTCGGTTAGCATCCCATTTCCCATATACCGCAATTTCTTCATCAGCATTAATTTGATTTTTAATCCACGGCTGGTTAAAAAAAGTTACCATAACGGACTCATTACCGATTAGAAGACGAAAGTTAACTCGGACTTTTTGACGCCCAAAACGAGCTACTGTAGGCTGGGTTGCAACCACTCCCTGAAATGTCACTTTTTGTTGATCAACGACATTTTGAGGTTCCTTAGCGGCTAAATCTTCATATCGAAATGGATAATAAGTAATCAAGTCTTCTATGGTCGAAATACCAAGTTCGGCTAACGCTTGTACTCTTTTAGGTCCCACTCCAGGAAGCACTTGAACTGAGTCTGTTAAGCTTTTCATTTTCCCTCCGTAAATCAAAAATAGGTCGGCTAATAACCGACCTATAAGTATTATTCAACTGAAACTAAAAATGGGTAAACTGGCTGGTCACCTTCATGAATTTCAACTTCAAGGTCATCATCAATATCTAAAATTGCGTTTTGCAATTGTTCTGCCATCTCTGAAGTAGCATCTTGGCCATAAATAATCGTGACGATTTCGCTATCTTCTTCTAACATTAATTTAACCATTTCGACCGTTGCATCCATCAATTTAGGATTGGTATTAACGATTTTACCATCAATCAATCCCATATAATCATCTTGATGAATTTCGCGTCCGTCCAACTTAGTATCACGAACTGCAATTGTTACTTGTCCACTTTTGACAGTGTTCAAGTTAGATTCCATTGCTTCTGCATTTTCTTCCAAATCAACGTCTGGATTAAACTCAAGCATTGCTGCCATTCCTTGAGAAATTGTCCGGCTATGGATAATCTTAGTTGGAATATCAGCTACCTCAACGGCCTGCTCAGCAGCTAGAAAAATATTTTTATTATTAGGCAACACAATCGCTTTTTTAGCGCCTGAATCATTAATCATGGCTACGATATCAGCGGTACTTGGATTCATCGTTTGTCCGCCACTAATGATATGCGTTACCCCTAAACTAGTAAATAATTTAGAGATACCTGCACCTGATGAAATTGCAATTACAGCTGTTTCAGGAGCCGCTTCTTTTGAGGCTGATGATGCTGTTGGTGTTTCATCTTGTTCCATGATTTCTTCTTGTTGCCAACGCATATTATCAACTTTAATTTTGGTAATATCACCAAATTGTTGGCCCCAAGCTAAAACTTCGCCGGGATGTTCGGTATGAACATGTACCTTAACCACTTCATCATCATTGATAACTAGTAATGAATCACCCATCTTGGCTAGATAATTGTAGAAAGTATCGTAATCGAACTCCTTAGTAACTTGCAGTCCTTTTCCGATTCGTACCATCATTTGAGTACAATATCCAAATTCAATATCTTCTGGATTAATTTTCCCCTGTACACTTTGATGGTGTTTAGCATCTACCATTTCATTTACTTCAGTAGCATCCGGTTCATGCTTGTATTCAGTAATATCATTACCATTCAAAACGTCATTAAACGCATCAAAAACAAATACTAAACCTTGACCACCGGAATCTACTACGCCTACTTCTTTTAAAACTGGAAGAAGATCAGTCGTCTTTTTAAGGGCTGTTTGTGCAGCACTATCAATAGCTTCCATAACTTCGGCTAAACTATCAGTCGTTTTAATTGCCTCATTACCTGCCTTAGCAGCTTCACGAACCACTGTTAGAATAGTTCCTTCTGTAGGCTTCATTACCGCCTTATAAGCCGTTTTTGCGCCTTCTGCGACAGCTTCGGCTAAATCTTCAGCATTAAGCGTTGCTTTACCTTCAACGCTCTTAGCAAATCCGCGGAAAATTTGAGATAAAATTACCCCAGAGTTACCACGTGCTCCCATTAAGAGCCCTTTAGCTAAAGAAGCCGCTAAATGCCCTACTTCCAAACTAGCATCGTCATTTTCATACTTTGCACCACTTTCAAGTGAAAGGCTCATATTTGTTCCAGTATCTCCATCTGGTACCGGAAAAACGTTCAAAGAATTAATAAAATCCGCATTCATTTTTAAACGATCAGAACTGGCTTGCACCATCTGATCAAAAACTTCATTAGTAATCAATGTTCCTATTGCTTCCAAATTCATTATCCTCCTAGTTCAACGAACCTAATCGTTGAGCAACTTCACACCTTGAACAAAAACATTGACCGAATTAGCAGAAATGCCAAGCATTGATTCTAGGCTGTACTTAACTTTTGATTGTACATTTTTTGATATTTCAGAAATTTTAGTACCATATCCAACGATAATGTAAACATCGATGGCGATCCCATTTGCTTCTTGTTTAATTACTACTCCACGAGCGTAATTTTCTCTTTTTAGAATTTCATTTATGTTGTCACGAATCTGGTTTTTACTAGCCATTCCGACAACCCCATAATTATCAGTTGCGGCTCCGCCAACAACAGTAGCAATTACATCGTTTGAAACGTCAATTGTTCCATTTTTTGTTTTTATCTTGACAGCCATACCCCTGCCTCCTTAGTATTCATATATACCAACGATATTTTACCATATCCCATACATGCATTAAATACAAGAGCAAACATCTGAATTGGATACTGATTATTATTATACCGAGGATACTCATTTATTCTAATAAATTTTTTTAAGTGACAACCTTTTTAAAAACGTAACGGATTATTTGAGTGTCAAGGATAATTACTTGAAAGTTTCCTATTGCAATATAGCGGGCAATATGATAAATTGTTATGGTGATTGAAAAAGATTTCTATAAAAATATAGAAGTGACAAAGGAGGGTTTCGACATGGCAAAAGATTTTGTCACAGGTAAGCACACTCGCTTCGGAAATACTCGTTCACACGCTTTGAACCACAGTCGCCGAAGCTGGAAGCCAAATTTACAAAAAGTTCGTATCTTAGTTGACGGCAAGCCCAAACGTGTTTGGGTATCTGCTCGAGCTTTAAAATCAGGTAAAGTTACACGCGTATAAAAAAAAGATTGGTTAGTTGATAACCAATCTTTTTTATTTTGTCTTAATCTTTACTTTGAATTACTGCTACCAATCCGTTACTCAAGTAAACAGTCGCCTTAGAATCGATAAATTCATTGCTAACATAAGCACGAGCATTTGAAACCATTGCATTATGTAATTCATATTTTTCATCATCTAACGTTAAAACATCGATTTGCGTTAATGGGATAAAAGATAAGTATTTAAAACCTTCCAACTTGTCGACCGTATGTTTGCCAGAATTAAAAAATCTAATATTATTTTGTCGATCAATTAATTCAATTTGCTCTGCAAACATTCTAAAACGGTCTTGGAGGACCATTAATACATTGGCAAGTAAATGGTCTAATCTTCCTCCACTAATCCCTAAAACGCGAATATGAGCGCGAGGATCATGATCTAAAGCATATTTTAATCCTGATTCAGTATCTGTATCATCTTTAACTGGATCTAGTTTAATTACTTGCTTTGCATTAGCTTCAATTTCTTTAAACTCTTGGTCGTTAACCGAATCAAAATCTCCTACTGCTACTTCTGGTATTAAACCCATTTCAATCAGTTTTAAAGCTCCACGATCTACTCCAATCCAATCTCCTTCAAAATCATTTAAATTATCAGGTAAATTTTCTGGAGCTCCACCAACTAATAAGTTAAAAATTTTCATTATTTTGTAAGTTCCTTTAATAGTTGCACTTGTTTGGTGTAATCTTCAGCGCCGAAAACGTATGAACCAGCAACGGCTACATCTACGCCAGCATCATAGACCGCTTTGATATTTTTGTCTGAAATCCCACCATCAATTTCAATATCAAATTCTAATCCACGTGCTTGGCGTAATGCAGATAGTCGCTTAACCTTGCTGATTGAGCTTTCAAGAAACTTTTGTCCACCAAAACCTGGGTTAACCGACATAATCAAAACTTGGTCAATTTCGGGTAATAGTTCTTCTAATTCTGTTAATGGAGTTCCAGGGTTAACTACTACTTCAGCGCGAGCTCCAGCATTTTTGATAATTTGGATTGCTCGTGCAATATGCTGAGTACTTTCAACATGAACGCCAACAATACTTGCACCGGCTTTAACAAATTGTTCAACATAGTTTTCTGGATTTTGAATCATCAAATGTACGTCTAATTTGATATCTGTATCTTTTGACAATCCTTGAACTGTATTTAGTCCAAAACTTAAGTTAGGTACGAAGCTACCATCCATCACATCAACGTGAAGATAGTCCGCTCCTTCTACTTTATTAATATCACCCATTAAGTTAGCTGGGTCTGCACTTAAAATTGATGGGGCTACTTTAATCATTTCTTCTTCCTCCGGTCCTTTTTTTGATAACCTTTACGCTTATATTCAGGTTTTTGATTCCGAATCAGTTCGATAAACTGTTCATAATTAGCATAACGGCTGCTTAGCACACTACCGTCTTCAACTGCCGCTTTGACTGCACATCCCGGTTCGTTTAGATGTAAGCATTCTCGAAAACGACAATTTTGGCTGAGCTTCTTAAAATCAATAAAATATTCTTTTAATTGTGTATCAGCCATTTCAAAAACTGCATAAGTTGAAAAACCTGGTGTATCAGCCACTAAACCATCTTCAATGGGAATCAAAGAAACCTTACGCGTCGTGTGTTTACCACGATTTAATGCCTGTGAAACTTCTCCAGTGGCAATATTCAACTTTGAATCAATTCGATTTAAGAGCGTTGATTTTCCCGCACCAGTCTGTCCCATAAAAATAGTTAGTTGATTTTTAAATGACTCTTTCAATTCGATTAAATCAGCATCAGGTTGACTACTAATTGGAAAAATCACTTGATAGCCAATTTTTTGGTAGTAGCCGGCAATTTTTTGTAAATCTTGAAACTCCGTTGGGCTTAAAAGATCCGTTTTTGAAAAATACAAAATAGCCTCAATATGTTTTTCAGCCAATGCCACTAATTGACGATCAAGCAAATTTGCCGAAAAGCTGGGCTCAGTTGCTGCAGTGACAATTACAGCTTGATCGATATTAGCTAATGGCGGACGCACCAACTCATTTTCACGCGTATGAATTTTGGTAATGTATCCAGTATCATTTTCACTTTCCTTAAAATCGACCATATCACCCACTAACGGGCTAGTTTTTTGATTGCGAAAATTACCTCGTGCCCGAGTCCTAACGATTTTATGGTCTTCTGTTAACACATCATAAAATCCTGCTAATAATTGTATAATTTGTCCAGTATGCATGCGTCCTCCGTTAATTAGCAACCGTAAACGTAATTGTTGTCACTCGTGGCACAACCACTTGACCAGATACAACATCTTGGGAGATGATGCGATTATTATCGAAACGATTGGTAACTATTTTTCTTTTTTTAATGGTAAATCCTTTAGCTTCCAATTGCTTTTTGGTGCTACTATAATCACTTCCAACATAATTATCGACATCAAAACTGTTCGGTCCCTTACTGATAACAATGTTAACTTTGATTCCTTCTTGAACATATTTTCCACTTTGTGGAAGCGTTTCAACCACTTTATTATAACTCGTTTTATCATCAGCTTCTTTAGTTATTTTTCCGACTCCTAAATTCACTTTTGATAGTTTAGTCATAGCTTGTTTTTGAGTTAAATCTTCTAAATTGGGAACCTGTACCATTTGCGGACTACTCAACTTGAAAGCAATCAAAATTCCTAAAATAAAAGCTACCGCGGCCATTGCCATAAATAAAGCTCTTCTCCGTAATGGATGACGACGTTTAAAGCGATGCATATGACTTTCTTCAGCATCTGGTGCTTTTTCTTTCTTAGCAAAATTGATTTTATTGTTCATTTTTAACTTAATTGGTCGAGTTTTTTCAACCTCATCTTTTGCTAATCCCTGCTTTAATTCATCTTGATTTAAAACAATCGTATGTTCTACCAAAGAATCTTCCACAAATTTGCTTTCATTAGCCCGTTCAGGCTGTAAAACCGTCTTCAAATCAGCAGCCATCTCGGCAACATTTTTATATCGATCAATTGGATTTTTTGCTGTTGCTTTCAAAACCACATTTTCTAATGACTGGGGAATTTTTGTATTAAAATCCTTCACCAAAGGTAACTGGTCTTGATAATGTTTTACCGCAATTGATACGGCACTTTCACCTTCAAAAGGAACTTTTCCAGTCAACATTTCAAATAAAATAATTCCTAATGAATAAATATCCGATTGTTGCGTAGCAATGTGTCCTCGTACTTGCTCTGGCGATAGGTATTGTACCGACCCAATCACCGTATTAGTTCGCGTAAAACTACTTTGTTGATTAGCAATCGCAATTCCAAAATCAGTAATTTTAGCTTTTCCATGTTTATCAATTAAGATATTTTGGGGTTTTAAATCGCGATGAATAATCCCATGATAGTGCGCCGTCTGAACACCATTTAAAATTTGACTCATTAGGCTAACTACTTGACCAAGTGGTATAGGAAACTGATCTCTGATATATTGCTTAAGATTTTGCCCTTCAACATATTCCATAATCAAATAGTTCATTCCATGTTCTTCGCCAATATCATAAACACCGACAATATTAGGATGAACCAGTTCTGTAGTCGATAAAGCTTCGCGTTGGAATCGTTTGATTGCTGAAACATCATCTTGCATGTCAAAACGGACCAGTTTTACCGCAACATCTCGATCTAAAATTAAATCATGTGCCAGATAAACATTAGCCATTCCGCCTTCTCCAAGTGGTCGAATAATTTTATATCGACCATTCAAAGTTTGGTTAGGGGTCATAATATATCCCCCTCTTCTACTTGAACAATTAAAGTTGTAATATTATCTGTTCCACCTGCAGTGTTAGCCATATCTACTAACTGATTAGCTTTTTTTTCAAGGCTAAGCGTACTCATCAACACATTTTTGATCATATCATCAGAAACAAATTTAGTTAATCCGTCCGTGCAAAGTAGCAATTCATCTTCTTTGGTAATATCAAATACTTTAATCTCAGCTTCGGCTTGTTCTGAAATTCCTAAAGTTTTAGTAATTACATTTTTTTCTGGATGGTTACGAGCTTCTTCAGGAGTAATTTTTCCTAAACGAAGTAGTTCATTCACTAAGGAGTGATCGGTCGATAGTTGTTTCAAACCATTTTTCGAACTATATAAATAGCAACGACTGTCGCCAAGATTAGCTACAATCACTTGCTTACCTAAAAAGAGTGCCAAAACGATGGTTGTTCCCATGCCATTTAATTTTTTATAGTGCTTAGATGCTTGCAAAATTTTACGATTTTCAAGAGCAAGTTGGCGTATTAACCAATTTTTAGCATCAGTAACATTATTAACGTCAGAAGTTTCAAATAGATACCCAATGTGTGAAACGGCCATCTCGGAAGCTACATCGCCGCCCCGATTGCCACCCACACCGTCAGCTACAATGGTTAAAATAGCTTCAGAATCATTTTTGAAAATTCCTACATAGTCTTGGTTAGTCTCTCGAACTTGTCCTTTATCAGATAGGTACGCATATTTCATAACACCAATCACTTCACCTTTTTTAAATTAGCGATGAAAAAGCCGTCTGATTCAAAATCATCAGGATAAATATTAAGGCTCAATTCATCTCGATTTTGCTTGATTTTTTTAGCTGTTTCAACTTTGAGTTGTTCAAATTCAGGATGGATAGCTAGGAATTTTTCTATGGTTTCTTGATTTTCTTTACGCAAAATTGTACATGTACTATAAGTTAGTACGCCACCTACTTTGAGCATTTTAGCAATATTATCCAAGATTTTTAATTGGAGTTGATGAAGGTCGCTACTATCCTTCTTACTCTTAAGATAACGGATTTCTGGTTTTCTTCTCATCAAACCAATTCCCGAACATGGTGCATCTACTAAAATTCGATCAAAACTTTCATCTAAATCTTCACGAGGAGCAATGGCATCCTGAACCTCAGTCTTAACGTTCTCCAGATGCATTCTTTGCGCATTATCTTGAATTAATTGCACTCGTTTTTGATAGATATCCCATCCAGTTACTTCTCCTGTTTCGCCAATCATCGCGGCTATTTGGGTCGTCTTCCCCCCGGGAGCGGCACAAGCATCTAGCACTTTTTGCCCCTTCTCTAAGTGCATCGTTTCTGCAACTAACATCGCTGATTCATCTTGAACGGTCAAATCACCATCAATATAACTTCTTGTATCAGAAATACTAGCCCCTTTGCTAAGACGTAATCCATCTTTAGCAATTGCACTTGTCGTTACCGTATACTCATATTCTAAATCTTTAATAATATCCGCATGTGTTTTATTCCAACGATTAATACGAACCGCAAGATGGGACGGTTGGTTAATACTCTTCAAAATTGAAATGCATTTTTCCTCACCCAATTCGTATAACATTTGATCAACAATCCAAGGAGCAACGCTATATTGAGTCGATAATTTTTCCACTGGATTTTTGATCGAATCAAAACTTGGTTTACCATTTCTCTGATACGAGCGTAGCACACCCGTCACCATTTTTCTGATACCGTCATTGCCCCGAAGCTTAGCAATTTCAATTGATTCATTAAAAATAGCAAAGTCCGGTACGCGATCTAGAAACTCCATTTGGAAAACAGCTGTTCTTAGTAGATTAATGACCCAGCGCGGAGTCATCTCTGGTTTCCTAATATAATCAGCTAAATAAAAATCAAGAGTGAGTCGATGTTGCAAAACTCCGTATACAATTTCTGTTAACAAATTTTTATCAATATCAATCAATGATGAACTTTTTATATCTTGATTAAGTTGAATATTGGAAAAAGAACCTTCATCAATCTTTTCTAAAATATCAACTGCTAAATTTCGTGCACTATTATTTTGATTTGTCATTATCTATTATTTGCTTTCCTGGGTGTAAGTTTTCACCTACTCCATTGAGATAGTCTGTAATTGTCATCTTTTGTTTGCCAGCTGGCTGTAATTCTTCAATACTAATTACGCCGTGTTCTCCAGTTGCTACCAAGAGCTCATGCTTCGTTTTTGAAACAACTTGACCCGGTTTTAAATCTGTAGTTTGATCTATTACTTTTGTTTTCCATATCTTAGTTCGTTTGCCTTCCATCATAAAGTAGGCTACTGGGAAAGGTCGTAATCCGCGGACCTTTGCATCTACTAGACGGGCCGGTAAATTAATATCAATTTCTTCTTCTTCGGGGCTAATATTAGGCGAAAAGCTAACTTGTTCTTCATCTTGTTTAACTGGTTGAACATTTCCTTCAATTAATTGAGGTAGCGTGTCTAACAATAAATCACGCCCTAAAAGACTTAACTTTTCAAACATGGTTCCCACATCATCTTGGTCGGTAATAGGAATTTTTGCAGTAGCAAGCATTTCACCGGCATCCATTTTTTTAACCATATAGATAATAGTAACACCAGTTTCTTTGTCGCCATTCATTATGGCATAGTGCACGGGTGCTCCTCCACGATATTTTGGTAATAATGAAGCATGCACATTGACTGCCCCAATCTTAACGGAGTTAATCAAACTCATTGGAAGAAATTGACCAAAAGCGGCCGTGACAATTAAATCCGCATTTAACGCGATTAGTTCTGTCAATTCAGCACTTCCACTTAACTTCTCTGGTTGATAAACCTTAATATCGTTTTTAACAGCAACTTTTTTTACTGGACTGGGTGTTAAAACATGTTTTCGCCCGACTTTGCGATCCGGTTGGGTAACTACCCCAATCACATCATAGTTTGGCTCGTCAATTAGGCTTTGCAAAATTGGCGCCGAAAATTCTGGTGTTCCCATAAAAATAATTGATTTCATAATTAGACCTACTTCCTAAATATTACAAAAAGTTTTGTGGTTCGGAATCAATACTAATCCGTGTCCCCTGTCTAAATTTCTCCTGCGATTTGTTCAATACTTCTAACAGCGCACGATGTAATTTAGGCTCTCTTTGATATTTAATTAAAATTTGGTAGTAATATTTTTGTTTAATTTTTGAGATAGATTTAGCCGTCGGCCCTAACACAATTGCATTAGCTGATAACTGCGGTTGAATAATATTCAACATTTCGTAAGCATTTTTTAACGCTTGTCTTTCATCCCGATCTGAAACACTAACTAATACCGTGTAGTAATAAGGCGGATATTTGCCTAAATGCCTCAAATACATTTCTTTATAGAAAAAGTCTTCATAATCTTGTTTTTGAGCTAAACGAATTGCATAGTGATCGGGGTTAAAGGTTTGAATTAGTACTTCACCGGTCTTATCAGCACGTCCAGCACGTCCAGCAACCTGAGTTAAAAGCTGGAAAGTTCGCTCACTTGCCCGTAAATCCGGTAATTCTAGTGCTGTATCCGCATTTAAAACTCCTACCAAGGTTACATCAGGAAAATCCAACCCCTTAGCAATCATTTGCGTACCCAAAAGAATATCTGCCTCGTGGTTGCCAAAACGTTCTAATAGACGCTCATGGGCTCCCTTGCGACGGGTGGTATCAACATCCATCCGAAGTACGCGAGCTTCAGGAATGATCTCTGCCAATTGCTGTTGAACTTTTTCAGTTCCAGTACCGAAAAACCGAATTTTATCACTACCACAATTTTTACATAAACGTGGGATTGCTTCTTCATGACCACAATAATGACACCGCATGGTTCGAGAATCCATATGCATCGTTAAAGATACATCACAGTTAGGACAAGTTAGGACAAAACCACACGTTCGACACATCACGAAGGATGAAAAACCTCGCCGATTCAACATTAAAACTACTTGTTCTTTCCTTAAAATCCGATGTCGAATTTCTTCAACCATGGGTGCCGAAAAGTTTTCATTATATCCATCACCTAAATGCTGACGCATATCGATCACTTGAATATTCGGTAAAGCCTTTTGATTGGCTCGTTTTTGAATTTTTACAAAATCGTATCGCCCACGTTCCACGCGAGAACGACTCTCAAGAGAAGGAGTAGCGCTTCCTAAGACTACGGGACATTCAAATTTCTTTGCACGATGAATCGCTACATCCCGAGCATGATAACGCGGTGCATCAGATTGCTTATACGTTTCTGAATGTTCCTCATCAATAATTATAATACCAATATTACGTAGTGGTGCAAAGACCGCCGACCGTGCTCCAACTACTACTTTAACTTCATTTCGTACAATTCTTCGCCATTCATCAAACTTTTCACCGTCAGAAAGCCCACTATGGAGAACAGCCACTTGTGTACCAAAACGCGCCCGAACCCTTTTCACCATTAAAGGTGTTAAGGAAATTTCTGGAACCAGTAAAAGAGCAGTTTTCCCTTTTTTTATTACCTGTTGGATACTCTGCAAATAAACTTCTGTTTTTCCCGATCCAGTAACGCCTTCAACTAAAATTGGTTTAGCATTTTTGTCTTCAATTGCTTGTGTAATTAAGTTGTAAGCGGATTGCTGTTCTTCATTTAAAGCCAAATTTTGATCAAGCTGCATCTGACGTCCTTCAAAAGGATCGCGATATTGCTCAACCGCCTTACGAACTAGCCATCCATTTTTAACCGCTGTATTTAATGTTGAGCGTCCTACACCATAATCATTTAAAATTGAAGCTTGCGAAATTCCCTTTTTTACATCTAACGTTTTAATTATATTTAGTAACTCAACTTGTTTCGTAGCATTTTTTCTTAACTTTTTTTGTTCTTGTTCATACTCACTTAAATCCATCGTAGGCCAAAGCCAATTAATCATTTTCTTTTTAGCAGAATCTTCCGTGACATATTTTAATGTAACGAATTCATCTTTAATCCACTGATTAAGTTGTTTTTGTTGGCTAAAACTGAGTTCATTTACTTTAAGATCTGTAACCTGTTCTTCCCCTAATAAGGCAATCACGGTTTCCATTGTAATTTTTGTTTCATTGATTTTAATAAAACGCTTGGTATTAACTTTCACCAAACTTGGAAGCATTGCATTTAAACAACTTACTCGAAAAGCATACGTTTGGTCGGCTAACCACTCTGAAAGCTCAATCAATTCTTTATTTAGCAATGGTTCCGGTTCTAAAACTGAAATGATGTCCTTCAATCCTTCAAATTCATTAGTGGTTTCTTCTCCGACCACAAAACCTTGGATAGGTCGCTCAGACTTACCAAAAGGAACAATTACTCTGGAACCAATTTTAATGTCATTTTTAATGGCATCATTTGCGATATATGTAAATGGTGTATTAGTTTGTAAAGCTGGGACATTTACGATGACATTAAATTTTTTTGCCATGAGTTACGTTCCTTTCAATTAATTTCTTGGTCGATTAGCTTTAAAATCTGTTCAGCAATTATCGATTTATCATTCTTTTTCAATTCTATATTAGCTTGGTGCGGACGTAGAATGGTGACAGCATTCTGATTAGATTCAAAACCGATTTGGGGATTACCTACATCATTAGCCACAATCATATTTAGGTTTTTCTTAAGAATTTTACGTTGAGCATTTTCAATTAAATCATTCGTCTCCGCAGCAAACCCCACAACGTATCGAAGTGAGTCTGGACGTTTTAGTGTCGCTAAAATATCAGGATTTTCAATCAATTTAATTTCCAGTTCACCATTAAAATCATCTTTTTTCATTTTATGATCTGCTATTTTCGCCACGCGGTAATCTGAAACTGCTGCGGCCATTATCAATATATCTGCATCTTGTACTGCTGTATCAAGAGCGGCCTGTAAGTCTGCTACACTCTTAATATTTATCCGTTGAATACTTGATTTCGCTGGTAAAACTAAGTTTGTAGGTCCAGAAATTAAAGTAACCTGCGCTCCTAACCGTTCTGCTACTTGAGCAAGCGCAAACCCCATCTTACCAGATGATTCATTACCAATATAACGTACGGGATCAATCGCTTCACGCGTCCCCCCAGCAGTAACCACAATGTGTGTTCCTTTAAAGAGATTTTCCCGCTTTTCAAGGGGCGTGCTGATAAAGGCATTTACGATTTCAGCATCCGGAAAACGTCCTTTTCCAGAATAACCTTCAGCCAGCTCTCCAACAGCTGGTTCTAAAACGACTACTCCATCTACTTTTAATTGTTCGATATTCCGTTGAACCGCTGGATTATTCCACATATTAACATTCATTGCTGGTAGCAACAGCTTAGTTGCTGTTGAAGCAATCACTACAGTTGAAGCAAAATCATCCGCAATTCCATTCGCCATTTTTCCAATAAAATTAGCCGTGGCTGGGGCGATTACAATTTTATCTGCCCAGTCTGCCAGAGCTACATGAGCAACTGGGTTTTCCGTATTAATTTCAAAATCATCATAGACAAGGTCATTGGTAAGTGTTGCAAACGTTAATGGTGTGACGAATTTTTTGGCCATTTGCGTCATCACTACCTTGACTTGATTACCACTTTTGATTTGAAACCGTACCGCTTCAACCACTTTATATTCGGCAATTCCGCCAGTAATAACAAATAAAATTTTCATATCGAACAACCTCCTTCTGCTATTTTACCAGTCCTTGAATACCAATCCCACTAATTGATTAATCCAACAAAAAAGATGCTAGAGGACAACCTCCACCATCTTTCATAATTTCTATAAATCTTTTTCGTTTGGATCAATGATAACATCGCCAGCAACAACTTCTTCCAAAGCTTTGCCAACATTTTTTTGTGAAGTGTATTTATCTAGTAATTCTGGTTGACCCTCATCCAATTGGTGTGCACGCTTGCTAGCAAGCATAATCAATGAATATCTGGAATCAACACGTTCTAGTAAATCATCTACTGAAGGATATAAAATCATCTTATAATTCTCCTAACATTTCTTGATATTCAGGATAAACTCTGGTTACTCGAAGATGTTCACCCTTGATAATATTTTTAATTTCTTCAACCGCATTTTCAATCTTATCGTTAACGACTGCATAATCATAATCACGCATCGTCTTGATTTCGTCAACTGCTTTTTCCATTCGTTTATTAATCGTATCCATGTCTTCAGTCCCGCGATTGATAATACGTTGTTTTAATTCCATCAAATCTGGTGGAGTCAAGAATAAAAATACCCCGTCTGGCATTTTTTCACGAACTTGACGAGCACCGTTCACTTCGATTTCTAGGAAAACATCTCGTCCTGAATCTAGAGTTTGATTAACATACTTTAATGGTGTGCCATAGTAATTATCTACATACTGGGCATACTCCAGCATTTGGCCTTCTTTGATATTTTTCTCAAATTCTTCTTTAGAGACAAAGTAGTAATCTTCACCATCAACTTCACCTTTTCTAGGCTTTCTAGTTGTCATTGAAATTGAATACTGAAAATCATTACCGCCTTGATCAAAGATTGCCTTTCTAACCGTTCCCTTACCAACACCGGAAGGGCCAGATAGAACAATCAACATTCCTCTTCTAGCCATGAACAAACTCCTCAAAATATATATGTAACTTCTATTTTGCACTTTTTTATTATATTTTTCAACCACAATTGACTTGAAAATTAAAGTACCATGTTAATAAACTTTTAACTTTTTTAAATTGTTCGCTTTTTTATCACATCAGCGCTAAATTTTCGAGTTTTATTTTTCTTGAATTTCCCCACTACAGAATCGTTAGCGCTACACCAACATTTATACCCAATTCATAAAAACAGTTGCTTTTAAGAACGCATGTTCGTATAATGTAAATACAAACAAATGTTCGTTGGAGGCTAACATGGAAAACAAAAAATTTAATAACTCTTTCAATCGAATTAATCACTCACTCAATAACATCCGTAAAATGTATAATAACTTATTCCTGGTCCCTGAAGACCAAGGTTTACCAATTATGGATCGTACAATGCCCATTGATCAAATTAATGATACCCTGGCATATTCAATTCAAAACCACCTAGTAGTCCGCATGCAACTGGATTTAAAAAAATCAATCGTTGAAATCGATGGCTATATCCAGATTACCAGATCTGGACGACTATGCCTGACTGATCCTAAAACTGGGCTAACACAACTCTTAGAAGATCAACAAATTCGAAGCATCGCCTTAATTTAAAAACTCTCACTATTAAACCGAAAATATCCCTAAGAATCAAGGTTATCTTTCAATTTGCTAGTGAGAGTTTTTTAGTGGGCTTGTTCCGTTTTTAATAATTCACGAGCATGTTCTAAGCTTAATTCCGTGATATTAACCCCGGCTAACATTTTGGCGATTTCATTAACCCGTCCTTCGTCATTCAGCACTGTTAAATTCGTCATTGTACGTCCATCGACCACTTTCTTGGCCACATGCAACTGATGATCTGCTCTAGCTGCAACTTGTGGTAAGTGGGAAATACACAATACTTGTGAATGGGCCGAAATTTCATGAATCTTATCTGCAATTGCTTGTGCTACACGGCCGCTTACTCCGGTATCAACTTCATCAAAAATAATACTAGTAACCCCTTCGTTACGCGCAAAAATAGTTTTCAACGCTAACATTATTCGTGAGAGCTCTCCGCCAGACGCTATTTTTGCTAAAGGTTTCAAATCTTCACCAGGATTAGGTTGAATCAAAAATTCTACCCCATCAAATCCGGTTCGATCTGGTTCAGCTTTAGGAGTAAATTGCACTTTAAATTGTGTTTTTTCCATGTAAAGACCTGACAATTGTTCACGTATAGCTGCTTCTAATGCTAAGGCCATTCTTTGACGCATTTCCGTGAGTTGAGTTCCTAATTTTTTAACTCTTTGATACCTCGCTTCAACTTCCTGTGCAAGATCATCCAAATTGTTTCCTGAACCAGTCATTTCATTGAGTTCATTCTCAATTTTATTCAAATAGTTAAGAATTTCTTCAATTGAATTACCATATTTTTTCTTTAGCTGACGAACTACTTCTAACCTTTGTTCAACTTCGTCTAATTCATTTGAATTCCATTCCATCGCATCAAGCGCAGAACGGACTCGATTAGTTACATCTTCTAAAGCATAATAGGCACTTTGTACCTCATCAGAAACTTGTTGGTACTCATCATCATAATCAGAAATACTTTGTAATTCTTGCATTACGCTACCAATTTGATCAATCGCAGAGGCCCCATCTTCACCTTCCAAAAGTTGAAAACTTGTTGAAAGAGCGTCGGAAATACTTTGAAAGTTGTTTAATTGATCCCGTCTTTTTTCAAGTTCCTCATCTTCACCAGCCATTAAATTGGCAGACTTAATTTCTTCCACTTGAAATTGCAACATGTCAACGCGTTGATTCCATTCATGTTCGTTCTTACGACTTTTATTTAATTGTTGGTTTAATTTAGAATAATCAGCGTAAGCTTCTTCATATTTAGCACGGACTTTACCAACCATTTTTTCGTCGAAATGATCTAACAATGCTAGATGTTTTTCACTATCCATTAGTTCTTGATGTTCATTTTGTCCGTGAATATCAATTAAAGTCTCTCCGACTGATTTTAGACTATTTAGATTAACGATCGTGCCATTGATTCGACAAACACTTCGACCACCCTTATGGAGTTCCCGAGTAATCACTAAATCATTGGTTGCGTCGATTCCTAACTTAATTAACGCATTTTTAGTATTATCAATCTCAGCGATATCAAAAACACCTTGTAGAACCGCCTTGTCTGCGCCGGTTCTTACAAAATCTGCTGAGCCTCTTCCACCAGCTAAAAGTCCTACGGCATCAATAATAATTGACTTACCTGCACCAGTTTCTCCCGTCAGAACAGTCATTCCTTGGTTGAAACTAACATCAAGCTTCTCGATAATTGCGAAATCCTTTATAGATAATTCCAATAACATATCTAATTCTCCTAGATGTAAGCAATTGATTGTGTAATCCGATCCTTTAATCGGACTGCATGTTCATCATCAGTACAAATAACTAGCACTCCATTGTCATCACTAACTGCTGCAAAAACAAACCCATAGCGGACCTGTTTTAGCGTTGCTGAAATACTAGCTCCGTTTCCTGGCTTTAAATCAATAAACACAAACTTTTCCTGAACTTTAATTGAAATCAAAGCCGAACTTAATAACGTAAAAAGTCGTTGTTCAATTTGGGAAGTATCCCCTTTAGGGAGAGAATATCGTACTCCACCTTTTTTAGTGGGTGATTTAATTAATTTTAATTCACGAATATCCCTTGAAACGGTCGCCTGCGTCACTTCAACGCCCTGCTCCTGCAAGTGAAGTACGATATCTTCTTGACGATCAATTTCATTTTCGTTGATAATTTGTTTAATTAGTTCATGTCGGTCGTTTTTTCGCATTGTTTCACCTATGAATTTAAGTTGGAATATGCACTATCAATCACTTTTTGGGTATCAACATTCTCTTCAATCACTCCTTGATCCGTATCGGATCGTTCAAGCCAGGCTAAAAATTCGATATTGCCTTCTCCACCCTTAATTGGTGAAAAATCAAGTCCCTTTACGTTGAAACCTTCCGCATTGGCCATTGCTAGTACATTTTTAAGGACCTCTTCATGAACTTTACGGTCACGAACGATGCCATGCTTCCCAACATTTTCTCTACCGGCTTCAAACTGGGGTTTAATCAAGCTGACAACTGATCCATGCGTTTTAATAATATTTTTAAGCGCTGGTAAAATTAGTTTTAATGAGATAAATGAAACATCAATTGATGCAAACTCTGGTTGTCCCTCAGTAAAGTCTTCTAATTTACTGTATCTAAAATTAGTATTTTCCATTACCACCACTCGTGGGTCCTCACGTAATTTCCATACTAATTGATTAGTTCCTACATCTAAAGCATAACTAAGCTTCGCACCATTTTGGAGCATAACGTCAGTAAATCCACCTGTCGAAGAACCTATATCTAATACTGTAAGCCCCTTAACATCAAGGCCAAAGACTTTCAATGCTTTTTCTAATTTTAAGCCTCCACGGCTAACATAGGGCATTGGTTTACCCTTTAAATGTAACTTAACTGAAGGGTCAATCTTGACACCAGGTTTATCCAAACGCTCCTCGTTGTCTCCTAAAATTTCTCCGGCCATTACGGCTCTTTTTGCTTTTTCACGGGTATCAAAAAGTCCCTGTTCTACCAGCAATACATCTACGCGTTCTTTTGCCATCGTTAATTCTCCATTATTTTAAATACGTTAAAAAACCTTCTAAAATCATCAAATCCATTTCTGGCTGTAATTCACCTAAGGCGGTTAAGTCTTGTTCACATTTTTGAAGAACCTGATTTAATTCTTCTTTTGCTCCACTTAACCCGAGTAAGTTAACGTACGTATTTTTATTTAAATCTACATCTTTTCCAGCCGTTTTACCAAGGATCGCTGTACTTTCTGTTACATCAATTATATCGTCATGGATTTGAAAGGCTAAACCAAAGTTTGCCATAAAATCTTTAACCAATTCGGCAACTTGAAGTTTGCTTGGCTTCATTATCAACGCCGCTTCCGCTGGGAATAATAGCATTTTGCCGGTTTTAAGATGATGTAAATGTTTGAGTTCAGCTAAGGAATAATGTCGCTGATTTCCTTGAATATCCAATAATTGGCCAGCAATCATCCCTGAAGCCCCAGCATCACTTGCCAAGGCTAACACCAATTCACTTTTAATCCGATCCTTTAAATTGGTTGAGCTAATCCATTGAAAGGCCACCGTTAAAAGTGCATCACCAGCCAAGATAGCCTCTGCCTCACCAAACTTCTTATGGCTGGTTGGTCGTCCACGCCGTAAATCATCGTTATCCATTGCGGGTAAATCATCATGAATCAACGAGTATGTATGTACAGCTTCGAGAGCTGCTGCGACTGTTAGGATATCGTAATTAGGGGTCTTTCTGAATGCTTTCAAAATTGCCAATAAAACTAACGGACGAACTCGCTTGCCACCAGCGTCAATTGAATACTTCATCATCATTTTTAAATCGGTATTCAATGTTGAATCACTATCAAACAATTCATCGATGTGCTGATCAAGTAATTCTACGTTTTGTTTGACAAAGTCATCAAAATTACTATTCATTTTCTCCGTCTGTCCCCAAATCTAAGTTAGTCTCTTCACCATTGTCTTGCATAACTTTTGTAAGAGTTTTTTCAGCATTTTTTAGGGTTTCTTGTAATTCCGAACTTAACTGAATTCCTTTTTGAAATTCTGTCAAAGCTTTTTCCAATGGAATATCACCTTGTTCTAAATTGGAAACAACTTGTTGTAATTCTTGTAAATTTTCTTCAAATGTTTTTTCTTCAGCCATTATTTATCCTCGCTGTTAATTGTTTTAATTACTGCATTTGCACTACCATCACTAAAATTCAGTTGAATTTTATCGTCAATTGATAAATCCTCAATCGATTTAACGACCTTCGTATCTCTAGTTACATAAGTATAACCTCTACTCATTATCTTGAGGGGGCTGAGAGTATCTAAAGATCCAATCAGCGAATTCAAATCATTCGCATACTTTGAAAAACGATTAGTTATATTATTATTGGTCATCTGTCGTAGATGCTCAACATTTTGTTTTGCCATTTTAATTCTACTAGCTGGAGTATTGGCTAACAATCTTGAATTTAGAGTTTTAAATGATCCCTCAGCTGTAGTAATTTGTTGTTTCTCCAACGAAATCAACTTTTCCGTTAAAATATCAACATTTTGCACATAACCTTCATATAAGCGTTGAGGTTCTTGAAAAATATACGATTGTTGTAAATGTTGAACCTGCTGGCTACGCATTTTTAAAATATTTCTAAACGCCACAATAGTTTGTAGCTGGAGTTTTTGAAGCTCTTCTAAGATATCGGTCAGTACAGGGGTAGCTAGTTCAGCGGCGGCCGTTGGAGTTGCTGCCCGCATATCTGCAACTAAATCGGCGATTGTCGTATCTGTTTCATGTCCGACAGAGGAAATAACCGGTAACTTACTTGCAAAGATTGCTCGAGCAACTACTTCTTCATTGAATGGCCATAAATCTTCAATTGAGCCCCCACCTCGGCCAATAATGATGGTATCAAAATCATCCAACGTATTAATCATCTTTATTTGTGCAGCTATACTATTGGCTGCCTCATTACCTTGAACTAAAGCTGGAAATAAAACCAGTTGAACAATCGGATAACGACGGCTCACCGTCGTGATAATATCTCTAATCACGGCCCCAGAAGGGCTAGTCACAATCGCAATCTTACGGGGATACTTAGGAATTGGTAGCTTAGGGGCTTCAAATAAACCTTCTTGGGATAATTTTATCTTTAACTGTTCATATGCTTGATATAAAGCTCCTACACCATCCGGTTGCATACTATCCACATAAATTTGGTAACTACCATTTCCTGGGTATAAACTAATTCGCCCACTCACAATCACTCGCATGCCTTCTTCAGGTTGAAACTTAACCTTCGCAAATGCAGATTTAAACATGATCGCACTAATCTTCGCGTTTTCGTCCTTTAAACTAAAATATTGGTGACTGTTAGTTCTTAAGCGAAAGTTTGAAATTTCCCCCACTAAATAAACGCGATGTAAATACGGATCAGCATCAAATTTTCGTTTAATATAATTGGTTAGTGCACTGACCGTTAAATACTTATCTTCTTGCATTTAAATACTCCATTTAGTTAAATTCACCGTTTGTTTCATTAACATTGATATTGTCATCGGACCAACGCCCTTAGGAACGGGGGTGATGTATGAAACATGTTTTTCGACATTCTCGAAATCAACGTCTCCCGTTAGTTTACCATTTTCATCGCGGTCCATACCAACGTCGATAACAACTGCACCTTCTTTAACCTGATCTTCTTTAATAAAATGGGCAATACCTGTTGCGACCACCAAGATATCTGCTTCTTTAGTCAGAGCGGCTAAATCTTTAGTATAACTATGAGCCAATGTAACTGTCGCGTTGGCATTCAATAGTAATGCAGCCATTGGTTTTCCAACAATCGAACTACGTCCCACCACTACTGCACGCTTACCTTGAATATCTATATGATATTTTTGGAACATCTCCATAATTCCTTGCGGTGTACATGCAATGGGCGTGTGTTGCGTCTTTCCTTCGAAAAGTTTCCCCACGTTAACTGGATGAAAGCCATCAACATCCTTACGCGGATCAATGGCCATCGTTACTTTAAAAGCATCGATATGCTTAGGGAGTGGCATCTGGACCAGAATGGCATTCACATCTTCGGTTTGATTTAATTCTTGGATTTTTAGGAGCAATTCATTTTCGCTAATATCGGCATTCATCGTAACTAGCGTTGATTTAATGCCTAACTTATTAGCGCGCTTTTCTTTATTTCTTACGTAAATTTGACTTGCTGGATTTTCACCAACTAGAACCACAACAAGATGTGGTTCGACACCTTGATTTTTCAATTTTTGTACTTCAGTCATTGTTTGTTTATCAATCTCAGCAGCTAAAGTTTTTCCATCAATAATTTGGCTCATTATTACTCCTCCGTTTCAAATATTTATCCATCTTAAATCATATCATAAGATGCATTTTCTTTTTAAATCTTAAACAAATTAAAAATGGTTGTAAATATCAAGTGATATTCACAACCATTTTTTAATTATTTTGCGATATTAGATAAAACTCCATTGATAAATTTACGAGCGTCTTCATCAGTATACTTCTTAGCTAACTCCAAAGCTTCATTAATCGCAACTTTATCTGGTGTTTCAGTGTACTTAATTTCATAAGTACCCATCTGTAATATAACGCGGTCAGGACTTTCTAACCGTTTTACTGTCCATCCCTTTTTCAACTCTCCACTAATCGTTTCATTAATAGCTTCAAGATTTAAGCTAACTCCCATAACCAAATCTTTTAAGAATTGATCGGGAGCTTCTGTCTCATGAAATTCTTCTAAAACTTGATCTTGCAATTCGCTTAGATCAGCGTCTGGATTAGCACTTTTAGCAAAGATAATCTTAAAGGCGCTCTCTCGAATTTGATGTCGATTTAAACTCACTATTTATCACCATTATTTTCTGAAAAAATATCATCGGGATCAATATCAGATGTTGTCGTATCTGGCATCATTCCGTTGACTTGCACGTTAACTTCATTAATCACAATTTCGGTCATAAACAACATCTGTTGCTTAACTCGATCTTGAATCTTAGTAGCAACTTGTGGAACAGATACCCCAAAATCAAGCATTACACTAACATTAATGACTAAGCCACGATCATCTTCAATTAATTTTGTACCTAATCCCAAGGAATCACGTCCTAAAATTGTATTGAAGCCCTTCGAAATATTATTACCAATTAAGTGAACACCATCGATTTGATCAACCGTAATTCCTGCAATTGATTCAATAACATCAGGTGCTATCGCAATCCCGCCACTCTTTGAACTAGAATTACTTAACTCCAAGTATTTCGTATCTGCCATTATATTGCCTCCAAAAATTAAGCGCGTGAAATATAAGTACCATCTTGAGTATTGATGTTAAGAGCATCTCCCTCATTAACGAAGAAAGGAACTTGAACCACCAGACCAGTTTCCATTGTAGCTGGTTTTGAGCCACCACTAGCAGTATTACCTTTAATACCAGGTTCTGTAGCAGTAACTTTTAAAGTAATATTCTTAGGCACTTCAACACCAAGTGTTTCAGTACCAAAGAATGCGATACTTACTTCCATGTTTTCAACTAAATAATTTTTCTCTTCTTCAAGACGTTCATTAGGGATTTCAACTTGTTCATACGTATTGTTATCCATGAAAACGTAGTTAGCACCATCATTATATAGATATTGCATACGTTTTGTCTCAATATTAGCTTGTTCCATTTTTTCGCCGGCACGGAAAGTTTTTTCTTGAACAGCGCCATTTCTTAAGTTTTTCAACTTAGTACGCACAAAGGCACTACCTTTACCCGGCTTAACATGTTGAAATTCAACAATGCGCCAAATATTATCATCAAATTCAATGGTTAAACCATTTTTAAAATCAGATGTTGAAATTGTACTCATAAAAAGATTCCTCCAATTAATTCTAGAACTAATGATATCAATCGATTCTCTTTTTAACAAGAAAATCATTAAAAAAGGCCGGAACAAAGTTATTGTCCCGACCTGAAATTTGCTTTTTTAAAGCTTATTCAGCATCTGCTACTGGATATACAGAAACTTGACGCTTGTCGCGACCTTTACGTTCAAAACGAACGACACCATCTGCAAGTGCAAACAAAGTATCATCGTTTCCACGACCAACATTTACACCAGGGTAAATATGTGTTCCACGTTGACGGTAGATAATCATACCTGCCTTAGCAGCTTGTCCGTCAGCACGCTTTGTTCCAAGACGACGACCAGCTGAGTCACGGCCGTTAGAAGTGGAACCGCCCCCCTTATGATGAGAGAAGAATTGTAGATTCATTTCCATGGTTAATTACACCTCCGAATAAATTAATTCATTACTAGATATTCTTTGTATGACTTACTAATATCCCTTAATCCAATCTCAAGTGCCTCAAGTAAAACTTGAGCCATTCGATTCGAATCAACATCACTGCTTTCAGGAACATTAACAGATAAAAATCCACCATTTTCATCGTCTGAATCAACTAGTGGCATTATCTTAGTGATTTGCTCGATACTGTTAACTGTATTTATCGATAAGACTGACACAGCCGCACATACGATATCACGTCCATACTCACCAGAGTCAGCATGACCAGTTATCTTAAAACCACTGATCCGATCTTTATCTCTATAAAAACAAGTCTGTATCATGCCACATCACCTTCAATCAAATTAAGCGTTGATTGAATCAATCATAACTTTTGTATATGGTTGACGATGACCAGTCTTTGTATGTTGGTTCTTCTTAGCCTTGTACTTGAAAGTAGTAATCTTCTTTTGCTTACCTTGTTTTTCAACAGTTCCAGCAACTGAAGCACCTTCAACAACAGGAGAACCAACCTTTGTAGATTCGCCACCTACAAAAAGAACTTGATCAAAAGTAACTTTTTCGCCTTCAGCGACGTTTAACTTTTCAACGAATACTGATTGACCTTCTTCAACTTTAAGTTGTTTACCACCAGTTTTAATAATTGCGTACACAACGTGCACCTCCTTAATTCTAAGACTCGCCAAAGTAAGTGCTATGCTTTAAAACTCACTTTGTGCGGTTGTAGCGTGGAGACCACACCAACGCTAATACTATACTGTAGATTTAAATAATAGTCAATGTTAATCTACGAAAAAATCGGAAAGGTCAATATTTTGACTATCAATTTGAATTTTTGTTCCTAAAATTTTCTTGGCCGCATTTGCCATATAATGTGAAGTGTATACCATTCCTTCATCAAGCCACATTCTAATCATTCCAATTAGACCATTTACATAGTATGAGCTTAAAACTTCAATGGGAAAACCATCATGCTTTACCTTTTTGCCGTAATATTCAGCAAAAGTTTTAATTTCTGAATTCAAACGTTCTTTAAGCACCTCGGTAAACTGAGGCAATTTTTCCGTATCTAATACAATCGTGTACGTTTGATAATCTGCTGCAACTTTATCAAAAAAGTTGGAGACTGAGAGTACATTGGTTCCATGAGCATTTTTGTGATTAACCTCATCGACAAATCCAACTGAATCCTTTAATGATGAATTAAATAAAGAGCCCACTAGTTCGTTAATCGTAAAATTAACAAATTCTTTTTTGTCAGAAAAATGTGAATAAAAAGCTCCACGGGTTACCCCAGCTTCATCACTAATTTGCCTAACATTAATATCTCCAGCGTCATATGTCTTCAATAACATCACAAAAGCCTTTTGCAATTTACTTAATGTCTTAATAATTCTAGGATCTTCCTTCATATTCAGCACCTCACATTTATAAACGCTTGATTCACGTTTTAGAGTTTAATCCAATGGAAACTTTTTTACAATAAACTAACTTTTTAAATAACATGCGGATTATACCCTTAATGTCCATGACACCGTATAAACCTCTACAAATGAACGATTTTCGCGCATTTTATTTCTTAAAATATATTAAAATTTATGCTTTTATTGAAATATGTGCAAAAATACCCATGTATCCGCATTTAGTAATATTCTAATAATTAAGAACTGTATATTAACATAAATATAAGCAACAAAAAACAACGAAGCATCATATAAATAATGTTACTTCGTTGTCCTCATTTTTTATTCATTTCCGCCAATTTTATATAGGTTTTTATCTGCTTTAGTATCTTCTAAAACTTGTTTATATATTTTTTTTCGATCATTTTCGTTTTTAGTAATTCCATGCGTCATTAATTTAATTGATTTCAACATATTTGATCTAATCCTACCACTCAAGTCATCATCAAAACCCCGTTGATGAGTGTAAGCTTTCTTAACGATCCCTTTAACTCCATTTTTATGATCGCCTAAAAGTGCCTCAAATTTTACTCGATCACTATCGTTCATTTTCCTTTGGCCCTTTTTAATCAAAGCATCTAGAGATCTCATCACTGATTTTTCTGTTTCTGGGTTTTCAGAATTAAACTTTTCTAGACCACTGATAGTCTTCTCAATCAACTTCTTATCTGCTGAAATTTGCTTGTATTTTTCAGGAGACACCACTACCGTGCCATAAACTTTATTATGGGTGCATGCACTCATAAATAATGTTACTACCATCAGCGAAAGTAAAACCGAGATAATTTTTTTCATTTAAGCCACCCTCTATTCGTTAACTTCTAATTTAATAATACCTAATAATTCAAATTAATTAAAGCGTTTAACCCCGTTTAATTTCTTTAATTTATAATGTTGAAATTGCTTTGTTAATTGCGATTTATATCCACTTTTTTCATCCCTCTATTTGTAATAATTCCATTGACAGAACGATCATTTTTAAATATACTGTTTAAGTACGGTTCGGTAGCTCAGCTGGATAGAGCATCCGCCTTCTAAGCGGACGGTCGAGAGTTCGAATCTCTCCCGAATCATATTAATATAGCTTAGAAGCCCTATGGTATAGGCTTTTAAAACAAGAGCGCTCACCAAACGCTCACTAAGCAACATAAAAATCACTCAATCTTTAATTAGATTGGGTGATTTTTATTTTTAAATCTTTATACTAAGCAATTAATGTGACTTCGACTAAAAAATCGAATAAAATCTAACATATAATTACTAGATTAAGTCAAAAGTTTAGGAGCACTGCTAGAAATGGATATCATTATTTTAATTGGTGTTTTTATTTTCATGCTAGGAATCTTGATTACTGTATTTAACACCAAAATTCGATATGGGTTCATCTTTACTCACTATGAATATCGTAACCGTTCAATGCATTGGTTAAGTGTTATTTTAATTATATTAGGCCTTATCATCATAACCACCAAAGCTTATCTTAATGGCCAATTTAATTAATTTCGAAATACAAAATATGTATATACGTTCAAACAAAAAATCATCTTATGGGATTATCTTTAGAGCGCTAGAATTTCTCCATTAAACTAAAAGAAGCTAAACCGATTTTTAACGATTTAGCTTCTTTTATCTATATTAATTATTTTCCATCCGAGTCGAACACATCCCAGTAATTATCTGGCGGTGTATCTTGCTTGGCTAGTTTCCAATGCGACGGCCCTTTATGGGTAGCCTCAGGATGCTCTTTTAAGCATTCAAAACGGCGATGTTTTTCATCTTCGATAATAAAAACGCGATGAAATTCGTCTTGTTTACTAATAACTGTTGCATTTTCGTGTTTAAATCCATAAATATCAGTATACGTCATTCATTATCACTTCCTTAGCTAACTTAAATTTTAGAAGTGAACAGTAAGCTTCTGTATCAATTATTTCACACCTCGCAGCCATAGTAAAACATTATGATCTTAACTTAAACTTTGCTTTGCAATTTACTAGCCCATAAGACCATCTTCTTTAATTGTCTATACCTTTTTCATTCATTGAAAGAATCCCATTTTAGAAATAGAGGCATTAACTACAAATCTTCAATTATTGACCGTATTTTACGGTTTTATTAATTAATAGAAAACCCAAAACCAGAGCAGGTTTTGGGTTTTCTGTTATTTCCTATTAGTAATTATTTTCTTGACGCTCGTAATTAACCTTATTTTTAGCAAAAAAGCTTTCCTCAATTTCTTCAGGAGTAAATCCTAAGCCTTTAATACCAAACTTCATAAACAGATGCCAAGCATGTACATAATCTGTGCTTCGATTATACGCATACGCCGAAAATAACATTTTCTTAATATTTAAATACATTAGAGATAAGTCGGGCGTACGAGAATCCGCCTTATACTTATCAATTTCTTCATCTTCAATTACTATCAAATGATTCCATTGATTTAAATTAGCCATCAATAGAAAAAAATCAGTAGCATCCACAAACTCGTTCAAAACTGTCTGATGGACCGACAGCTCCCCGTCGCGTTTACCACGATGGGTTTTCCATACCTTGAACCATTCTGCGGCATTGGCAATTTCTGCAAGTTCAACATCCAAAGATATATAAGCTTCTTGAATCCGGTCTTGCATACTATTGGCCAAGTTATGTTTAAATCTAATATCACGGTCTAACGCAACCGATGTTTGCAACATTTTTGCCCAATCCATCTTAATCACCTAAAATAACATTTTTAATTTTAAATCTGCAATATTTCTAACATACCAATCGTTCAAGAAATCGTACTGCTTCAAGATATCAAACAATGATTTTTCTTCACTTTTATCATTAACTTGAATAGCCCATTGGTCGGTTGCTGGTATCTCTTGAAAAATCGAGAAAACTACATGATTATCTAATTTTAGGTATGCTCCCAATAGTTTCTCAGCATTTAGCAAAGTAAAACCATTTTTAGCAGCATCCACAAAAAGTTCATCAATAATATCTGTATTTAAGCTAGTTTGATCAAACTCATAAACTTTATTATTACGAGCATCAAACATATTAAAGTCAACTTCAAAATTGTATACTTCTTCTAAAATTTGGCCAAATTTAGTAAATAACTTAATCTCGTCAACCAAGCTATCTTCGTCATCTTGCTGATTTAGAAAATAAAAATTATTAATTGTATCAGTATTAAAGCTCATTTTCCGTTCATCTAAACTCAAATGAAAAATAGTTTGTTGCGTTGCCTGATCAACATATTCAGCCTGATTATTTGCCATTTTAAAACGGAACTTTTGGCTAGTCCCTGTCCAAGTATGGAAAAGTTTTTGGTAATTATTTTCTTGTTCAACTTCCAGACCCAGTTTAGTTTTTAAACCACTTAATTCAATTAAGCGAGTCATAAAAATTAAATAATAGTCACTAGCTTCAAATTTCTGAGGAAAAATAACTGCATCGCTATCAACTACGAACGCATAAAGTTTTTTTGCAGCATCCAATAACTCGACATTATCATCTGTAGTTGTTAAAGTACGAAATAATTCTGCGAAACTACGACCTTTGCTTAATCCAGCATCCAAATCAGATTGTACTTTCAGCAACTTGTCGGATAATGTTGCTCTTTTTTTATCTTCATTGATTGTGTTATCCATTAGACTTTACCTGCCCTTCGTCTAATAGGCTACTGAGATAATTTTTATACAGTTGGTCGGCAGTTTCACGGAACTCACTATAACTCGTGAAACTCTTCTTTAAAGCCTCAATTTCAAAACTGAGCGTGGTATCTTCCTTGGAAAGAACTAAAATTTGCTTTTGATTATTACGAATTTGTTCAGGAGCCTTAGCCGCTTGTTCTTCTTCTTCAGCGATCTTAGCAAGTTCTTCCTTAATTTGTTGGCGTTCTTCTTTAATCTTATTTGATTCAAATAAACCGCCCTTATCTGACAAGTTATTTTGACGTTCCATCAATTCTTTTTGTTTATCTTCAAGTTCAGTTTGAGCGGTAACCACTTTTTGTAACTCAACATTTTTAGCTGATAATTGGTTGATTTGGTCTGAGTTTAAAGTTTTACCCGCTTCATCAATATTCAATGCTTTTTCAAGCTTTTCAAGTTTTTCTTCGTCTAGTGTGTATTCAACATTCAATGCATCAAGTGTCCCGATTTCACGGCGATCCCACCAATTACCAAAGAAGACTTTAAATTGTCCCTTTTCAACTTCGCGGTAATAGAAAAATGGAAATTTTTCGATTAAATAATCAATCAAATTATCACTCAAGAAATGTGCTAATTCTTGTCTTTGATCCTTTACTAACTCAAATGGATATTCTCCAAATTCCAAGTTGAAAGCATCGTTAATTTCATCCCGATAGCGCAAAGGTCCTAGCAATTGATAAATGCGCAAATCGTTGTGCTGATCAATTGCTTCCGCCAATTCGTTTATGTATTGATCCTTGTTTTTCAGTTGCGAGATTAAAATATCCCGACTGGATTCTTCGTGATTCATACGTTCATCTGCCATGATATCGCTCCATTCTATCGTTCTGTCTCTAATGTTACAAAAAAATTTCAAATAAATAAAGGAATTCGACAATAAATTTAAACATTCTTCACAAAAAAAGAGTTACAACACGATTAACCGTGTTATAACTCTTATTATAGATATTTGTCTAGAACATTTCGAGATATTGATCACGTTCCCATTGTGTCACTTCTTGACGGTAAGAAGCCCATTCTAACTTCTTAGCTTCGAGGAAGCTTTGGAAAATGTGATCTCCTAATGCCTTACGCATTACATCATCATTTTGGAATTCCTTCAAAGCATTGTGTAATGTTGAAGGTAGATCTGTAATATGCTCTTCATTACGTTCTTGAATGTTCATTCGATAGATATTACGATCAACGGAATCTTCTGGTTCAATCTTGTTTCTAATGCCATCTAAGCCTGCTTCCAATACTGATGCAATTGCTAAGTATGGGTTAGCAGCTGGATCGACGCTTCGAACTTCAAAACGAGTTGAGAGTCCCTTACTTGAAGGAACGCGAATAAGTGGTGAACGGTTTGAACCTGACCAAGCAACGTATACTGGAGCTTCATATCCAGGAACTAAACGTTTGTACGAGTTAACAATTGGGTTACATACGGCCGTATAACTACGAGCATGCTTCAATAGTCCACCAAGGAACCAGTAAGCATTTTGAGAAAGTTGTAAGTCACCCTTTTCGTCATAGAAAGCATTGCCTTCCTTATTGAAAAGTGACATGTTTAAATGCATCCCTGAACCATTGATTCCATCCATAGGTTTAGGCATAAATGTAGCATGCAGGTTATATTTACGGGCAACTGTCTTAACAACCAACTTAAAGGTTTGAATGTTATCGGCAGCGGTCAAAGCATCGGCGTATTTAAAGTCAATTTCGTGTTGTCCTGGAGCAACTTCATGATGAGAAGCTTCAACATCAAAGCCCATATTTTCAAGTTCCAAAACAATATCACGACGGCAATTTTCACCTAAATCAACAGGAGCTAAATCAAAGTAACTACCTTTATCATTTAAATTAGTGGTTGGTTTGCCATTTTCATCTAATTTCAACAAGAAAAACTCAGGTTCAGGTCCGATATTAAAATCAGTAAATCCTGCATCCTTCATCTCTTGGAGTACTCGAATTAAATTGTTACGTGGATCACCCACGAATGGTTTACGATCATTTGAGTATACTTCACAAATAATGCGAGCCACCTTGCCATGTTCGCTTCCCCATGGGAAAACCATCCAAGTAGAAAGATCTGGGTATAAATACATGTCACTTTCTTCAATCCGAACAAACCCGTCAATTGAGGAACCATCAAACATCAATTTATTATCTAATAGTTTGTCCAATTGACTAATTGGTACTTCAACGTTCTTAATTATTCCAAAAAGATCTGTAAACATTAATCGGAGAAAACGTACATTTTCATCCTTTGCCATCTGACGAATATCTGCTTGCGAATAATTTTTCTTTGCCATAACTGTATGTAACGCCCCACTTTATTTTTTTATACTAAACTCGTTTAATTGGAAAGACTGGGCCAGAATCATCCGATAGCCTTCCAGTTTGAAGTAATTCTTCTCTTAAGATTTTCCGCATTTGAGTATCCGAAATGGAGCGTTTCAGTTCTTCTTTTCGTTGCTCAAAGCGTTGCTTGATATCAGCAATATTCAAACCTTCTGCAATAAAATCTTTAATCTCAAGCAATCGATCAATATCGTTCAACGAAAACAAACGTCGATTTCCTTCACTTCGATCTGGAAAAACTAACTCGTTTTCTTCATAGTATCGAATCTGTCGAGCAGTAAGAGATGTTAACTTCATAACTGTACCAATCGGTAAAACAGCCATCGAGCGACGAAGCTCTTTTTCACTCATACCAATAACTCCTTTAATATTGAACTAAGTTTAACAGTCAATGATAGCTACGTCAATAGCTGATGTTACATTTTCTAACATCAGTTAAAGAACGTTTCTTCAACGGCTTTAGTGATTGCAATTTTTACGTGTGAATAAGTTAGACCACCTTGTAAATACAGTGTATATGGTGGGCGAATTGGTCCGTCAGCAGAAAATTCAATGCTGGCTCCTTGAACAAAGGTACCCGCTGCCATAATAACTTTATCTTCATATCCAGCCATTTGAGATGGCTCTGGATCAACATATGAATCAATTGGTGAATTTTTTTGTACTTGCTTAGCAAAGCGAATCATTGAATCTGGTTCACCAAAGTTAATTGTTTGAATCAAATCCGTCCGTGGATCATTCCATTTAGGATCAACTTGTAAATTACACTTTTCTAAAATTGCGCTCTCAAAAATAGCGCCTTTAATTGCTGATCCCGTAACCTCAGGGGCCATGAAAAAGCCTTGATACATTCTGCGAAGATTTTCTAGGGTAGCTCCCTCTTCCTTACCTGCACCAACATTAGTTAAACGATTAGCAATCATCTCGATTAATTTTTGCTTTCCAACAACGTATCCACCAGTATGGGCGATTCCACCCCCAGCATTTTTAATTAATGAACCTACCATGACATCAACGCCTACTTCAGTTGGTTCCACTATTTCTGAAAATTCACCATAGCAATTATCAACAAAAATAATAGCATTGGGTAAAATCTCCCGAACATGATCTACCATCACTTTAATTTCATCAACGGTAAAACTAGAACGACTAGAGTAACCTCTTGAACGTTGAATTGCTACTACTTTAACTTGATCCGTCAACTTAGTCTTGGCAGCTTTAAAATCAACTTTTCCATTTTCTAACAAAGGGACGTAATCGAAATCAATTTTAAAGTCTTTCAATGAACCCATTCCTGCTTTACCAGTGACGCCAATCACTTCTTGAATCGTATCATAAGGCATCCCCGTTAAGTATAATAACTTATCTCCAGGACGCAACATTCCAAAATAGGCCGAACTAATTGTGTGAGTCCCAGAAACAAATTGTGGCCGGACCAACGCATCTTCTGTCTTAAAAACATCAGCATAAACTCGGTCTAGAGCGTCTCTTCCCATATCGTTATAACCGTATCCAGTCGCTCCATTTAAATTTTCTTCGGAAATTCTTTCCTTTTGAAAGGCTTCTAATACTTTCCGTTGATTAAAAGTTACTTGATCATCAATCTCACTTAGTCGTGGTTGAATTTGTTTTTCAACCTCTTCAACGATTCTTTTTACTTCCGGTTTAAAATCATCTTTCCAATTCATTTTTAACACCTAACCAGTTTTCAATTTTTATATATATCTTTGCTTGCTCTTGTGGATTTTGGATAATATCATACCAATTTACATCCATCTTATTTCTAAACCATGTAAGTTGACGTTTAGCATAGTGTCTAGAATCCTTTTGTATTAGCTCAATGGTTTCTGATAAAGTCTTCTCATTTTCAAAATAACCTTGCCACTCTCGATATCCAATCCCCTTGTTGGCTTGTGGTACCTTAGTTTCGTCAAACAACCAGCGTGCTTCATTTTCAAGTCCAGCGTCTAACATCGTGTTTACCCGATGGTTGATACGTTGATATAAGATAGAGCGTTCTGTATTTAAGCCAATTAGTAGGTCATCATAAACCGCCGTCGGTTGCATTTGCTGTTCTGACATCTTTTGGCCTGACACTTTAAAAACTTCAATTGCTCGAATAATTCGTCGCCGGTTCTTTCGATCAATATTTTCGTAAGTTGCTAAATCGATTGTTTTTAGTATCGATAATAGTTCATCATTTTCTTTTTGATTTAACTCTGTACGGATCGCTTCAATTTGATTTCGATCCTCATTGCTACCTCCTAACTCCAAATCTCTTAATAGAGCCTGTAGGTAAAAACCGGTTCCACCAACCACAATTGGTAGCTTACCTCGCTGACTAATTTCACTAATCAATTTTTGAGCTGTTTCTTTAAAATCAGCAGCTGAAAAGCGATCATGGATAGTCTTGGTATCAATCAAATGGTGTGGGATTCCTTGCATTTCCTCTATGGTAACTTTTGCCGTGCCAATATCTAATTTTTGATAGACTTGCATCGAATCCCCAGAGATGATCTCTCCATTAAATTTTTTTGCAATATCAATCGACAGGTTGGTTTTTCCGACTGCAGTTGGACCAACAATCGCTAAAACTTTTTCCATATTATTCTCCCTGCATCTTTTTTCTAATTTTTAAAGCTCTTGTTGGATAGTCCGTGATAATCCCCTTAAAATTCTTTTTAAAGCAGTACTTGATATCATCTTCAGAATTGACTGTCCATGGCCGCAATTGGACGTGAGGTAAGAAAAATCGATGACTACGCACCCATGCGATACTTGGGTGCCACTCTTGAATAATTCTTCTTCTACTGAATCGGCGAGCTGCTTTCGTATTAATTTTAAATAAGCTAGCAGCTTCAACTTCTGGTTGTAATTGATGTAACACGCTAATCGATTTCGGATTAAAACTGGAATATACCAAATGGAATGGGAAATCTTCACCCTTAAGAACTTCATAAACCTTTTGTTCAATTCCTGGATATTTAATTTTATCTGTTTTCAATTCTAGGTTAAAAATACCATGATATTTTCTTTGAATTAATAAATCAACCACTTCCTGGAGCGTTGGAATGCGTTCGTTAACATACTTTTCACTGAAATATGCTCCCGCATCTAATTTCTTAATTTCAGCTAAGGTTTTATCAAAAATGCGGCCTTCTCCATCTGTGGTCCGATTAACAGTTTCATCATGAATAATGACTAACTTCCCATCTTTAGACAAGTGAACATCAGTCTCAATTCCATCAGCGCCTTCGTCAATAGCTTTATTAAAAGCCACTATTGTGTTTTCTGGTCGCACGCCTTTACTTCCACGGTGGGCAATAATTTGAGTAATCATATCGTTCTCCTATATCTATTTCTGGCATTTTAAATCAATTCAGCGCATAATTAAGGTAATCATAAGTAAGGAGCTGAATAAGATGGGTAAATTTGTAAAAGGTTTTCTATTTGGAACAATCTCAACACTTGGTGCAATTGCTGGGGCACTCTTCGCTTTTCATAAAGTCGTAGTTGAACCTGTTGAAGAACAAGTCGAACGCACCGAAGAAAATCGTCGTCGTGCGCACCGTAAACAGCACTCTGCACATAATGGCTAACCTACACAAATAAAAAAGAGGTTGGATTAATTCTATTTTAACCCAATCTCTTTTTAATATTTAGTCTTTTTAGTTTTTCCAGTCCAACGTTGATATCCATTTTTTAAAATGTAGAGTTGGGTGAAACCTTTTTTGGATAGAAGCATTGCTGCACGTCCACTAAAAGTACGTCCTTGATCGTATAAATAAACCGGTAAATCAGAACGCAATTCTTGGGTTCTGTTTTTCATTTGCGAATACGGAATATTTCTAGCACCAAGAATATGACCTGCATCAAATTCCTTCTTTTCTCTAACATCAATCACTTGTGCTTTACGCATTCCAGCTCGAAATTCATCATCATCTAATTGAGTCGAAATCTTACCACGTTTCCAGTATAAGTAAAGTTGATAAACTAGATATGCAATGATAAGGATGATCACGATTGTATTTATCCAAAATCCGGTTGTATATTTTGCAGCAGCAACAGCCATGTTTCTCTCATCTCCAAAATTTTTGTTTTATTTATGCAAATACACGAGCTAATGAAGCGGCACCGATTACACCAGCGTCATTTCCTAAGCGAGCTAATTTTAATTGGGTTGAAGAACGAACAGTTGAGAATGCATATTGTTCGTAATAATTACGGACACGTTCTAATAAGAAATCACCAGCTGCTGAAACTCCGCCACCGATAACAATGCTTTCAGGGTTTAAAGTATTAGCCAAGTTACCTAAAGCAAGTCCTAGGAGACTGCAGACCCGATCAACAACGCGAAGAGCTAAAACGTCACCCTTCTTTGCAAGGTCGAAAACTAATTTAGAAGTAATATCTTGTCCGTCATCAGTTTCACGTTTAAGTTCTGAATCGCCAGAAAATTCTTCCGCCATGTCGCGGGCTACATGAACAACACCTGTAGCACTGGCATATTGTTCAAGACATCCACGCTTACCACATGTACATAGGTAACCTTCAGGATCAACCGTAACATGTCCGATTTCACCAGCAGCTCCAGCTAAACCATGAAGCAATTGTCCACCAGCAATCAAACCGCCACCGATACCGGTACCAAGAGTAACGAAAGAAACATCTTCGCCGTTTTCTCCAGCACCCTTCCAACGTTCACCTAGACCAGCAACATTAGCATCGTTATCAATGGCAAACTTGATTCCTGTACCATCTTCAATTGCATCCTTAACGTATTGAGTTTCTTTCCAGTTCAGGTTGAAAGCACCAATTACTGTACCATTTTCGCGGTTTACAGTTCCCGGTGTTCCCATCCCGATTCCAATAAATTGATCCTTAGTCATCTTATATAAATCAAGATGATGATTGATTGAGTCAATAATGTCTGGAACAATGTGTGAACCTTCATCTAAAACATTTGTTTCCACACTCCATTTTTGTTGAACATCGCCATTTTCAGTTAAAATAGCAAACTTAATTGTTGTTCCACCAAGATCGACACCGATTAATTTACGTTCCATTACTTCGAAACCCTCCATTATTTTTGTTGGTTATCTCTAACCTCTTCAATATGATGCTCATGTCGTAAAACCAACTGAGCTTTAACATAAGTCGGTTTATCGACGACTCCTGCTTTGTACAAATTTTTCAATTCAATACTCATCAATTCAATATCCCATTTACGTTTTCCAACGTAAACAAATATTCCGAATTGCTTTAAAAGTTGTTGCACATCATAAAGTGTTTTCATAATACCATCTCAACTAATTTACCAGATTATTGTTATGATGTAAACGCTAATTTACAAAACGCTATCATCATAAGAACGATTAAAATTGTACTACCAATACGTTTCCAAGTTGGAACCTTACCAAATTTAGGGAATCCGATTACATACGCTATTAAAAATCCAGCAACTAAACCACCTAAATGCGCAATAATATTCATGTTAGTACCCAACAGTCCACTTATCAAGCCCAAAACGCTAAATAATAGCATTTGTTTACCCATATCGATTAATGCGGGGTACTCTCGATACTGTTCTGCCATCATCAGCCATACACCGATAATCCCAAAAATAGCCCCACTTGCACCAGCAGAAATACTATTAGGGTTTGAGAGAGCCAAACTTGCTAAATTAGCAAAAAGTCCCGAAAAAATATATATTAATACAAATTTCCAATGACCAATCATTCGTTCCAAAAGCCTACCAATAAAGTATAACGCAATCATATTAAACAAGATATGTTCAAATCCAATATGAATAAACATCGATGTAAATATTGTCCACAGTCCCTGACCGTTTTGTACCAGCACCGGTACCAAAGCACCGTGGGTAACTAGGACTGAAATATTCGTGCTTCCGCCGATTAGCGTCAACCAAAGAAAAACTAAAATATTAATTCCCACGATTGTTTGTGTAACGAATGGGCCTTCGTACAGACGCTTTAAAAGCTGTTTTTGATCACTCATTAAGAACCTTCCTTTTCAAACCGAATCATCTAACGTTCAAATTGAACCCCTTCTTCTGTAATAATTTTTTCTAATGGTACATCAAAAGGTTCTACATCCCACTGAGGGTCTGAATAAATTTGTTCTGAAAAAGCTAAAACTATTTTCGAGGCTGGCGTTTTTTTCAAGTAACGATCGTAATATCCTCCCCCAAATCCCAACCGATAACCATTCGAAACTTCATAAGCTAGACCAGGGACAATTATTAGATCCAATGCTTCGGGACGAACCACGTTCCCCCCTACTGGTTCTAAAATTCCTTGGAACTTTGGTTGCATGGGTGTATTTAAATTATATTCGACGAACTCCATCTGTCGTTCTGGCAAGGTCCGTGGGACATAGACACATTTACCATTTTCAATTAGCCGTTGAATGATGGGTGCTGTGTCTAGCTCAAAGCCGTGACTCATGGTTATCGCTAATTTTCGAGCATTTTTTACTTCATGTTGATCGAAAAAACTTTCTAAAATTAACGCCTCTTTAGCTCTTTTAGACGTTATATCAATTTGATTTAAGCGTTTAATTTGAGTTTGCCTAAAGATATTTTTATTCATTTTATCCCCCCATAGTTACATTTAAATATATAAAAAAAGCTAGAAGCGACAGCAAATTGCAGTCTTCCAGCCTTAATTACGATTATTTTGTTTCCTTGTGTAATGTAACTTTGCGTTCACGAGGGCAATACTTGTTTAGTTCCAAACGATCCGGATTGTTACGTTTGTTCTTGTTTGATAAGTATTGACGGTTATGGCATTCAGTACATTCTAAAGTAATGTGTACACGCATTGGAATGACCTCCATTAATATATATATTTGAATTCGAAAATCCACTAGCATTGTACATGTTACCACTATTCTGAAAAATTTTCCAGAACCAATTGCGATTAATTGGAATTCAAGTTCTGAGCAGCGGTTTCAGAGGTTGCTTTAGTTGGATTAGTAAGGGTTGATTTGGATTGGACATATTTCCAATATGCCGCATAGATCTTCTTAGCAGCCGTCATATTATCCGATCCAGCATTTGTACTTAATCCTGGCAAAGCTAGCGCAACAACCACTTGAGGATCATTAGATGGAGCATAAGAAGCTAATGACAACGTTACTGTTGTTTTCCCATTGGTTGTCGTCTGAGCTGTACCAGTTTTAGCAGAAATTCCGGGAGAAATACCAGCTAGTGGCCCACCGGTCTTATATTTATTACTTCCATGAACCACGTCATATAACCCATCTGTAACTAATTTTCTCTGTGCAGAAGTCATATCAACTTGATTTAAAACAGTTGGTGAAACGGTCTTTTGGACTGCTCCCATTTTTCCATTTTGTTTACTACTTCTAATTTGTTCAACCACATGTGGAGCAACACGATAACCACCATTTGCAATGGTTGACATGTATTGCGCAACTTGAATGGTTGTATAAGCATCATAATTACCAAAAGATAAATCGAGCGCTTTACCAATATTAGCAGAGCCAGTAGGTCCTTTAAACCCAGAAGATTCACCAGGAAGGTCAATGCCTGTTTTAGTACCTAGACCAAATTGCTCAAAATATCCACGCAATTTGTTAAAGACATTAGGATTCATCCCTGACAAGGATGCCCCTGAGGAGTACTTAAACCCTCCTTCTTTCATGGCTAATTGCATCATATATGAGTTAGAAGAAACTTCTAACGCTCTCGAAGCGTCAACTGACATATTTGCACTACCAGTACTATTAAACCAAGAACTCTTTGATCCTGTTCCAGCCACCTTAATTGGTTCATCAATCAAGGTATTATTGCTAGGAGTAATAACCCCGTCCATCAAAGCTCCAGAAATTGTTGCCCCCTTAACCACGGAACCCATTACAATTGGTTCATTAATTGTTCCTAAGACATTATCTGTCATCTTACCTGTTGAAGGATTTCGGTCAGCACCAGCAAGCGCAATCACTGCTCCTGTTTTAGGATTCATTACCACTGCATAACCACCAGTTGATTGTCCACCAGCGTTTTTTGAGGCCTCTTTCATAATTTTTTGGACTTCTTCTTGGAACTTGGAGTTAATCGTTAAAACAAGATTATCACCTTTTTTACCAGCATATTGTTGAACTTTCTTAACAATCTGTCCTCCCGAGCTAACTTGAATGGCAGTCTGCGATTTGGTTCCCTTTAAAACTGATTCATACTGTTTTTCGAGATAACTTTGTCCAACGCTATCATTACGAGCATAGCCTTCAGCTAATAAAGTGTTAACTTCATCACTAGGTAGACCAGTTTTGGAACTACTTACCGTTCCTGCTAGGGACTTAATGTCATTCCCCTCTGGATAGCTACGAGTCCAACTTGTTGAAATTTTGACCCCAGGCATCTCAGAAAGGTGTTCACCAATCTCAGATAGCTCCTTACTAGAAACATCCGTTTCCTTAATATAAACCGTAGAAAGTTGGTAAGCTCCATTCATAATTTTAAAAATTCGAGCAGCATTTTCTTCCTTTGAACTTAACTTAATATCCGAATTTTTGATATAGTCAATTTCTTTTTCCTGAACTGCCTTACTACTCAAATTTTCACGATTAGTAATTTTCTTTTCGTAGTATTTACTATTTTTAGAATCTGCCAGCAAGTAATTCGCAATATCTGTTCGACTCAACTCTGTATCATTGGCTTCAAGATATTTTCCAAGTGTATTAGCAATATTGAACATGTCTTGAGCCATTACGTTGGCACCCTTGGTATATGAAATAGCCTGATGCGCAGTATTTCCTACTAAAACCTTTCCAGTAGAATCGTAAATCACCCCCCGCTGAACATTATTGGTTTCAACGGTGTTATCAGTTCGATTTACGACTGCTTGCAACTTCGAGCCATACAAAATTTGTAAATACCCTAATTGTCCAACTAACAGTAGTAATAACGCAAAGACAACAAAAAAGATCAAATTCAATCGAAATGGTAATTCACTTTTTGGTCGCCTAATTTTTTTAGGATTTTTCATTATTTATGTTGCTCCTTTTAGATCACTTCGTTCATTCTACCAGAAAATATATCGGTGTACTAATAGTATTAACAAAGTCTTAAGCATGTTTTGTGCTATTCTATTATTATCAATTTAAAGGTTGGGATTTTAATGGATTTTATTAAGAAACATCAGAATTTAATTTTAAGTGGATGTATCCCCGCTTGCATTATGCTAGCATACTTCGTTTATCGCGGATTTGCTCCATTTGGAACATCTAGTCTATTAACTGTCGATATGGGACAGCAATATGTCGCGTTCTATGAATATTTCCGCAGTACACTTATCAGTCATCCTGGTCAGTTTTTCTATTCTTTTTCCAATGGTTTAGGTGGAGATATGTTTGGTACTTGGGCTTATTATCTTTTCAGTCCAACCAATTTGCTGCTTTTGTTTTTTAAAAAAGAGAGTATCACTTCCGGAATCCTAGTAATAACTGTACTAAAATACGCTTTAGCTGGACTAACATCTGCTATTTACTTGCAGCATCTTGCTCAAAAAAATAAAATCACCACTCCGCGAGCTAGTGTTGTTGGTTTTGCTACTGCCTATAGTTTGATGGCTTTTTCCATCGCCAATCAACTTAACCTTTTTTGGCTAGATGCTTCCATCTTATTACCCTTAATTATTCTTGGTTTGGATGCTCTAATTGATCAAAATCAGATTAAAATTTTTGTAACGACGATGAGCTTAATGGTCATTATAAATTATTACTTTGCTTATATGATTGGTATTTTCACCTTAATTTACTTTCTATGGCGAGCTTCGCCGTTATCATGGAAAAAGATTTTTCACTATGTTCAATCTTGGATTTACGTTCTAGTTTTTTCCGCCATTGCTTGGATGCCGACGTTATGGGCTCTCCTCCATGGTAAAGCACAGTATACAGAAAACTCAATTAAATGGTCTTTTGCTTACACACCACTTAAAATGTTAACTAAATTAATGCCGGGGACATTCAGTTTTAAGCAAATGTCTGATGGTCTACCAAATATTTACGTGGGAATGTTTGTGTTAATGGCTTTTGTCGCCTACTTTTTCAATAAAAATATTGGTTTAAAAAGACGACTTGGAGCTCTATTAATAACTGCTTTTTTCTTACTTTCTTTCTGTTTCACCCCATTAAACTTATTCTGGCATGCCATGCAATTTCCATGGTGGTATGCATATCGTTTTAGTTTCATTTTTAGTTTCTGGGTTCTTACTTTAGCTTTTGAAGGACTATTACATCCCATCCAAGAAGCACTTTTAAAACCCGTCATCGCTGGTTTAGCACTCATTAGTCTTGTTGCTTATATATCAACTAAAAATTTACCAAAAATTAGCGACTTTATGACCGAGAATCAAATTCAATTTGGAGTTATTATCTTTATTGCAGCGCTTGTCTTTTGGGTTGGCTTCCAAGCTAAAGACTTTAATCCGGGGCTCACGCCAATTTTAGTTTGTTTTATGGCCCTAGATTTATCTGTCAATGCTATCTGGTCGTTGAATCGTATAAGTTATGTTAGCCAAACCGAATTTGCTCAATATAGCTCAGCAGCTCGCAATGCAATCGACCAGATTAAAGACCAAGGTCATCATTTTTCGAGGATTGGTACAAATTACTCTAGGACTAAAAATGATCCAATTCAATTAGGTTTCAATAGTGGATCAAGTTTTAACTCTAACCTAGAAACTAATATGCTTGATATGATGAGTGCTCTGGGCCAACCTACAACTTCCGGAAATGTGACCTATATGAACGGAACCTTGATCTCTGATGCCCTTCTGAACTTCAAGTATTGGTCATTTGTAAATAACGAAACTGACCATAATCCTTTTTCAACTAAAAGTGTTCGGCACGATGTTTTAAAAAGGTATCATCAGATTGGTAACACTAAATATGCTGATAACTACTTAAATCAATATGCCCTTCCATTAGGTCTTACTACTACTCATCCGGTAAGTAATACCAAAAAAATTGGAAATCCTTTGCAATATCAATCTAATTTACTCAAAAAAATCAGTAATCATTCTCAAAATTTATTTACAGACATTACTAACCAGGCCCAAATTTACTTTTCAAATGTTACTTCCACGCCTAATATTAAAAATGGTCTGTTAACTAAACAGAAACTTAATAAGGCTGCCACGGTAACTTTTGAATATGAGCCAAAAAATAATAATCCAATTTATATTACCGCCGGATCACAACTTTCACATGATAATGCGGATATCTTCGTTAACAACCAACGAATTACTGAAGACCTTGATTATGACCAACCAATTGTTTTATCGATTGCAGATCAGATGAAAGGCAAAAAAGTTCGTATTCAAATTGTTTTAAAGAAGCAAAGTTTACTTTTATCTGATTTTAGTGTCGCTGAGCTTCATTACGGCACATTTAAGCAAGATTACCAAGCTGCTAAGACAAATAGTCTAACGCAGGTGAAAAACGCTGGGAACGTAGTCACAGGCAATTTAAACGTTAATTCTGATAAACCCTACTTATTCACTTCCATCCCTTACAGTTCGGGATGGCACATTAAAATTGATGGTAAAACGATTCCTACTTCTAAAGTCGGTAATTACTTCTTAGGAAGCAACGTAAAATTAACTTCTGGCAAACATCAAATCAAGTTTACTTATATACCACCATTCTTTATGCTAGGTATGTCTATTACCATAATTGGTTTTCTAATGCTCGTCTTGCTCCAACAAAAAAAGCTTTTCACTCATAAGAAGTGAAAAGCTTTTTTTAATATGATTAGTTTTTAAGCATTTTTAACGGTTAGGATTTTAACTTTCATATCTCCACCGGGAGTAGCGATTGAAACTTCATCGCCAACTTTTTTACCTAAAAGAGCTTTAGCAATTGGTGAATCGTTTGAAATTTTACCAGTCATAGGGTCGGCTTCTGCAGCCCCAACGATCGTATATTCTTCTGGTTCTTCATCAGGAAGCTCTTTAAATTCAACCACTCGGCCTAAAGAAACTTCATCACCAGCAATATCATCATTATCAATGATTTGTGCATAGTGGAGCATATGTTCAACCGTATTGATTCGGCTTTCTACCATGCTTTGCTCATCTTTAGCTGATTCATATTCTGAATTTTCAGATAGATCGCCAAAGCTTCTAGCGATTTTAATACGTTCGATAACTTGTGGACGAGTCTTTGTTTTTAAAGTTTCTAGTTCTTCTTCTAACTTAGCTTTTCCATCCAAAGTCATTGGATAAGTTTTTTCATCTGCCATTTTTACACCTCAAAATTATTTATTAAAACTCTCATCGCGCCCATCTTCTGATAGAATATCGCGAACTTTTGTAACCAATAAATCAATCGCCACACTGTTTTTTCCACCTTCAGGAACAATCACATCAGCATAGCGCTTGGTTGGCTCAATAAATTGGTGGTACATGGGTTTAACACCCGTTAAATATTGATTAATGATTGAATCTAATGTTCGTGCACGTTGTTCCATATCGCGACGAATACGACGAATAATTCTAATATCATCATCAGTATCAACGTAAACCTTAATGTCTAACATATCACGAATTCGCTCATCTGCTAGGATTAAAATCCCCTCAAGGATAATCACGTCGGTTGGGTCTTGTTCAATAACTTCTGAACTTCGCGTCGAAATTTTATAATCATAAATAGGAACTTCGATTTTTTGGTTGTTTTTCAACATTTTTAAATGTTCATATAAAAGGTCGGCATCAAAGGCCAGTGGATGGTCGTAATTAACCGCCCGGCGTTCTTCCATCGTTTTTTCAGCTTGATCTTTGTAATACGAATCTTGTTGAATGATAGAAATCGAATGACCATGTAATTCTTCAAGAATTTTTTGACTAACAGTTGTTTTTCCACTACCGGATCCCCCGGTTACCCCAATAATTATTGGGCTGTTCTTTGTACTCATAAGCTTAATTCCTCACTATTTACCTTCTGGATTGTACTTCGCAACTGCTTCGTTAAATGAAGTAATGTCTTTGTAGAACAAGACGTCTCCAACTTTATGTTTTGAACCAGATACATTTTTTGTAACTGCAAAGAAGAATAGATATCCGTCTTTAGTATCAGCATTAACCACGGATAGAATAGAATCTTCACCAGGATTATCAACTGGTCCTGGCATAAATCCAGTATTCACCCGAGTGTTATATGGGTTAGTACTTGCTAAATCGGATTGAGTTAAGTCTTCTGTTGCGGATTTTTTAACTGCATAACGTGTTGAAACATCAGATCCTAATGTTTCACCTTGCTTGATACGATTTAAGAAGACCCCTGCAATCTTAGAGCGATCGCTAGATTTACTACCTTCCATTTCAACTAGTGACGCTACACTCAAAGTTTCCTGAACGGTTAAACCATCTGATTTAATCTTAGAATAATAAGGTTGTAAAACAGCATCCTCTTTAGCAACCATTTGCGTAATGACATCTTTTAGTTTGGTATTTTTATCAATTGCATAACTAGCTGGGAATAAGTATCCTTCTAATCGATAGCGCACATTTTGAGCCTTCATCGCCGATCCCAATAATTTAGGATATTGCTTAGCTAGACTCTTTATAAAGTCCTCATCTTTCATTAATTTCAAGAAATCGGACTTCTTAAAGTACTTCGAAGATTTCATCGAATTAGCAATTTGATCAATATTTTCGCCTTCCTTGATTAATACGCGTGGACCGTTCAAGGCAATTGGCTCTGCTGCTCCACCCTTTTCAAGTTTTTTAGCGATTTGTTTTAAAGTCATCGATGGTTTTAAAACATAATAACCCGCTTGGAAGTTATTGATTTTCTTAGACTTAGTGTAGTAATTGAATACTGCACCACTCTTAACGACATGTTTATCCTCCAGGATCGAGCCCACTCCTCGTGAAGTTGTTCCAACCGGAATATTAATTTCAATTTGTTTATTGCTCTTCGCGTCTAAAGGTTGTAGGGAAGTGCTGTAATAGCGGTATCCCATAAACGTAGTGATTAAAACAACAGCAACTAAGATACCAATCACCCATTTAATAATGTTGTGACCGTTTTTTTGTCGTTTATAGTTACTCTGTACACGACTATGTCTTTGATTCGAATCATTGTTATTATCCAAGATCATTTCTCCTATCATTTACAATAATGGTAATTATACAATAACTATCTTTAACTTCGCATTAAAGTAACATAGATTTAATACGGTTATCTAACGGTTACATTTAATTTCTCTTCCAGGTTTTTAATTACCTTAGAAAATTCATCATTGATAGCATCTTCTTGCAAAGTATCATTTGTATCTTGATAAGTAAATTGATATGCCAAGGACTTCATCCCTTTTTCAAGGTTCTTACCTTCATAAACATCAAACAATTCAACTTTTATCAAGTTCTTTTGCTTAGTTTCATTAATAACGTTTAGAACTTCTGTATTAGAAACTTCCTTATTAACTAAAATAGCAATGTCTCGTGTAATTGCAGGATATTTAGAAATTACGTCATAATGTTGTAACTTCTTTTCGGCATGAATAATTTTTGTTAAATTCAATTCAAAAACATAAGTTTCCTTAATCTTAAACTCTTCTGCAGTGGTTGGATGAATTTGACCAATAAAACCAATTACATCTCCATCAAGCAAAACATCAGCAGTGCGTCCCGGATGCATCCCCTGACGATCATGGTCTGCAACATAACTTACTTCTCCAGCAACGGCAACATTCTTAAGGTATTGTTCTACAATTCCCTTAACATCAAAGAAAGTTACTGGCTTTTCTTTTTCATTCCAAGACTTAGCCTGCATTGAACCTGTAATTGCTCCTGCAATATGTTCAATTTCTTCTGGTTGTGCTTGTCCATTTCCATAGAAAACTCGCCCTTGTTCATAAAGAGCAACATTTTCCACTGAACGTGCCTTATTGTAAGCAATATCATCAAGTAATCCACTAATTAGATTCATTCTTAAGGCTTCTCGGTCCTTTGTCATTGGCCAATCGACCTTCACTAGTTCGTGATCACCCTTCACAAATTGTTGACTCTTGGCGATGGTTGTAAGTCCATAACTCATGGCTTGAGTAAGCCCTAAGCCTTCCATAACTGTTCTTGAGGCCCGCATCAATTTCTGTTCAGTAGTAAGTTGTCCAATGGTTGGATCACCAGTTGGTAATGTCACTGGTAAGTTGTCGTAACCAAAGATTCGAGCAACTTCCTCTAGCAAGTCAGCTTCAATATGAATGTCCCAACGACGAACGGGAACAGTTACCTTGAAGGTCTGCTTTGTAGCATCTAATTCTGTACTAAATCCAAGTCGATCAAAAATAGCTACGACTTCTTCACTAGTAAGTGACGTACCTAAAATTTTGTTAATACGAGCTAAAGCGATTGTAATTGATTCAGGATTAAGTTTAGTATCATTGCCAACAACTACCCCGCTCATTACTTTCCCTTGACTAAAATCAGCTACTAAGCTGGCTGCTTCGTTTAATGCATCATCAAGTGAACTATAGTCAATACCACGTTCAAAACGCATTGCAGCTTCGCTATGTAGATTATGGTAACGAGCAGTTTTACGGATTTTAATTGGGTCAAAAATTGCTGCTTCAATAACAATATTTTGAGTTTGATCACTAACTTCTGTAGCCATTCCACCCATCACACCAGCCATTGCAATCGGGGTCCCATCAGCTGTGATTACAAGGTCTTCTGGACGCAAATCACGTTTTTCATCATCTAAAGTAGTAAATTTAACATTTTCACCCGCTGGAGCAACTGAAATTATTTGACCTTTAAGTTGGTCCAAATCATAGGCATGAAGAGGTTGTCCATATTTCAACATAATGTAATTAGTAACATCCACTACATTATTAATAGGACGAATTCCCGCCTTCATCAATGTCGTTTGTAGCCAGAATGGACTAGGCGTAATTTTCACGTTTTCAATGGCCATCAACTTGTAAACTGGGGCAACATCTTGCTCATCGATTTCAACTTTTATTTGATCGGCTAAAGTATCAGCTGATTTTTGTTCGTCTTGGACCTTCAAAACTTCAAAATTAGCCTTTTGATCTAGAATAGCGGCAATTTCGTGTGCATTACCGTTCATACTGAACATATCACCACGATTAGGTGTTACGGATGTATCAATCACATCGTCATCCATTCCTAAAGCTTCCATTACAGAATCACCTGGTTTAACATGGCTGTCAGCTGGGAATACGTAAATTCCATCTGCATAGTCTTTAGGTACCACATTGTCTGGGTAACCAATTTCTTGCAGAGCACAAATCATCCCATTAGATGGAACTCCACGCATTTTGCTACGCTTAATTTTGACGTTGTCTTTGATTCTTGAACCGTGGAGAGCAACAATAATATCTTGGTCTGCAGCAATATTAGGTGCACCACAAACAATTTGAATTGGTTCTTCTTCACCAACATCGACTTGGCAAATGTGCAAATGATCTGAATCAGGATGTTCAGTCACTTCTAGGGTATGACCCACAACAATTTTCTTTAATTTATAATCTAATCTTGTAACTGAATCAACTTCAACAGCTGTACGTTCAATCTTTTCAGCCAAGTCTTTAGGTTCTAAGTCTAGTTCTAAATATTTAGATAACCACTTGTATGAAAGTTTCATTTTTTATTAACCTCGCTTATTGAATTGGGATAGGAATCTAACATCATTTAGGTAGAAATTACGAATATCATCAACACCATAACGTAACATTGCAAAACGATCAGGTCCTAATCCAAAGGCAAAACCACCGTAAACGTCCGTGTCCACACCAGCCATTTTCAAAACATTAGGATGAACCATTCCAGCCCCTAATACTTCTATCCAACCGGTTGACTTACATACTGAACAGCCTTTTCCCATACAATTAAAGCAAGTAACGTCTGCTTCAACAGAAGGTTCTGTAAATGGAAAATAACTTGGACGCAAGCGTACTTCAAAACGATCACCAAAAAGTTCCTTAGCCAAAGTTACTAAAGTACCTTTCAAATCACCCATCGTAATGTTCTTATCAATCACTAATCCTTCAATTTGATGGAATTGGTGTGAATGAGTAGCATCATCAGTATCGCGACGGTAAACTACCCCTGGTGAGATCATTTTTAATGGTCCCTTTGAAAAGTCATGTTTTTCCATTGTTCGAGCTTGAACTGGAGAAGTTTGAGAGCGCATCAAAACTTCGTCCGTGATGTAAAATGTATCTTGCATATCACGAGCCGGATGATCTTTAGGCAGATTTAGCATTTCAAAGTTATAGCGGTCGAGTTCAACTTCTGGTCCTTCAACAACTTGGTAACCCATCCCAAGGAATAAATCTTCCAAGTTATCAATAATTTGCTGAATAACATGCGGTTGGCCTTGCTTCATCGGTGTCCCTGGCAAAGTAACATCTACAGCCTCTTCAGCTAATTTTTTATTCAAGGCTGCCTGTGCTAATTCTTCTTTACGTTCTTCCAATTTAGATGTTAGGTTATCACGTACTTTATTAGCAAATTCACCGACCTTAGGACGTTCCTCTTTACTTAAATCACGCATCCCTCGGAGGACCTCAGTAATCGGACCTTTTTTACCTAAAAAATTGACCCGTACTTCATTTAATTTTGATAATTCATTAGCAACGCTAATTTCTTGAAGACCTTTTTCTTCAAGTTCTTTTAACTTCTCTTGTAAACTCATGATCTTTCCACCTTTCTCCAAATAAAAAAAACGCCCCTCCTAGAAAGGGACGTTTTTTAACGCGGTACCACCCTTGTTTGCAACTCAATGCACACTTGGTCAGCCAGATACGGGTGGCCTGCCCATTTTTAAATCGAAGCGAATTCACTGAAACCATCATCGGAATCTCTCAACCTAACGATTCCTTCTCTGTCTGATAATTTAAATCAGCTACTACTCTTCGAGCTTTTATTCTCTTAGCTACTTTAACCAAAAAAACGCATTAGGTCAATACCTAATTAAAACCAGCAATCAGCAAATTTATGAGCGGCGTCAAGCACCGGACGTAGATTTTCACCTTGTTCTGTTAATCGATACTCAATTAAGGAAGAATCCTCATAAGTACATCGTTCCACTAGCCCAGCTTCCTCTAAGCTTTTCAAACGCTCTACAAGTACACGGTCACTACATTTCGTAACACTATGCGCAATGTCTTTAAAACGCTGTGGACCAGCATTCATAAGCACTTCTAAAATAAGTCCATTCCATTTTTTTCCTAATATATCAAACATCTTTTCAAACTTTGGACAAAGTTCAAAATCAGTTTGTTCTTTTAGTTGTGTACTCTGCATTATAAAAACCTCTTTTACTAGATAAACTTAATAACCTTCTCTTTATATTTCATGAGTTTCATCTTAAATTCCTTGCGAACATGATCAAAATATTCAGTAATAGCTTGTTCGTCATCTACAAATGACACAATACTGCTTTCAAAATATTTAGGTCGCGCGATAGTGGCTCCCCACATATGTTTTAATATAATATCTTTTTCTTTATCATTCAAGACCGTGAGCTTTTCCGCATTACGTAAAGCAACCCGAGGATGGATAAAGGCGTGAGAACCCAAAGTAAACTTAGTTGTTCTCCAATCGTAATAGAATAAATCATGGAGTAACCCAGCTCGTGCTGTCGAAACAGCATCTAGATTGTGTTTTTTGGCTAACAAATAGCTTTCATAGGAAACGCTAATACAGTGATCCAAACGAGTTCCATTGTGATGTTGAGTGTAGTTATCTAACTTTTGAACCTCTTTTTTCTCTAATAAATCTCCAACAATTGCCATATATTCAGAATCATTTTTCCAATCTAGTGACTTCATTAAAAAGCTCCTTTTTAGCTTAAGTTACTACCATCTTAGCGTCATACTTTTTTAAATCAAGTAAATCTAATTGCCAAATTTAAAACGTAACAAAACCTTAACCAGCCAAACCAAACATTAACACTCCAGCAGCAACCGCCACATTCAAAGATTCTGCGGAACCCTTGATTGGAATATATAAATTCATATCCGTCATTTCAATAAGTCTTTCACTCATGCCGTTGCCTTCATTCCCCATAATCAAAGAGAACTGGTCTGGAACATCAATTTTACGATAGTCACGGGCATTTTCATCTAAAATTGAACCAAAAATTACACTACCTTGATCCTTACAATTACGAATCCATTTCTCAAGATTCAATCGTTTCAACTGCAAGTGATACTGACTACCCTGCATAGCCCTTAGAATCTTAGGGTTATAGAAATCAGCTGTCCCATCGCCAAATACAACTCCTGTAAACCCAGCCGCATCAGCCGTTCTTACCATTGTACCAATATTTCCAGGATCTTGTACATTATCCAAAACTAACCATTTTCCAGACAAATCATCTGGAAATTGCCAATCTTCCTCGTTAATGTAACCAATTAAAAAGATGCCTTGATCGTGAACAGTATCTGAAATATGATTAGCAACTTCTTTGGTCACTAAAATTAATTTGTCATTATCGACTTGTTCAGCAAGCTCACCCAAATCAAAGTCTTCTTGGACAATTAAAAACTCATATTCAGTTGCCTGTTCCAAAGCCGTCTCCACTGGATGACGTCCTTCTAAAAGAAATTTCTTAAATTTTTTTCTACCATTATTGGTTTTTAGTTTCACCCATTCTTTCACTTTTGAATTCTTTGTTGAAGAAATCTTTTCCATAATTATACCTTATCTCCTTACCATTTGTAAGTATTCTGTTTCTATCCTATTTAATCGTATCATTATCACAATCTAAATGATATACAGACTTGTCGAACTTTTAATCTTAACACCTTTCATACTAACAAATTAAGGTAACGATGTTAAAATTATTAATATAAATCTTTTTGGAAGGAATGATTATAATGAAAGCTGTTCACATGAACGCTTCTGGACGGGTACAAGCCGTGGGATTCCGTTATACAACCAAATTACTAGCTGATCGACTTAAAGTAACTGGATGGGTCAAAAACAACCCCGATGGTACCGTAGAAATTGAGGCGCAGGCTCCAGACGCTGTTTTAGACCAGTTTATTGATGGAGTAAAAGCCTCACCTTCGCCATCTGGACGAGTCAATAAATTAACTGTTAAATCAATTCCCTTATTTGAAGGGCAAGACTTTATTGTTAAATACTAAATTTCATTGAAAAAAGACGGAAAATCAAGTATAGTTACCCTTGTATTTCTAGCATTCAGAAGGGAATTGTACGTATATTATGAAAAAGCTTAAAAGTATCTCGACGATTACTTTAATCTCGGGACTCGCATTAGTTCTTAGTGGATGTGTCCAACGTGATAAACACGGTAATCCGTATGGACCGATTTATGATTATCTAGCCATCCCCACTCAGCACTTTATGAATTACCTTTCACACTTACTTGGTGGAAGTTATGGGCTAGCGATTATTCTTGTTACTTTTGTTGTTCGTTTAATTTTGCTTCCATTGATGTTAAATCAATCTCGCAAAGCCACAATTCAACAAGAAAAAATGGCATTTATTCAGCCCCAGCTTAAGGTACTTCAAGCACGTAATCAAGCAGCTAAAACGCCTGAAGAGCGTGCCGCTATTAGTCAGGAAATGATGGCCTTGTATAAGGATAACAACGTTAGCATGACTGGTGGAATTGGTTGCCTTCCAATTATCATCCAATTTCCTGTTTTTGCCGCATTATACGCAGCTATTCAGTATTCACCTGAATTACATCAGGGACTATTCCTAGGTATTAATTTGGCTAAGCCAAGTATTTTATTGGCAGCAATTTCCTTCCTTGTTTACTTATTACAAGGCTGGTTAGGTACTTTAGGTGTTGCACCAGAACAAAGAAAAATGATGCGTTCCATGATGATTGTCAGTCCTTTGATGATTCTATTTTTCACTTTTTCTTCCCCTGGTGGATTAGGACTTTACTTTGCTGTTGGTGGAGTTTTTGCATGTATCCAAACACTCGCAATTAATCTCTATCGTCCAAAAATTAAAGCACGGATCCAAGAGGAAATGAAAAAGAATCCTCCTAAGATTGTTGAACCAACTGGTCCAGTAGATCTTAAAAATGTTACAGAAACAGCCACAGAAGTTACTAGTGAACCTGAAACTAAACCAGTTTCTAAACCACAAAATAACAAACCTCGTCGTAATGCAGGTAAACAAAATCATCATCGTGACTAAAATTAAATACCAAAAAAATCCTTGGAAAATTTTGAGTAAAACTCATTTTCCAAGGATTTTTTATTTTTCACTAATTTCTATCTGTTGATCTTCAATAATCGGTAATTTAATTCTAAATATTGAACCTGAACCAACTGAACTTTCTAGCGAAATATTTCCATGATATTCTTCAGTTAATTTCTTAGCAATGGATAACCCTAAACCGTTCCCACCTTGATCTCGACTGCGAGCTTTATCGATACGATAGAAACGATTAAATACCTGTTTCAGATTTTCTTCAGCAATCCCCTCACCAAAATCTTGTACAGCAATTTCAACGGTCTTTTTGGTATTAGCAGTTGAAATATGAATTTCTTTGCGATCTTTTGAGTACTTGATGGCATTATCAAGCAGAATTACGAGAATTTGTTCTAAATGATTCCGATATATAGGAACAATGGGTTCACCAGTAATATCGTCATCCATTACGAAATTAAATTCTGGATGAATCATCTTAAAATCATTGAATACTTGATTTACTAATTGAACGACGTTCGTTTTTTCATCGGCATAATTAATCTCAATTTGATCAGCTCGTGTTAGATCTAGCATTTCACTAACTAAACTTTTCATTCGTTGCGTTTCTTCTAAGGACGCTTTAATTGATTCATCCAAAACTTGTGGATCATCCTTTCCCCAACGGTCAAGCATCTTTAGGTGACCTTCCACAACTGCCACTGGCGTTCGCAATTCATGTGATACATCTTCAACGAACTGTCTCTGTTGATCAATATAGCGTTGCATTCGATCAATCATATCATTAAATTCATGAGCCAAGTCCGATAACTCGTCATTTGTATCAATTTCAGGAACTCTTAAATCGGTTTGAGGATCTTCCTCTAAATTACGCATCGACTGATTAATTAAATTCATTGGTTTTAATAAGTATGCCGTTAATCCATAACCGAAAATGGAGATTACCATAAAAATTAAAAGCGACGTTAAGGTAAATAACCAGATCAAGCGCTGATATCTGTTATTATATTTCACCAGTAAATCAACAACTCGTACATACCCGATTACTTGATTATCTTTATTAATAATCGGTGCTTGTCCCACAATAATATCTTTATGATGAAATTTACTCCGTTTAATTGACTTTCGTTCGGAGAGACTAGTCTTCATATTAATTCTTTGATTCGAAAAAACTGATTCTTTTTCTAAATTATAAACTGAAACTACTAAATCTCGCCTGGTTAGACTCGCTAACAATGAATCATTAAAACCACCTTGGTTATTATTAACCGCCGATTTTTGGTTTAAATCAGGTCTGAATATATCCGTAGTTTTATAATTAATCTCATTCGCATTTTGAAGACGACTTCTTACTTGGGTTACTGTTGATTCCACATCTCGATGTTCTTCAGCATATAATGAATCTGTTACAATTTTAAAAACAAAAAAAGAGAAAAGTGCAAAAATTAATAGGACTCCAACACCAGTACCGATAGCCCATTTCCATTTTAGCGACATTCTCTTTTTTTTAATTACTTTATTTTCCATACTAGGTCCTCATTACATATCCAGTACCACGTACGGTTTGAATGTAGCTAGGACGTCCCTTAACATCAATTTTATTTCGGAGGTATCTAATGTACACATCGACAACGTTAGTTTCTACACCATCGTCTACACCCCATACCTTATTCAATAAAGTTTCTCGAGACTGAACCACGTTAATATTTTCCATTAATAACAATAGCAACTCATATTCACGTTTAGTTAAATTGATTACTTCGTTATTACGACGTACAACTCGATTTTCCTTTTCAATAACAATATCTTGAAATTCAACCGTTGTTTGGTGGAAAGTGGAATCTTGTGTTTCTAAATCCACTCGGCGAAGAACTGCGCGTAAACGAGCAAGTAACTCCTCAATAGCAAAAGGTTTTACAATATAATCATCTGCTCCGTGATCAAGACCTGAAACACGATCAATGATTGAATCGCGAGCTGTCATCATAATAATAGGAGTTATTTTTTCTCTTCTAATACGCCGACATACTTCAATTCCATTAATTTCTGGCAACATTAAATCAAGTAAGATAGCATCAAAATCTTCTGATAATGCTGCTTCTAAACCTGTGCGTCCGTTAGATTGAACTTCAACTTCATATCCTTCATGCTGTAATTCAAGTTGAACAAAACGTGCAAGACTTTTTTCATCTTCGATTATCAAAATACGACTCATTTTTTTACCCCAAAATTAAATTATTTTAACCCTACTGTAGTAAATTCTAACATTATCCGGTTGCTTTGCCTAGCGCTTCCAATATTATGTTGCAAACAAAAGGGAGTCAAATAGCTTCCCTAGGCTTCCATTCCTTTCTAATCCAATATAAATAAGATTGTTAGATTATTTGATTTGACTTTGAAACGTAATAATTTAATTATAGTATCTTAACTTATTTCACATCAGTTTTGTTATTTTAAAAGTTTTTCGATTCTAAGCAACTATTTTTCCATCTAAGACTTACATTTTAAGTTGCACTATAATAAGCCTATCCTCTACTTAAGTGACTCACTTAATTTGATCTAGTCTCAAGGTGATATCCTTAATAAATCCATATAAAAAAAGCGGTAGCCATAACGGTTATCGCTTTTCTATTTAAACTAATTTTTATTGTTCTTCATACCATGGAAAATGGTAAATACCTTCGCGATCAACACGTTCGTAGGTGTGAGCACCAAAGTAATCACGTTGTGCTTGAAGAAGGTTTGCTGGTAAAACAGCTGAACGATATGAATCATAGTATGCTACCGCTGCTGATAGTGCGGGAACTGGAATTCCAGCTTTAACAGCAAGTGCAACTACGTCACGAACGGCTTCTTGATACTTAGCAGCAATTTCTTGGAAGTATGAATCCATCAAAAGGTTATTTAGTTCAGGATTCTTATCGAAAGCATCTGTAATATTTTGAAGGAATTGAGCACGGATGATACATCCAGCACGCCAGATCTTGGCAATTTCACCAAAATTCAAGTTCCAGTCATAATTTTCAGAAGCTACACGCATTTGTTCAAATCCTTGAGCGTAACTCATAATCTTACTGAAGTATAGTGCGCGACGAATTTTTTCGATGACTTCATCCTTGTCAACGTCAATTTTCTTTTCTGGACCTGCAAGCACTTTACTTGCTGCGACACGTTCGTCCTTAAGCACGGAAATATAACGAGCATATACAGATTCAGTGATGAGCGATTGTGGAACCCCTAATTCAAGTGCATTTTGTGAACTCCACTTACCTGTTCCTTTATTGCCACCTTTATCCATAATAAGATCAACGATTGGTTTATCTGAACCAAGATCGTCCGTTCTTGTTAGAATATCAGCAGTAATATCGATTAGATAACTGTCAAGTTCACCTTGATTCCAGTCAGCAAAAATATCAGCAATTTCTTTAACTGGGAGACCCAATAACTTACGCATTAGGTCGTAACTTTCATCGATTAATTGTTCATCACCATATTCAATTCCGTTATGAACCATTTTAACGTAATGACCAGCTCCGTTAGGTCCAATATAGGTCACACATGGATCGCCGTCTTTAGCCTTAGCAGAGATTTGTTCGAAGATTGGTGCAACTAAGTCATAAGCTTCTTTTTGTCCACCTGGCATCATTGAAGGACCTTGTAACGCACCTAATTCACCACCTGAAACACCTGTACCAATGAAGTTAATTCCAGATTCATCCAATTCTTTATTACGACGCATAGTGTCTTCAAAGTTAGTGTTACCACCGTCGATTAAGACATCTCCTTTGTCAAGTAAAGGAAGTAATTCAGCAATAACAGCATCAGTTGGTTTACCAGCCTTAACCATCATCATAATTCGACGAGGCTTTTCTAGTGAATTTACGAATTCTTCAATAGAATATGCAGGAACTAATTTCTTTTCAGAATGATCTTGCATTACTTTTTCAGTTTTTGAGGCAGTACGGTTGTAGATCGCAACTGTATATCCCCTGCTTTCGATGTTTAAAGCGAGATTTTTACCCATTACGGCCATTCCCACTACACCAATTTGTGGTTGATCCATCGTGATTCCTCCTCTATATCTAACAATTGTTCCAAGACATTGATTTTAAAATACTCGAAACTTTGTGTAGCAATATATTATATTTTAACAGATAAGTAAAAAAAATGTATAAAAAGCTGAGAACCTCTAAGGAGATTTAATTAATATATAACACTAAGCAATTTATATTCAATCGTTTTAAACACAAAAAAAGAAGTAAAAGGACCTAGGCTCCTTTTACTTCTTTTAACAAATTAGTTAGCTTTCACGTCAATAACTTGTTTTCCGTTATAGTAACCACAACTTGGGCAAACACGATGTGAAACTCGTAATTCACCACAGTTTGGACATGGTGCCAAACCTGGAGTAGTTAACTTAATGTGTCCACGACGATTACGCTTACGTGTCTTTGATGTTCTTCTTGCTGGAACAGCCATCTATGAGCACCTCCTTTAAGAGAATTCGGTTTCCCGCTTTTTTAAAGCCTTACGATTCAGGATTATCTTTCAATAAACCCTTTAACTTAGCAAGGCGTGGATCAACTTGTTTTTCATGCTCCGATTCCACGTCCATCTCAGAAATCACTTGCCATTCTGCACCAGAAGGCATGACTCCCTCTTTTTCCTCTTCAGGCGTTAAAACCTGCATTGGAACTTGAAGGACGATATTATCTTCAATTAGTTTATCAACACTAATCACATCATCTTCAACTAGCATTACCACTTCTTCTTTCGCAAAAGAATCAATAATACTAGGATTATCTACATAAATTTCACTTATGAAAAAGTCTAAATTCATGTGGACAGGCTTCAATGATCGTGATGAAGGAACTGTCAAATCACAACTGATCTCAGCATCAATGATAACTGAATCACGTTCGATTGTCACCGTTCCTTTAAAATTAATTGGTGAGCATTTAATAACTACATCTGGAAAGCGTTCGACTAAAGATTGTTCCAAATCCATCGTTTCATCGAACTGAAACGGCTCTTTGTGCTTACGCAGTTCTGTAAAATACCATTCCATAATGAACCTCCAATGCAACAGAAACAATTATACCATGTGGAACCACATTGTCAACGTTTATTCCTTGACATTCTTTTTTATAATAGGGCCCTTTCCCCATTGATATGGAGAAACTAATTGGTATAAATCGTCTGCTCGTTTTGTAATTGCATAATTACTTTCAAAATCTTCTTTGGTGACTTTGGTCATTACTACTGATCCAAGGGCTGCTTCTCGGATAAAAATCCGGCCGAGCTGATTTGTCGCCAATAATCTCGTCTTAGTTAGATTAAACGGAGCAGCTTGGATATTAAGTAAAATATTCGTTAAACTTCGTTGAATTCTAGTATAAGTGTATCTTTTAGTCTTCAACTTCTGCATCAACTCTGTAAACGAGTTACTTTTATCAACCAAATTTAAAATACGATTTTCGAAACCCTCTGTAACACCCTTTATATGACGTAATTCTTGGGACGTTGAAGTTAATAACCGATAATTTAACATTATCCAGAAATCTTCCCAGCTTGTTAATTTAGCATTTCTAATAGCCTTTAAAGATGCATTAGGTACCGCGTTAAAGTACTCTGATTGTTCTAAAGCTGCCCGCCGAATTGCTGATGCACTAGCAATCGAGCCCTTTATCTCCGTATCTCGGTGATCTGCTTGTTCCCTTTGCAATGGTATTAACTGCAAGCTTCTTTTTGATTTAGAATTCCAGTACGCATAATTGATTCCTAGAATATCGTTCGAGTTCGTAATGGCTGTATCATCAAATAATTGAGCTGCAAAATTTTGATTATATTTTTTGGCTCTCTGGTCAAATTGTCGGTCCAGAATCTTACTCTCATTTTCAAAATCCAAATCTGGATTTTCACTCCCAAAAGCTAAAAAGCTAGCTCCTAATTTTTGAGCAATCTCTACTCCCGCATGGGCAAATTCTTTAGCAGAATCAATGGCATATTCAGTAGGTATTTCTACAACTAAATCAGCACCACAATTAATGGCAACCCGTGCTCTCTCCCATTTATTAATCAAGGCGGGTTCCCCCCGCTGTACAAAATTGCCACTCATAATTACGATCACTAGGTCCGCCTTAGTAACCTTGCGTGCCTGCTCTAACAAATATTGATGTCCATTATGAAATGGATTAAACTCTGCAATCACCGCGCATGCTTGCAATACAGCTACCTCCTACAACTAAAGAACCACCGAGTTGTTTTTTCATCTACTTCAGCTTTTCCATAATCGGCATAGTATTTGATTTTAGAAAAACCAGCTTTTTCTAAAAGTTTAACGTACGTTTCCAGTTCATACGTTCGTTCAAAATGAGTTTCTTCGGTCCGTCTAAATAGCTCATCATCATTTGCTTTGGTAAAAAAAGTTAAGTCATGTTCGACATGATATTTATCTTCGCCTTCAAAGCTTGACCAAATGAATGCTTGGCGGTCATCTTGATAGTTAAACATATAACCTGGGTAAACCACCCCTGTTTGATATGGAGTGATCACGTCAAAGATAAACTGGCCGCCAGATTTTAAGTGCTCATACACTTCGCTAAACGACTGTAACACTTGTTCTTCATCCGGAAGGTAGCAAAAAGAATCAGCGTAGCATGATACAACATCAAACTGCTCTAATTCACTTAAATCCAACATATTTCCTTGAATCAGTTCTGCTGCCACCTCAGCATCTCTAGTGTGCTGTTCTGCTAGAGCTAACATTTCTTCTGACAAATCAAATCCTGTGACGATTTGTCCATGCTGTGCAAGTTGAACAACCAATCTCCCCGCACCACAAGCTAATTCAAGCCAATTATTTTTACGACTTAAATCAACTTCTTTTTGCGTATATTCAAACCAATTTTGGTATTCATCTTCATCAAAAAGTTGGTCATATAACTCCGCAAAGCTTTGATATATCATTATTCTGCAATCCAATCAGTTGTTTCAACTGCTTCAGCTTGGGACCAAAGCTTTTCCAGATTATAGTACTTTCTTTGATCCGTTTGGAAAACATTAATAACAATATTTCCTAAGTCAATCAAAATCCATTCTGCAGCACGATTTCCTTCAATACGACGGATTTCGATCTGGTTTTCCTTAGCCTTTTCAATAATAGCATCTGCAATGGCAGCTACTTGGCGGTTAGAATCAGCGCTTGTAATCATAAAGTAGTCTGCTAAGGTGCTAACCTCACGTACATTTAAAACGATTGTATTTTCAGCTCGTTTGCTATCTGCTGCTTTTACTAGTAATTCTAATTCTTCTAAATTGTTCAATCTATTTCTCCTAGTTTTAATTAAATTTTGAGATCCATGCGTTATAACTTTCAATCGTAGCTGGAAAAACTGGCTTATTTCCAGCGATTAAGTATGCAAGGGTACTCTTCATTTGGAAAGTAACGCCCTTTTGTAAACTTTGTTCTGTAATTAAACGGGCTTGTTCTACGCCTTCAAAATCACGACCATCTTCAATATAATCGGCCATGAACACTATTTGATCAATCAATGTCATGTATGGTGCCCCGACGGTATGACGTCGAATTGCATTTAAAATTTCTTCATCATAAATCTTCAATTCATTTTTAACGATTTCTGCGCCAACAACACCATGCCAAATAGCATTACCATAATCTAATAATTGGGGATCAAGCTCTAGTTCATTAATATATTTAATAAATTCACTATCACTACGTTGCTTGGCATAATCGTGTAGTAAACCGGTAATACTGGCTTTCTCCACGTCAGCATCATATTTTTGTGCTAATTCAATCGCCTTCTTTTCAACTCGTAGAACATGTTCGAATCGACTTCCGGTAATACTTTTAGAAACAGCGTCGATTAATTCTGCTCGCGTAAAAGGCACGTAGTTTTTTTGATAAATTAATTCTTCATTATTGCTCATATAAACGGTGCTCCTTTATATACTTTTCGACACTTTCGGGCACTTGATACCTAATTGAACACCCATTCTTAACGTTTTTTCTAATTTTGGTGGAACTAATGTCCATCTTAGGAACATCTACCCAAATAATCGGATATTGTTCTTGGCGTTGATATTTCGGCCGATCAACACCCACAAATTGAACCATTTTAACTAATTCGTCAATTCGATGCCAAGTCGGTAAATAGTCCGCCATGTCACCACCAATAATAAAATAATAGTCATTTTCCGGATGTAGTTGTTTTAATTCTTTAACCGTATCGTACGAATAACTTGAGCCACCACGATTAATTTCGATTAAATCTAAATCAAACAGTGGGTTATCCTGAATAGCTAAGCGGACCATTTCAACTCGGTGCTCAGCAGGAATGGTTTTTTTCTCATCAACATGTGGTGGAATAAAATCTGGAATAAATAGCACCTTATCCAGTCCCAACTGGCTTCCTACTTGTTCAGCAATTAATAAATGAGCAATGTGAGGCGGATTAAACGTCCCTCCCAGAATGCCAATTTTCTTGCCTTTCTTTTGTATTAATGGCTCTTCAACCACTTCTACTTGTACTCCAGAAACTGTTTTAGATTTTGTTGCTATCAAGATTAATCACCTTTATCTATATCTTCTTAACTGTATCTGAAATTTCACGTTTATCCGCTTCCGAAGAAACTTTAAACAACACTAGTACCCGTCCAATGGTTTGAACTACTTGAATATCTGTATTAGATTCAATAAATTCTTTAGCTTCAGCCGTTGTTGCATCTGAATTTTGTTGGATATTAATTTTTAATAATTCATGGTTGTCTAAAGCTCCTGCCAATTGATTGAGCCATGCTTCAGTTAGACCGTTTTTACCCACGGAAAAAACTGGGCGGTATGAATGTGCTCGAGCTCTAAGATATCTTTTTTGTTTTCCTCTTAATTCCATTGTTTCTCCTTTTATTTGCAACTTAAATTAATGATCGTCTTATTACTACTGAAATACCCTCTGGTGCCCATGCAGTAATCGTGCTTCCTTCAGGAACGGATATCCAACCTAATCCTTCAAAAACAATATCACTATCTTGATCTGCACTAAACTGATGTGCAACTAATTTAGGCATTTTAGCCAAATTATCTGCAGTTGGAGGTGTCAATAATTCACCTGCATGTTTTTCGTAAAAATTATCTGCGTTTTCCAACTTAGTCCGATGAACCATAAGATTATTATCAAAATAAGCTGTTACAGAGCCCTCAGAGTGTTCGTAATCAAATCGAGCTAAAGCTCCCACAAAAAGAGTTTGTTGACTGTTTAGTTGGAATACACGAGGTTTAATCGTCTTTTGTGGCGAGACATATTTCAAATCTTCCGCAGCCAATACATGTGCCATTTGATCGGCATGAATAATTCCGGGTGTATCAATCAAATTACTATGATCATCGAACGGAATTTCAATGCGATCTAAAGTAGTACCTGGAAAACGGGAAGTAGTAATTACATCTTTAATTCCATTGCGAATAGCAATCAAACTATTAATTAAAGTTGACTTTCCAACATTTGTAACTCCGACTACATAAACGTCCCGACCTTTACGTAATTTTTCTACCGCATTAAATAAGGCTTCCACTGAACTAGCATTTTTAGCACTGGTAATAACCACATCTTCAGGCAAAATACCATTTGCCTTTGCTTGTTGTCTAAGCCATTCTTTCATACGATGACGTTTGATTGATTTTGGAAAGACATCTTCTTTATTTCCTACCAACAATACTGGATTGTCTCCAATAAATCGGTGAAGTCCTGGAATCAAACTTCCATTAAAATCAAACATGTCAACTACATACACAACTAGTGAGTTGGAATCACTAATCTGACTTAATAACTTTCGGAAGTCATCATCACTAATGTCTACTGGAGCAATTTCATTGTAGTGACGTAATCTAAAACATCTTTGACAATATAATTGGCCAGATTCTAATCCCCTTTTTAAGGCTGATTCTGGTGTATATCCAGGCGTTTTTTTATCAGTCACTTGTAGAATTGCTCCACAACCAATACAACGTAATTCATTTTGTTCGTCCATTTATTGTAACTCCTTATGCCAAACTAATTCCGGATACTTCTTTTTTAAAGAACGCTTTACAAAGAATTCCAAAAAACGGTTGAATTTAGTATTCCAAGCGTCCGTTTCAATTAACGGTTTCACTAAAACTCCCCGCACTCCAGCTAAATTTGCAGCGGCCATATCCGTAATTAATTGGTCTCCAACCATAATGGTGGAGTTCTTATCCAATTTATTTTTGCGTACCACTCGATTAATACCAACAGTCAATGGTTTTAAAGCTCTTGAATCAAATTCAAGTCCAAAGCCTTCAACTGCTTTCTTAACGCGAGCATGGTTATTGTTAGAAACTACGATTACTCTAATATTTTCTTGTTTTAGATCTTCGATCCATTGTCTTAATTCGGGAGTTCCATCCGGATTATTCCAGGCAATTAACGTATTATCTAAATCGGTTAAGACAGTCGTAATTCCTTTTTGGTTTAAATCTTTTGCAGATAAATTATATATTTTTTCAATCATCCACGTTGGTTTAAAAATATTCATTAATCTTCTCCCATAAATGCTATCTGTCTAATTATAAACGATAGTAGACTCTTTTGGAAAGAGAGCAACCTATACTTGCAAGCTTAAATCTTTTATTTCACTTAACTTTATATTATGTTTAGTACAAGAGGTGATTATATTATGAAAGCAATCGGTGTTAATCAATTTGGTAATATTTCAGATTTAACTGAACTAGACGTTCCAAAGCCAGAGCCTTCCAGTGGACGCCTTATTGTTCAAACCAAAGCTTTTGCACTAAACCCATATGATTTAGGAATTATTGATGGTACTCAAGCCAAGTTTCGCCCAATTTCACTGCCAGCCATTCCAGGTAGTGATGTTGCAGGTATCATCGTGGACAAAGACCCCTCCATTACCGAATTCAGCCTTGGTGATTCAATTGTGGGATTGGCTAACCTCAAAGGTTATAGCGAATATGTTTCAGTTCCTTATCGTCGAGCAACTAAACTTCCTGCCGAAATCAGTTATCGGACGGCTGCAGGTCTTCCCAACGCAGGTATCACTGCGTATGATATCGTTTTTGGAGCATTAAAAGACGTTTCGTTTTCAAAAGTGCTCATTATTGGTGCCTCTGGAGCGGTAGGAACTAACTTGTATCAAATTTTAAATAGTTTAAATAAGCAAGTTTCCGTTGTAATTAACTCCAAGTATACTGAACAATTCGATACTGCAGATTTTAAACAAGTTGTTTTTTACGATGCTCCAAAAACAATTGAGCAACTAGGTCTTTATGACGTAATTATTAACGTTGCGCCGCAAAATGAGCTGGCCGACCTTTACTTAGCTCACCTTGCTCCATCTGGTTTATTGATTTCTACAACTGGGATTGACAACTTCAAAACTGACCCATCAAGATTAGTTGATTTTTACAACACAGATTACAAAATGAACCAAGCCGCTTTAGAATATCTTGTTAAAAAAGTTGCAAGTCAAGAAATAACCGTCCCAATTGCCGAAATCTTAAATTTTGATGTAGCTGAAATTCAAAAAGCTTTTCATGCTCTTCAAACGCATCATCCGAGAGGGAAATATATCGTTGAAGTTTAATTAACGTTCAGAAAATAAATAAAAAGGATTGGTTCCAAAACTCATTGTTTTGTTCCAATCCTTTTTATTTATTAATTCATTTAATCTAATAGATTAAAGAGCTTTCTTTGCTTCTTCGGCTAAAGCCTTGAATGCATCAGCATCGTTAACTGCAAGATCAGCAAGCATCTTACGGTTCATATCGATTCCAGCTTCTTTTAGACCATGCATTAATTTGCTGTAGCTTAAACCATTCATTCTAGCAGCAGCATTGATACGTGCAATCCAAAGACGACGGAATTCGCCCTTACGATTACGACGGTCACGGAATGCATATAGACCAGACTTCATAACTTGGTCTTTAGCAACCTTAAATTGAATATGTTTTGCACCGCGATAACCCTTAGCAAGTTTTAAAACGCGTTTACGACGGCGACGTGTAACTGTTCCACCTTTTACTCGTGGCATAATAAATTCCTCCTTAAATCACCCGAAGGTCATTTGTTCTAAATTTAAATTCTTAACTAGATGTTTGAAAGTAACTTCTTGTAACGCTTTACGTTAGTACTGTCCATCATGTCTGTACCACGTAATTGACGACGTTGCTTCTTAGTCTTTCCATGGAAACGGTGACTTGTATAAGCATTTGCACTCTTAAGACCGCCATTAGCAGTTTTCTTAAAACGCTTAGCAGCAGCGCGGTTTGTCTTCATTTTAGGCATAATCTGTTCCTCCAGAATTTTAAATTATTTATCAGCAATTGGTGATAGCACAAGAAACATACTTCTGCCGTCCATCTTTGGATGAACCTCAACACGTGCGACATCTGAAGTTTCTTTAGCCATTCGTTCAAGTACCTTACGACCAATCTCTTTATGAGTGATGGCACGTCCCTTAAAACGAATTGAAACACGAACTTTATCACCTTTACTCAAGAACTTAGTAGCGTTTTTAAGCTTAGTATTAAAATCATTTGTATCAATTGTAGGACTCAAACGAATTTCTTTAATGCTGACAGTCTTTTGCTTTTTACGAGCTTCACGTTGTTTCTTTTGTTGCTCGAATCGATATTTTCCATAATCCATAATCTTGGCAACGGGTGGCTTAGCCTTTGGGGATACGACTACGACGTCTAAGTTAGCTTCTTCAGCCATACTAATTGCTTCAGCCTTAGTTTTAACTCCCAATTGATCACCGTTGACACCAATTAAGCGGACTTCTCTAGCCCGAATGGTTTCATTTACCATTATATCGTTTGCTATGGTTCTTCACCTCCAGGAAAATTAGCGAGAATGCAGAAAAGCGGATGGCATACGCCACCCGCTTTGTTTGGATAATTAATTAGTATCCATTCAACGTTCTTTAGCCCAGCAACTTAAGTTACAAGGCGAGAAGCGGTGGCCTCTGCTTTTTCTCAACGTTTATTAGAATACCAAATTCTATGTCTCATGTCAACTAAAGAAACTATTTGTTTTATCTTTTATTTCAAAGGAATAAACGAGCGTAAATCGGTACTAAAATATCCATCGCTAATGCAACGATTACTACTGAAACAGATGCCATGGCTCCTTGAATTGAACCTAACTGCACTGCCTTAGCAGAACCAACTGTATGCCCAGATGTACCTAGACCTAAACCTAACCCCACTTTTGAAATTTCTTTAAGCTTGAAAAATTTAATAAGAAATTCTGCAAGAGCGTAAATAATCACAGCATTTATGATACAAACCATTGCTGTTACGGCAGGGTCACCTCCAATGCTCTTAGCTATTGGCATTGCCACCGCCGTTGTAGCGGCTTGAGGTAACATTGCTGCAATGGAGACTTTTGATAGTCCAAATAGTTTTGAAACCATATGAATACCGAAAAGTGAAATAAATCCACCCACAAATAAAGTTAATACTATATCTATCCAATATTTTTTAAATATATCATTTCGACGATAAAGTGGAATAGCAAAAGCAATGGTCGCTGGATTTAAAAACCAAAATACTATATTACCACCCGGTAAAAAGAATTTTTTATAGACTTCCACGGTTGTAGAGCCAATCCCTTTCGCCCATAATGCCAAAATAAAGATTCCTAAAACAACTCCCACCAGTAACGGTGTAAATAGGAAAAAGCCTTTACTAATCTTAAAAAGCCACATCCCCACTAAATATACCAAAAGCGATATGAAGATACCTGTAAAAGGTGTTGCCAAGGCTGCTGTCATATTAATCATCCCCTTTTCTATTATTTATTTTTTGATGTAATTTTATGAAAAACGATCCTACATACGTGATTACAACTAATAAAATAATGGTTGAAATGATTGTCACAATGACATCCTGTAAGCCTTCACGCTTAATTAAATCTAAGCTTCCTGCTAACTGAATTCCAGATGGTACGAACAAAAAAGCAATCAAACCAATCAATGAATCCCCCAGTTTTTCTACCTGTTCAAGCTTAATAATGTGCGTCGCTAATAGTATATATAAAATAATCATTCCAATTAAGGGTGTCGGAACTGCAAAACTAGGCGGAAATAACTGCGATAGTAATTGTGCTACAAATAAAATTGCCATAAATATTCCCATTTGAATAAGGATTGGTGTTTCTTTCTTCCCATCTTTTTTCATTTTAGCTTCCTCCCTACCTTTATGGATCTAATACTGTTTATCACAACCTTATTTTAAGCTATTAGCTCATTTATGTTAGCGCTTTCACATGAAGTGACCATTTTTTGCTTCAAAATGCCATACAGTTCGTGTTAGTTACCTTGGTTTTTAATTAAAAAATCCTCAACGATTGAGTTGAGAATTTCTAAGAATAGGTATGAACTTATTCTACAATTTATAAATATTAGATCATCCAATTCCTAACACTTTTTTAGTTTTAGCAACATATGATCTACTAACCGTAATCTTGGTTCCATTTATTAATGTTAATTCATAAGTATGATTAAAGCTGGGTTGAAACTCCAAAATCATATCTAAATTTACTAGAAAACTTCTATGTACTCGTAGAAATTGTTCTGGATCTAACTGCTTTTCAAGGTTAATTAACGTTTGTTTGCTTGTGATTAATGGTAAATTTTTGGTATAAATTAGTACATTCCCATTTTGGGCTTCCAAATAAAGAATATCGCTCTTTTTAATAATTATCGTTCTTTCATCAACTGTAACCGAAAGTCGCGGATTTTTACACATGTCACTATTAACTAATGCCTCTGGCTTTTTTAAAATTCTATCGACTCGTTTAAGCGTTTCATCAATACGATCTTTTTCAAAGGGTTTTAATATGTAATCTGTAGCATTAACGTCAAATGCATCTAAAGCATATTGATCGTAAGCCGTGGCAAAAACAATATATGGACGTAGTTTTTCTTCCTTTTTCAAGAATTTTGCAAATGACATCCCATTTCCATCATCAAGTCTAATATCTAAAAACATTAGATCCGGTTGATCCGTCATTAATTTTTGTTTAGCTTCAGTGACTCCTTCTGCTTCACTAACGCTATCTACTAACGGATTATTCCTCAATAAAAAATCAAGTTCACTTCGAGCTAGGGGCTCATCATCAACAATTAATATCTTCACTATCTTTACACCTGTTCCTTATATGGAATTTGGATTACCACCTGGGTTCCATTTTGATTACTGCTTATTTTTAGTTCGGCATCTTTACCATAAAGACCCATCAAGCGCGCATTAAGATTTTGTAATGCCGTTCCACTCCCACTTACAGAACTTACCGTCTGTTTTCCTAATTTATCAATAATACTTTTATCAATCCCTTGCCCATTGTCAGTAATTTCAATTTTAAGTCTTTGTTTAATCTGTTCAACACTAATTGAAACTATATTGCCCTTTTTTCGACTATTAAAGGCATGCTTAAGGGCATTTTCAACAATAATTTGGATGCTAAATGGAGGTATCATTACATTTTCCGAAACCTTCTGGTGAAACAAAATTTCAAATCGATTTGGAAAACGTGTTTGTTCAAGCATTAAATAGGCTTTAACATGTTTGAATTCTTGATACAACGGAATGGTTGTTTCTCTAATCCCCGTTAAATTTGCCCTAAAATAAGTACTGAGTTGGATCAGTAATTCACGTGCTTGGTCACTGTCGTACCGCATAACTGCCACAATTGTATTTATCGCATTAAAGAAAAAGTGCGGATTGACTTGCGATTGGAGAGATTTTATTTCGGCATCCCGCACTAATTCTGATTGATGCTCGATTTCTCCTAACATTATCTGCATTGCTAATATTTCTCCCAGCCCTGTTCCTAATTGAATTTCCACTGGACTTAATCGCCATTCTTCTACATAGTAGAGTTTCAAACTACCTACTGCTTTACCTTTAATGATTAAAGGTACTACAACAGCCGAGTGTAATGGACAACTTTTTACAGGGCAATTAATCTCATGAGCATTATTTCCAATTTGAACTTCACCCAATTTAACCGCCTCTTCAGATAATTCCGTCAAGATAGAAGCACCTGTGATATGGTGATCACTTCCCATCCCCGCAAAAGCCAGAATCTTAGATTCATCTGTAATACCAACCGCATCAAAATTTGTATATTCCAATATTAAACTAGCAGCCTTTTTAGTGGCTTCTTGATTTAACCCTTGGCGAAAAACTGGCAAAGTTTTTAAAGCTAACTGAAAAATTGATTTAGTTTGGGTAGCTTGAGTATCAACTTCCTGCCGAAAATAAAGCGTGATGATTGATAAGAAAACCGAAGTCCCTAAAGCACCTACTAGCATCATTGGTATTGCAATATATTTTACCAAAGTCCAACCTGTCGGACTAAATAGTAAAATAAACAGCATTTGGATTGCTTCCATTAAAAGTCCTACTAAAAAACCATCAAACACTTTCATTGTTGCAAATCGATGTTGTTTTTTCTTAGCAAAAAAACCGGCTAAAATTCCAATTATCATCGAACTGGGAATATAAAAAAGGGCATCGGTTGTTAGCGACTCTTGCAACATTCGGTGAAGTCCAGCGACTAAGCCTACTCCGCCCCCAACCAGCGGCCCGCCAATAATTCCTGAAACTGTAACCGTTAAAATTCGAATATTAGCTACAGAATCTCCAGGGGTAACATTCTGCAGAAGGGATTTGAATTGAATGCTATTATCAGGTCGAAGTTCAACACCAATTAAATTTGCTACAATCGTAAAAATAGAAAAAATCGCAAATAATTGGAAAGTTGTTGACCAATCTTTTCGAAAAAGTAATTTCCTAAATTGAGGAATATTTACTAGAAAAAAAGCCAAAATAATAATTAATCCAGCTCTTTCAAACAAAAGTACGGTTAAATTTAACATGCCTACTCCTTACATTAATCATTCTAAAACTACCATTCTTAATCACAATATAATTATAAGCCTTTCAACGGTCATCCCTTATTAAAGCCTACAAAAAAATAGGATTTTAATGATATTCACACCATTAAAAATCCTATTTTAATTAAACTATTTTAGTCATTTTCGCGACTGTAACTTTCAATTTCACGAACGATATTGTTGATAAAGTCAGCACTAGCTTCATTCTTAGAATCATCTTCACCGTAGTGACGTACACTAACGGAGTTATTTTCTAATTCATTATCACCAACAACTAAGATATATGGAATCTTTTGAGTTTGAGCTTCACGAATCTTATAACCCATCTTTTCATTACGGTGGTCAACTTCAACTCGAATGTCTTTATCGACCATTTCTTCACGAAGTTTATCGGCATAAGCACCATGTAAATCATCTTTAACAGGAATGATTGTAACTTGCTTAGGAGCTAACCAAGTTGGGAAAGCACCCTTATACATTTCAATCAAGTAAGCCGTGAAACGTTCCATAGTTGAAACTAATCCACGGTGAATCATTACTGGACGATGTTCTTCCCCGTCAGCCCCAACATAATGTAGATCAAATTGCTTTGGAAGCATAAAGTCTAATTGGATTGTTGAAAGTGTTTCTTCATTTCCAAGGGCTGTCTTAGTTTGAACGTCAAGCTTTGGACCGTAGAATGCGGCTTCGCCTTCAGCTTCAACATAATCTAAACCAAGATCATCCATAGCAGCTTTCAACATAGATTGTGACTTGTTCCACATTTCATCATCGTCAAAATACTTTTCAGTATTGGCAGGATCACGATAACTTAGGCGGAATGTGTAGTCAGTGATATTGAAATCACGATAAACTTCAACCATTAATTGAAGAACTTTTTTAAATTCAGCTTGAATTTGGTCTGGAGCCACAAATGTATGACCATCATTCAACGTCATTTCACGAACTCGCTGTAATCCAGAAAGAGCACCGGATTTTTCGTAACGATGCATCATCCCTAATTCAGCAATCCGGATTGGTAATTCACGATATGAACGAATATGGTGCTTATAAACTTGGATATGTGAAGGACAGTTCATTGGACGGAGTTCAAGCATTTCGCCATCACCCATGTCCATTGGTGGGAACATGTCTTCACGATAGTGTTGCCAGTGACCAGAAGTCTTATATGCATCAAGGTTCATCAATACTGGAGTGTAAACATGTTGGTAACCATGCTTAACTTCCTTATCAATAATGTAACGTTCAATGGAACGACGAATTGTAGCACCATTTGGCATCCAGTAAGGAAGTCCTGCACCAACCTTAGGGTCAACGAAGAACAAGTCTAAATTGTTTCCAATGACACGGTGGTCACGTTCGTGAGCTTCCTTTTGGCGTTCAAGTTCTGCTTCAAGATCTTTTTGTTTGTAGAAAGATGTTCCGTAAATCCGTTGGAGCATCGGATTACTTGACTTACCTTCCCAATAAGCACCTGCAACTGACAACAACTTAACGGCTTTCATATCTGAAGTGCTAAGTAAAGCAACGTTATCACTAACAATTATTTTTCCATCAACGTCATAAACACTAACTTTGCCATTTTTTTCGTTACGCTTAACGATTTTAGCTTGGTATGGGTCACCATCAACGCTTGCTAGGGCTTCTTCTACACTAATTTCACTATGCTTTAAGCTAATCTTAGATTTAATAATGTCCTTCATCTTATCTTCGATTGCTGGTAATTGGTCAACTGAAATTTGTTGATCAACCTTATCTGTATCAACGTAAAAACCATGTTCTCCGTTGCCAATCTCACCAAAATGAACTCCAGGATAGATGCTTTCGATAGCACTAGTCAAAACTAAGGCTGCCGAATTCCAGTTAACGATGTTACCATCTTCTGAATCTTTTGTGACAATTTCGATTTTTACGTTTTCGTTAATAGCTTGGTCCAAACGAACCAAGGCACCGTTAATTTTCCCAGCAACAGCTTTTTTAGCAAGGCTAGTACTGATTGACTTAGCAATATCTAAAATTGAAACGCCTTGTTCAAAAGGTTTTACACTGCCATCTGGAAATTCAATATTAATTTCTGTCATAACACTCTCTCCTTAAATTTATGTACAAAAAAAGTCCCTGGTATAAAAATACCAGGGACGTGATTGTCATTTATTATTCACGCGGTTCCACCCTAATTGTAGACAGCTAAAAAACTATCTACCACTCGATTAAAAGCCATAACGGTGGCAACCGAACTGGGATTGCGCCCAGCCTCTAGTCAAGTGGGAAGTTTTAAGTGCATCGCTTGCAGTCGCGGCTCCGCTCCCTGAATTAAAAACTACATGTTTGACTGTGATTTATACATTTATTCTACCTATTTTTGATTGTTTGTCAATCCTGTCGATGATTTTTTCCCGTCATCGAGACTTCCTCACTCAAAAATTTAATTCGTTCCATCAATCTTTTCGCTTTTAAAGGTTCTGCTTCGCCTCTCTGATTGACTGTTAGATGTTCTCGCTCTAATTGGTCCATTGAAAAATTAGATGTAAAAAATGTTGGTAATTCTTCTTGCATTCGGTATTCGAGAATTACTCCCAATACGTCATCCCTAATCCAAGAAGAAATGCTATCCGCTCCAATATCGTCAATTACCAAAATCGGAGCTTTTTTAATCGCATCGATTTTAGTTTGAATCGTATTAGAACTTCCAATCGCATTTTTTAATTCAACAGCTAAACTAGGAAAATGAACAATAGTTGTCGAATATCCTTCATCAGCCAAAGCGTTCCCCATTGCACCCATTAGATACGTTTTTCCCACACCAAAACTTCCCGTCAAATACAAACCCTTATGCCAATCTTGAGGGCGTTCTAAATATTCGTTTACAAACGCTAAAGTTTTAGCCAAAGCGTCTGTTCGTTCTGGTTCCTGATAGTATCCCTCCAATGAAGCATGACGGATTAATTTAGGCATACTAATCGATTTAACTAACGCTTTTCGATGACGTTCTTGTTCTAATAAATGAGTCTGTTTCGTGGGCACATATTCAATATCAATCAAATGATTGCTTAAGACTAATTCTGGCTGATATCCCGGTAAAAAGGTTGCTTGGTTATTTTTAATCTTATTCCGTTCTGAAACAAATTCATACAGCTTAGCCGCTCCACGTTCGATAGCTTCCTTGGATAGTTCGTCTTGATGCTCCTCGCAAAAACTAATCACTTCTGGATCAGAATACACTGATTTCATCACGTTATTAAAACGCTGGTCGAGCTTTCTTTTGCTCATTAATTCTTGCAAAATTTCTCGGACATTTTCCATGACTATCCCTCCTTGCCTCTAGAACGAAGTTTTTTAAGTTGTTCATTAATTTTTTTAGTTGTTTCTGGATTAACTTGCTTGGGTTCTTTAGTCTTAGCGGTCTCCGTAGCCCATTCAGGTAAGGTTTCTCTTTGAATCGTACGCCGATTTTTCGAATAATTATTGTTCGTATTTTTCTTTTGTTCTTGGCGTTTACGAATAAATTCTAAAGCTTCCACTGGAGTTTTAATTTTATTTTTAATCCAGTCATTGGCAATTGCTTCCACTAAATTTTTATTTAACGTAGGTCGACCCTGATCAACAATAAAATAGTAAACTAAAAAGTTTATCACACTAATTGGCATTAACCCTTTACCAACTAAATCTGTGATAATTCTTTTTTCTGCAGCAGTTGTAAAGCCCCCTGCTTGTGCTTTTAAACTTTCAATAAATGCGTTGGGTGACATAGCATAGGTTGCACTAATAATGGCGCGTTCTTCTGTAGTAAGTTTAGCTAGTGCATTATTCGGAATTGACTCGTTTTTAGGCTGAGAATTTCCATCATCTTTAACCGGCGTCTGCCCATTATAAGCGTTCAAAACTCGTGACTTTAATTCTTTAGGATCAATTTTGTTATCTTCATAACTCGTAGAGGCTTTGATTAACTGAGCCATTTCGCTTTCATTAATCCCATAAATAGTCTGTTCAACCATAATTAAATGTTCATTTTCTAGCAAGCTCTGATGATCTACAAAACTAGAACTTAGCATTTGCGCAAGTAATTTAAAATCAAAATCTTGGTTAATAACTTCTGTATCAACTTCATGCTCGGTTTCCGATAAACTTTTCTGAACCTGATTAATTGCATCTGGTTTATTTATTACGCTACTTCCCAATTGAAAATAGTCGCCCAGCTTTTTGGAAACATCATAAAATTCGTCCTGACGCACGTGCTGCTTAATCAGTCGATGACTCAGCCGATCGAATTCACTTTCGCCAATCACGCCCAGCAATAAAGCACTCAAAGTGTCATCTTTAAAGAATTTAACGGGATCGGCTGGAGCTTGGAGTGCATACAAAAATAAACTTCGACGATCAATTTTTCTCTGATACGTTTTTAGTAGACCCAGTGCTTCTAAACGTCCTCGTGCCTCAACTATCGCTGGTAGATCGATTCCAAGCCAATTTAAAAGGATTGTATGTGTGTACTGTTCTGAGATCGATTTGGTTTCCTGACTCATTTCCCACAAAACCATCATCAAACTATATGCATCTGAGGTCAACAATGGACGATATAGTGTCGTCAATGAACGTTGCTCAAAATCAGTAATTTGACGTTGGCTATCAATTATAAATGAATCATGGGGTGCTAATTCACTCATCTCAGTTGCCATCTACTCTTTTTCCTTTTCTTCGTCTTTTTTCATCATATCTTGCAGCTCATCTAAAAAGACATGCATATCTTTAAATTGACGGTAAACACTAGCAAATCGAATATAAGCAATCTCATCTAAATCTACTAAAATATTCATCACATATTCGCCAATAATTTGACTTGAAATTTCGCTCTCACCTAAAGAACGAACCTTATTTTCAACCTTATCGACCATATCCGTCATCTGTTCCATGTTTAAGGGCCGTTTTTCAGCTGCTCGTACAATCCCTTTTAAAATTTTATCTCGATCAAACTCTTCTCTTGATCCATTTTTCTTAATAACTAGTAATGGTGTTGCTTCAACACGTTCAAACGTGGTAAATCTAAAGCCACATTTTTCACATTCTCTTCTTCGTCGAATAACCCGACCTTCATCGGTTGGTCGACTATCAACAACTCTTGATCCATTATTTCCACAGTGTGGACATTTCATTTCGTTTCACCTCGCCGAATGCTTCGGAAGCTTAGAATAAATTCTTGTCAACAAGCCATTTTACCACTTGACTTCGTGTCTCTTCAATTGTTCCACTGGTATCAACCACAATATCAGCTTTTTTTACCTTTTCTTCGATAGGCATCTGAGCTTGAATTCTTTTTTGAGCGTCAATTTCATTTAAACTATCACGTTGCATTAAACGTTCTACTTGAATTTGAGCACTAGTTTTAATGACCATTAAATAATCAACCATTTTTTCATATCCTTGCTCAAAGAGCACCGGAGCATCTAAAACTACTACCTTACTTGCGCTAAAAGTGTCCAATTGTCTTACTATTTCGGTTCGAATATAAGGTTGCACAATTATATTTAGCTTTTCCAATTGTCTTTGATCATTGAATACAATTGGTCCTAGTTTTCGACGATCAATATTTTGATTTTTATCTAGAATACTTTCACCAAAAGTATCCATCAATTTCACTTTAACTTCATCAACTGTTAAGATTTCGTGTGCAATTTGATCAGCATCAACTACCGGAATTGCTTTAGATTTCAAAAATTGGCTAATCGTCGTTTTACCCATTGCAATCCCACCAGTTAGACCAACTATCACTGTCATATCACTACCTCAAAACTTGGCAATGGGGGCAAAAATGGGTCCCACGTTGTGCCACTTTAATCCGTTCAATGGGTGTCCCGCATCGCTGACACGGCAAACCTTGGCGATGGTATACATGCAACTGGTTTTGAAAACTTCCCGCATGACCATCCGCATTCAAATAAGAAAAAACCGTCGTTCCTTTAGCTTCAATCGCCAATTGCAACTCTTCAAAAATTGATTCACGCAAAATTGCAATTTCTTCATCAGTTAAAGTATTAGAAATCTGCTGAGGATGAATTTTGCTTAGCCACAATACTTCATCAGCGTAGATATTGCCTAAACCAGCAATCATGGACTGATCCAATAGAAAACTTTTCATTCCACGTTTTCGATTCCGTAGCTGATGGGTTAAATATTCTAAGGTAAGGGTCTCAGGCGTTGGTTCTGGTCCAATCGTTTTTAAACCGCCCACTTGTAATTCCTCACCCGTGGGTACCAAATTCATCCTACCGAATTTTCTAGTGTCGTTGTACCGAAGATCTTTTCCATCATCAAGCTCGAAAATAACGTGATCATGTTTGCCATACTCTTCATGACGATCAACTACAGAGTATTTACCCTCCATGCGAAGATGAGAAACCATCGTGTAATCTCCACTAAAATCAATTAATAGATATTTGCCGCGTCGTCGAACATTAAGAATTTTTTTACCCTCTAGTTCTTCTGCAAAAATTTCCGCTTTTGGTGAGACCATTTTTGAATAACGTACTACAACATTAGTAACTATTTTTCCTTCAACTAAGGCTGCTAGGCCTCTACGAACTGTTTCAACTTCTGGTAATTCAGGCATACTTCTCCCCCGTTATTTAGCGTCGTACCACGTATTTCCCCAAGCTGCTCCAACTTTAAGTGGAACATCCAATTTAACTGCTGAGTCCATAACCTTCGGTACTAATTCTTTCATTAACGTCATTTCTTCATCCGGAACTTCAAAAATCAATTCATCATGCACTTGGAGTAACATTCTACTCTTCAAGTTACGCTTTTCTAATTCATTTTGCATATCGATCATCGCAATCTTAATAATATCAGCAGCACTACCTTGAATAGGCGTATTCATAGCGGTTCTTTCCGCAAATGAACGTAAATTAAAGCTAGACGAATTAATGTCTGGTAAGTAACGTCGACGGTGCGCAATTGTTTCTACGTAGCCTTGTTCTTTAGCTAACTGAACTGATTCATCAATATATTTTTTTACACCAGGAAATTCCTTAAAGTATGTTTCGATAAATTTCTTGGCATCTTTCCTAGAAATTCCAATGTTTTGGGACAAACCATAGTCACTGATACCATACACAATTCCAAAATTAACTGCTTTAGCTTGACGTCGGATATTAGGAGTTACCTCGCTAGCATCCTTTAATCCAAATATTTTAACTGCAGTTGTAGCATGAATATCTTCGCCATTTTTAAATGCTTCCTGTAAATTCTGATCACCTGTAATATGTGCTAATACACGTAATTCAATTTGTGAGTAATCCGATGATAAAATATGCCACCCTTCACGAGCTGGAACAAAGGCTTGGCGAATCTTCCTACCCTCTTCAATGCGCACCGGAATATTTTGTAAATTAGGGTCAATGGAAGATAGTCGGCCCGTTTGGGTCAAAGTTTGTACATAGGTTGTATGCACTTTTTCATCAGTCGTATGAATTACTTTTAAAAGCCCATCAACATAAGTTGATTTAATTTTTGAAAGCGTACGGTAGTTCAAAATATTATCAATAATTGGTGACTCGCCTTGTAATTTCTCTAAGACGTCTACCGCAGTTGAATACCCTGTTTTAGTTTTCTTAATGATTGGTAATTTTAACTTTTCAAACAGCACTACTCCGAGTTGCTTGGGCGAATTAAGATTAAATTCCTCTCCCGCTTCGTTGTAAATATTGGTTTCAATTTCACTTAAGCGTTCAGTAAACTCGCTTTGCATTTGATTTAAGCGGTTGCGGTCAACTTTAATACCGCTAATTTCCATCTTGGCTAATACAATTGCGAGTGGTAATTCAATATCCCAATATAAATTATTTTGTTCATTTTTTACTAATTCTTGGTCCAATTGTTTACCTAAAAAGTTAATAGCTGCTAATTTACGTGCAAGGTGGTTAAACAATTCTGTTTGCTCTGGAACCGCACGCTTAGCGCCTTTGCCATAAACATCATCGTCTGTATCAATCGCATCGTAATCATGCTCATGAGCAAGTTGACCTAGGTCATTAGAATTATCATTAGTATCTAACAAATACGATTGAAGCAATATATCAAAGTTAACCGCCGTTAGCTTAATCCCTAGTCGATGTAAGCCAACATACGTCCGCTTACTATCAAATACATTTATCTTAATTTTGGGATCTTCCAAAATAGCTTTGATTTTTGAATTGTTCAACAGTTCTACATCATCACTAACCCAAATGTTATCGGCATTTCCGATCACAAATCCCGTAAAATCAGACAAATGATAGTTTTTGTCCAACATTTCCAAATAAAAATCAATTTCACCCTTTAATGATTGGAGTTGTTCCACGTTGTCCTTATTTAAAACGTTAAAAATAACCTCTTTTTTCACGGCCTCAACTCCATCTTGAGTTGCCGTTTGATCTAATTTACTTAAAAAGGACTTAAAGTTCATTTGGTGGTAAAATTCTCTCAAATTTTCTTCGTTAATACCGACATACTGCACATCATCGAGACTAATTTCTATCGGTGCATCCCGTCTAATAGTTGCTAGATCTTTTGACATGAAAGCATTGTCTCGATCTTCAATCAAATGCTCCTTCATCTTGCTAGGTTTTAATTCATCAAGATGCTCATACAAATTCTCCAATGAATCAAATTGTTTTAACAACTTAATGGCCGTCTTTTCACCAACTTTAGTTACCCCAGGATAATTATCCGATGTGTCTCCAGCTAAGCCTTTAATGTCAATAATTTGTTTAGGTGTTACGCCTAATTTTTCTTCGACATATGCTGGTGTGTACTCTTCTACTTCGCTTACCCCTTTTTTCGTAACGGCGACGATTGTTTTTTCGCTACTCAATTGGGTTAAGTCACGATCTCCCGTAACCACAACTACCGCATAATCTTGGGCTTCAGCTTCTTTAGCAAGCGTTCCAATAATGTCATCAGCTTCATAATTAGGAAGCTCGTAAGATTTTATTCCATATCCTGTAAGTAATTCACGTAAATAAGGCATTTGCTCTGATAGTTCAGGTGGTGTTTTAGACCGACCACCTTTATAATTATCAAATTTTCCATTTCTAAAAGTGGTTTTACCAGCATCGAAGGCCACCAAGGCCGCTGTCGGCTGGTATTGTTCTAAAATACTATCTAACATTTTGTTGAAACCAAAGATTGCATTAGTATGTAATCCATTTTTATTTACAAATTTACTTAAAGAATTATGTAACGCAAAAAAAGACCGAAAAGCAATACTATTTCCATCAATCAATAAAAGTTTATCTTTTGCCATAATTTCCTCCGTTTTCTATCCTCTTTAATGATACCAAAAACCGAAGGTCAACGTGAAAAAGATTGACCTTCGGTTTATTTGTATTTATAAAATTTTTATTTAGTCTCGATTCCATCCAAAAATAGTTAAGAAGTATTGGAAGAGGTTAATAAAGTCTAGATATAGACTAAATGCCCCTTGGATTGCAAGTCCAGTCTCAGAAACTTGGTCACCATAGTTCAGGTAAAGACGTTTCATAGTTGCAGTATCATACATTGACAAACCCGCAAAAATCACAATTCCAATAATTGAGAAGAAGAAAGTTACGGCTGAACTGTGAAGGAAGAATAAATTAATCACTGAAACTACCACCATCGCAATCAATGCCGCAATTAAATGGTTACCTATCCTTGATAGATCACGCTTTGTGGTTACTCCCATCACACTCATTACAATGAAAACCGATGCTGCTGAGAAAAATGCCCCCGCAATAGTAGCGGTACTATAAAGCATAAAGACACTCGACAACGTAATTCCAAAGAATGCCGAAAAGGCAAATAGCATTAAGAAACTAACCGTTGGATTCTGTAAGGCCGCCTTTTGTCCAAAAATCATAAACAAGAACAAAGCAATAAAAATTACCCAGATACTCATCCTTCCTTGAGAAAGGAAAGTCATTACAGCTGGTCGCCAGATTGTGGCTCCCAGGTAAGCAATCACTCCAGAGAAGGCTACAGCAGCTGCCATCCACCCGTACATCTTTGTTAGAAATCGATTTAATCCTATTTCTGTATTAATAACATTTGGTCTTTGATCCAATCTAATTCCCCCATTCGATTATTTACCACATTGTAACAAGAAGCTACCCAAATGGCTAATGTTATAGGTCAAAATTAGTCAAACAAATCAAAACTTAATAAATTATTTAAATAATGCCTTATAAGCATTTTCGTACTTAGGAATATCTCCGGCCCCCATGAAGACCAATACTGCATCGTGTAAATCGCTAATAGCCGATAAATCGTCTTGATGAATTAATTTAGTATTATTACCAATCTTATCTGCTAAGTCTTGCGATGAAACAGCCCCGGCGTCTTCACGTGCAGAACCAAAAATTTCAGTTAAAACAACTTGATCAGCTAAGCTTAAACTCTTAGCGAAGCCATCCATCAAAGCGGCAGTTCTTGAGTAAGTATGTGGTTGGAAAACAGCAACAATTTTTTTATCAGGAAATTCTTGGCGAGCTGCATCTAATGTCGCCTTAATTTCAGATGGATGATGTGCATAATCATCAATTAAAATATTATCAGCAACTGCTTCCTTAGAGAAACGACGTTTAACACCTTGATAAGTTAAAAGTTCTTTTTGAACTAGGTCCAAATCAACTTTTTCAAAGTATGCTACTGCGATTACAGCCAAGGAATTTAGCACATTGTGTTCACCAAAAAGGTTAATTGTAAATCTACCTAACTTTTCACCCTTATGGATTACATCAAATTCAGAACCCATGGTTGTTCGACTAATATTGGTAGCTTGGAAGTCATCATTTTCCTTAGTTCCATAATAGTAAACTGGAACAGATGTATTGATTTTACGAAGACTTTCATCTTCGCCCCAAGCAAAGATTCCCTTATGAACTTGATCGGCAACCTGCTGGAAGGCACTTTCAACATCGGCGAGATCCTTATAATAATCTGGATGATCAAAATCGACGTTAGTCATAATCATATAGTCTGGATGGTATGCAATAAAATGACGACGATATTCGTCAGCTTCAAAAACAAAGAATCGTGCATCTGGAATACCCTTACCGGTTCCATCACCAATTAAATAACTAGTCTTGTCTAAACCACTTAAAACGTGAGCAAGCAATCCTGTTGTACTAGTCTTACCATGCGTTCCTGCAACACCAATACTAGTATATTTGTCTAGCATTTGTCCCAGAAGTTCATGGTAACGAATTACTTTTAGACCCATTGCTCTAGCTTTTTTAATTTCAGGATGTTCGTCAGTAAATGCATTTCCAGCAATCACCGTCAAGCCTTCACGTAGGTTGGCCGGATCAAAAGATAATATCTTAATCCCAGCAGCTTCTAAGCCCTTTTGTGTAAAGGTATATTGCTCAATATCTGATCCTTCTACTTTGTATCCCTCGTCATGCAAAATAAGTGCTAGGGAACTCATCCCTGACCCCTTAATACCGATAAAATAATAAGTTGAATCTTTATCCACCTTTACCACTCCTATAATTAAATTGTTTTTAGTTTACCACACTACACTTCGTTATTGTTTCCATCATAAAAAACTTCCCGTGGTTTTGAACCACGAGCTTCCGAAATATATCCTGAAGCCTCAAGTTGATCCATAATGGTTGCTGCTCGGTTGTATCCAATTGAAAACATTCTCTGTAATTTAGATGTTGAGATAGTTTCCTCATCCGCTAAGAATTCAAGTACATCATCCATTAATTCGTCTTCGCTATCCAACTCTTCACTTTGGACTTTCAACTCATTAGGATTGAAAGCATATTGTGGCGCAGCCTGTGCTCGGACAAAATCAGTAATGTCATCGATTTCTTCATCAATAAAGGCCCCTTGTAGACGAACCGGATTACTCTTTCCATTTCCAAGGAACAGCATATCTCCTCTTCCTAAGAGTCGCTCTGCCCCTGAATGATCCAAGATTGTTCTTGAATCGACTTGACTAGATACCATAAACGCTACCCTTGTTGGAATGTTATTTTTAATCAATCCGGTTACTACGTCCACGCTAGGTCGCTGGGTTGCAATCAATAAATGAATCCCAGCTGCTCGTGCTTTTTGCGTAATTCGTACAATGTAATCCTGTACTTCTGAAGAAGAAACCATCATTAAATCAGCTAATTCATCAATAATAACTACAATGTACGGCATCTTATTGGCGTAATCTTGGGCCTTTTCGGCCTTTTTATTATATTGCTCAATATTGCGAGCACCTGCAGCCGCCAGTCTTTCATAACGCTCATCCATCTCTTTGGTAACCCATTTTAAAGAAGCCGATGCGGCCTTAGGATCTGAAATAACTGGAGCAAGCAAATGTGGCAGTCCATTGTATGGCGCTAACTCAACCGTCTTGGGATCAATTAATAGTAGTTTCAACTCTTGGGGAGTCGCTTTGTATAACAACGACACCAAAACGCTGTTAATAAAAACACTTTTACCAGAACCAGTGGCACCAGCAATCAGACCATGCGGCATCTTGCGAAGATCATAAGTTTGAGGTTGACCAAACAAATCAACTCCCAAAGCCACGGTTAATGGTGACTCACTTGCTTTAAACTTATCTGAACTAATAATTTCACTTAAAGGCACTGGTCGAGGATGCAAATTAGGTACTTCAATCCCCACGGTATTTTTACCAGGAATTGGAGCCTCAATTCGAATATCCTTAGCCGCTAACTGCAGCTTTAAATCATCCGTTAGATTCGTGATTTTATTGACTTTAACTCCTCGACCGAGTTCAATTTCAAATTGAGTTACCGTTGGACCCACAGTCCAATTTACAACCTCAGCATCAACATCAAACGCTAATAAGGCATCATTCAATCTTTGAATTTGATCATTAACCCACTCGTCCGTATTATCAGTGTCAATTACTGGATTAGGTAATAAATTCAAACTTGGAAATTGATACCCGAATTCATTAGTTTCACTTCGTTCAAATGGCTGCCTTGGATTTTCTTCCAGCGGTTGCTCTTCAAAGTGATTATTATTTTCAATTGGGACAGCTTTTTCAACCATCGTTTTCGGTACGTTTTTTTCTATCACCGGTGTAATATTTTCATCAAGTTCATGATGACTTTTCTCAAGCTGGTGTCGATGCTTAATTTCATGCATAACCTTTGCTGGACGTTTCGGTGCCTCATATTTTGTACGGGGCATTCTAAAACGAGGCTGTCGATGCTCAGTTTTCTCTACCACTTGTTTAGTTGGTTCAGGTGTATCTTTAGCCAACGTTGGTTGGATGGGATCTACCGCCTGCGATAATTTTGCTTGGGAAATGGTCTCTGGAACCTGTTTACGCCGTTTAATAGCAGGGGTAAAATCCTCATTTTTTAACTTCGAAGTTTGGTCTTCTTGAATATTTAAACTTGGATTATTAAAATCTACGCCTTTTTTTCGAAAAAAAGCAGGCCCATCATATTTAACCATCTAAATCCCTTCTTTAATCAAAGATATGATTACCTTTTTCAAAATCAAATGCTTCACCTACAACGAAATCATCTGGTAAAATTAATGCTCCCTTCTTCTGAGGTGCATTATTTAAATGCAATTCTCTTCCAGAGGAAATCATTCCATTACTTTCAACGCCACGAAGTTCGCCTGGCCAAATAATCATTCCATCTGGCATGATTGCTCCCACCTTAGCTACTACTACCTTGATATTGTCGGTCATATTAGGTGAACCACTAACGATTTGCAAAGTTTCACCATTGTCCACCTCAGTTTCAGTGATTAACAAATGATCTGAATCTGGATGTGGTTTAGTTGATTTCACGTAACCCATGACAAATTTTGGACGTTCATCTGCTACTAATTCAGCTTCAAAACCATTAGCAGATAATGTGGCATTAAGTTGCTTTACTTGTTCTTGAGTCAAAGTAATGGGACCCTTACCATTGATTTCAAAAATTTCGCTAACATTTAAGAAATTAAAACCGGTGGTTTCATTTGTTTTAGCATCGGCAATTCGAACTACGGAGCCTTTTTGTTCAATTTTTGCTTCCTCAGCATCTGGACGAATCATCGTAATTAGGATATCTCCCATGGTTTCTTTATTATAACTAGCAATTAACATTATTTTCTCCTTAAAATATATACTTTTTAATTCTCAAAACCTTCTTACTAATGTTAGAATTAGTAGAAAAGGAAGTGGTTTCATGTCATCTAAATCATCTGCATTACTCGGTTTAACGCTTACCGCAATCGGAACTTTTGCACTGGGTTCATTAGTTACATATCAAATCAAGGAACACCGTAAAGTAAGACCACAATCTGCCTTAGCTCGGGTACGACGTTCTTTTGAAGACGATGGCCCCATTGAGGGCGCTTGGATTGAATCAAAGCCGTCTCCTCTTAATCGTTATGGCCTTAAAGCTTCAGTTTATTATGGTGGAATCACCAAGTACGAAAACAATGAACTTATTCAGTACGAATTTATCGCAGATGCCTATACTGGTACCATTATCGATATTTATCGTCGATAATAGCAAACTAATAGAGAGTCTGAGGAAAAATCCTCAGACTCTTTTTATTTTTCACTTTAGAAATGTGCTTTTAATTTGTAAATTGGTTGGCCTTTAGCACTGAATTTATGTTCATATTCAGTTTCAACGTTATCTTCGTTTTCTTCACTATTGTGTAAGTCTAACCAAACGCCTTCAAAAGTCATTCCATAGTTATTAAGGCTGTAAAGTGAATATTCGAATAATCCTTGATTATCCGTTTTAAATTCAACTTCCCCATTTTTAACTAAAATTTGTTCATAAACTTTCAAGAAAGTCTTAAAGGTTAACCGGCGTTTTTCATGACGTGTTTTAGGCCATGGGTCTGAAAAGTTAAGAAAAACTTTGGAAACCTCACCATCTTCAAAATAATCCGTAAGTTCAGCGCCATCAGCATATAAGAATTGCAAATTGGGAATTTCTTCCTCCAAAGCATTTTTTAAAGCAATGGCAATTACAGTTTTTTGAATTTCAATTCCAATAAAATTGTATTGAGGATATTTTTTGGCCATATTAATAATGAATTGACCCTTACCCGTTCCTACTTCAATAAAAATTGGTTGTTCTTTTTCAAACCGCTGGTTCCATTGACCCTTGAACGCTTGGCCCTTTTCAACAATCTTTTCTGGATGAGCCTCGATTAACTCCGGTGCCCATGGTTTATTTCTAACTCGCATAATTACCTCTTAAATTTAATTTAATTTTTTTATATAACGTGGTATGAACCACTTGAGTAAAATCACTGCAACAATCCCCTGTGTTACCACCGATGCAACTAAAAAGTTCCATGATAAGTTACTTATCAGTCCAATTAATGTTAAAAATATCGCGCTTATAAGTATGATTCTTTTCATAACAGATAACAAGTCTTTTTCTGCTGCATCTGGGCTAACAGGATAGATCTTAATAAATACATTTTCGTGAACGGGACGATAAATGTCTATCATTTGGATAACCATTAAATAGATTGTTAGTCCACCAACAATTACCTTTAATGGAATCTGTTGACTATAACCTTCAATAACCATCCCTAATAGTAATAGACGTAACATCAAACTCCCTTGATTACCGCTCCGAATCATTATTCTAGGATATAAATAAGTAAACAAGGTTGGTTTCCCAGATAAAATATGAACCAAGCCATCCGCATATTTTCGACGTTTAACTTCTGCACTAACCTGCTTGACGTTGGTAAACAAGCTGAAGAAATGATACAAGCGCTGCATTCGACTATTCTCTAAGTCAATTGCATGATTCCAGTTAAACCGCTTAGTTTTGAAAACCTGATTCAAAAGTACAACTCTAAAAATCAAATTAATCGCCATTAATATTAATCCACCCATCGGACTAAACCAAACACCTAGTCCTACAGCAATCAACATCACTACCAAATGAAACCACATTTGTGAAAGGCTGGTATCAAAGTATAGAGTTTGATATTTTCTCAAGACATTTGCCATACTTCCCAAGAAAATAGTAACCGTAATGGCTACCGCCGCTTCAACATGGTGATATTCCAATGCTAATAATGGAAATAAAATAATATTACCAATCAAAGTTGGCAATACCACTGAGATTAATGATCTTTTGACCGATTTCCCTAAATATTGATGAATATCTTTTTCTTTAGGAACCAAGAAAACTTTATCCGGCAGCTTTAGTAGGAGGACAGGGTTACCTAGTAAAGTTAGCAAAACGCCTCCAATTAAAACTAAAGGTTTGATATACCAGGTTCCTGGATGGATTTCTTTTAACCAATTCGAATATGCTAAACCAATTCCACCACCGAAAAATAGCAACGCTAAAATCAGATGATCATTCAATACATATTTTAAATATCGCATGATCATTTTTTGATATTGCTTAGTTCGACTGTTCCATAACTCATTCATCGCGCTCACCCTTAGCAATTGTTAAATAAATATCATTTAAACTAGAGTTCGGTAAATTAAATTGTTTCTGAAAGTCAGCTAACGTTCCAACCGCTTTTAATTCACCTTCATTTAAGAGAGCAAAGCGATCACAATACTTTTCAGCAGTGTCTAAGACATGCGTAGACATTAGAATGGAAGCTCCTTGTTGCTTTTTTTCATTAATCACCTTTAAAAGGTCATCAATTGCTAGCGGATCCAACCCTAGAAAAGGTTCATCGACTACAAATAATTCTGCGTCAGTAATAAAGGCACAAACAATCATCACCTTTTGACGCATCCCCTTTGAAAAATTAGCTGGGAACCAGTCTAGCTTATTCTCTAATCGAAAGGTTTTTAAAAGTTTATGAGCTTGCTGCCATGCTTTTTCTGAATTCATTTCGTAAGCCTTAATCGTTAGTTCAATATGTTCCTTCAACGTCAATTCATCATATAAAATAGGTAATTCCGGAATATACGCAAGCTTGGTTTTATATTGAGTAGGATTCTGTTCCAAATCAATTTCATCTAAAATAATTTTACCCTTCATAGGACGCATTAATCCAATGACATGATTGATTGTAGTTGATTTTCCTGCTCCATTTAGACCAATCAATCCTAGTAATTCACCATTTTTAACTTCAAAATTAATATCTTTTATGACTGGCGTTTGTGTGTAACCGCCCGTTAAGTGCTCAATTGATAGTGTCAAATTTAAATCCCCAATCGTCTAAAAAAGATTTTGAAAATCTCCATAAATTATAACATATCGGTCTTTAACCATATTGCTATGATGATACATTCCCTCCTTTTTAATGTATAATTAATTATAAATTGGAGGTAGAAATAATGGATGAAAATTGTGTATTTTGTAAAATAATTACTGGCGATATTCCTAGTTATACTGTATATGAAGATGACGTGGTTAAAGCATTTCTTGATATTTCTCAAGTAACACCTGGACATACTTTGGTGGTACCTAAAAAACATGTTCCCGATCTTTTTGCCTATGATTCCCAGCTGGCAGCAGACGTCTTCTCCAGAATTCCTAAGATTGCGACGGCCATCAAGGCTAGCAATCCTGACATTAAAGCCATGAATGTGGTTAATAATAACGGCGAATTAGCCTATCAGAGTGTCTTCCACTCTCACTTCCATTTGATTCCACGTTATACCAAGGATGATGGTTTCAGCATGACCTTTACTGATAACACCGATAAATACAGTTCTGAGGAACTTCAAAAAATCCAAAAACAGATTACTGATCGTTTAGGTGATTAATTATGGCAAAAAAAACTAAGAAGCATTCATGGTTAAAGTGGTCCATCGGAACTTGGGCTGGTTTTAAAGGTGTCGAATATCTTCTTAACCATCCCCATTTCATCCGTGATTTTAAAATATCGATGAAGGAATACTTTACCAATTTAAGTGAATTTGTTGACTCACTTCAAAGTTTAAAGGCTAACTCGGCTCAACTCCAAGTTGAATTAAAAAAAGCCGAGCGAACGGTTAACCAAATTACTAAATCGGTGGATCGCTTTGAATATAAACTCGACCCTCGCATTGAAAAAATTAATGAACTAAAAAAACACATAAATAGCGAAATTGATCATTTACAAGACCAAATCTTGGATAAAAAAAGAAAATGATTAAAACTTTTTCTAAAGATTAAAGTTGTTTTATTATCATCCATTTAGGTATGGTATGATAGGTTTTGTATTTAACAAATTAAATTGTTAGGATGTGTAGATTGTAATGAAAAAAGTTTTAATTGGTTTTGCCAGTATTGCAATGGCATTTACCTTAGCAGCGTGTGGAAATAAGACGGTTGCTACAACATCGGGTGGTAAAATCACTCAAGACGAATACTACAGCAGCTTGAAGAACACCACTAGTGGTAAGCAAGTTCTTCAAGAAATGATCGTCAACAAAGTTTTAGAAAAACAATATGGTGATAAAGTTTCTAAAAAGACGGTTACTAAGCAATACAACTCATACAAGGATCAATATGGATCATCATTTAAGAGCATCCTTTCATCTAATGGTATGACAACTTCTTCTTTGAAGACTCAGATTCGTTCTAACCTGCTATTGAAAGAAGCCGTTAAAGCTAACGATAAGATTTCAAATGCAGACCTTAAGAAAGAATGGAAATCTTATGAACCAAAGGTTACAGTGGCTCAGATTTTAGTTTCTAAGAAATCAACTGCTGAAGATGTTATCAAGAAGCTTAACGATGGTGGAGATTTCACTAAACTTGCTAAGCAATATTCAACTGATTCTTCAACTAAGAATAAGGGTGGTAAAATTGCTGCCTTTGATGACACAAACTCAACACTGGACTCTTCTTTCAAGAAAGCTGCATTCAAGCTTGATGAAGGTAAATATACAACTACACCAGTTAAAACTGAATATGGTTACCAAGTGATTAAGATGATTAACAAACCATCTAAGGGTAAGATGTCTGACCATACTAAAGAACTTAAAGAACGTATCTGGAATGCAGATATGAGCGATAGCACAACCTTACGTAGTGTAATCACTAAAGTTCTTAAGAAGGGTAACGTAACTATTAAGGACAAAGACCTTAAGAATGTTCTTGACGATTACCTTGGTAGCTCTGCTAGCTCAAGTACTAAATAATGCTAAATAAAAAAGATGAACGATTTCTCGTTCATCTTTTTTATTTGCTTTCTGGTTTATAAAAATTACGTCCATCCATACCAAAAATTCGTTCACTGAAAGCTCCAGGTTGTGTATTTTTCAAAGCTCCAGATACCATTTGAATTTCAGCATCAAGTTCGTCCAATGCGTGTAAAATAACTGCTTCCAGCATGTGCGGTTCAACTGGTGAACCATATTCTTTCAAACCATGATGAGCAACAATCATATGTCTTAATACCACCATTGATTCAGAACTCGGATCAATTTTTAAATCCTTAGCTGCTTCCACAATTTCCTCGTCGACAATGACAATGTGCCCTAACAAATTGCCTTCAACCGTATACTGAGTTGCAATGGGCCCTGATAATTCAATCGTTTTACCTAGATCATGCAGGATGGCTCCCGCAATTAATAAAGATTGATCTACTTGTTCATATTGAGCAGCAACCGACTTAGCTAAATTAACAATTGAAAGTGTGTGGAAAGCCAAACCACCCTCAAAAGCATGATGGTTAGTTTTAGCTGCTGGAAAACTGAAAAATTCGCGGTCATACTTCTTCAATAAATATCTAACCACTCGATTCCAATCTGGATTGTTGATTTCAAACATCAATTGTGTAAATTCTTCTCGCAATTTTTCAGCTGAAACCGGTCCTTTTTCAGTATAAGCAGTAGGATCGTTTGGTTCCTCATCGGTAGCTAAACGCATCGCCATAATCTTTACTTGTGGAGCATTCTTATAAGTTTCTCTTTTTCCTCTTAGAAGAACTACTCGCCCAGGTTGGAAATTTTTAAAATCTTCTTCCTTAGCATCCCAGTAATTTCCGTGAATGTCTCCAGATCGATCTTGAAACTTCATCGAAATAAAATCTTTTCCAGCTTTGGTCACCCGCTTTTCCGCAGATTTGATTAAGACAAATAATTCCATTTCTTCATCATTTTGAAATTCGGTTATTTTTTTCGTCAAAATATCTCCCCCTTTTATTTTTCATTTAAATTAATAATTTTTTGGTCATCAATTAAGTCGTAAACTTCTTTCTTGGCAGAAAAATAAATAACTTGAGTTTGTTCTGCAATTTTGTTTAATAAACTAAAGGCTTGTCGTAAACGAACATCATCGAACGCTACAAAAGCATCGTCAATGATAATTGGTAATCTTACCGTATCCGCAAAAGCTTGCATAAAGGCAAACCGAATTGAAATATAAAGTTGTTCCATTGTACCTTTCGACAGCTCACCAATTTCAAATACGTTTCCAGCTTCATCCGTTACATTAATCATATCATCTTTATCAAATTCGATTTTTTGGTAGCGTTGATTAGTTATCTGTCTAAAGTACTCATTTGCCTTATCAAGGATCACCGGTAAACGTCCCTTAGTTGCCACCCCTAGTGTTTGATCGACCCATTCAGCACCTAGCTGTAAAGTTAACCATTCTGAAACCAAATCTTTAATTTCAGTTTCTTGTTCTGATAGTAACTGTTGTTCAGCTAGGATGTCTACCCTACTCTTAAGGCCCGTAAGTTCACCTAGTTGATTAGCACGTTGGTCTAAAATATCTTGCTCAGCTTGTTTAAACTCGGCTAGCTTTTGTTCCTGTTCGTTTTGAAGTTGCTGCAATTTTGTTAAATCTGCATATTGTTGTAGTTGGTCAAAAAACTTAACTTGGTTAGATTCTAATAAAGTATTTAATCTTAAATTTAAATGTTGGGCTGATCTAACTTGCTTAAGCCAATCATCAAAATCAGCATTAATTTCAGGTCCATTAAGCTGTTTAAATTGAATTCGCAATTTATCTAACTCAGCGCGCCGTTCTGCCACACTCTTATTAAGTAATTGACGCTGTTGGCTGATACTTTGTTGCTTTCGATCTTGCTCAACCATTCCATTTACCTGATCGATCAGAGTTTGTAGAGCTTCTTTTCGATGTTCATCCACTGGGAGAATTCCATCGCTGAATTCCCAAAAAGTGCCAAGCTGTTCTTCGATTTGGGTTAAGTGTCCCTTTAATTCGCTCATTTCACTAACCAAATGCTGATAGTTCAATAAGTTAGATTGTAATGCTACCCAATCTTCCACTGGAAATGCGTTAAAGCTTGTTTTATCACCAATTTGCTTGATTGCAGTTTTAATTTGCTCAGCTTCGGTTTCATCCCGCTTCAAAACATCTTCTAAATTCTCTTCATTAGGTGTAACGTTGTCTGCTGATTTAGCATGGGTTAAACCATATCCACCACCAATAATTATTGCTAGCAAGATCAACTTAAATAACCAGTTTAATGGGATTAAAAAATCAATTACGACCAGTACCGCGGCTGCGCCAATTACTATATTGGAATTAGAATTCGTATGCGTTGAACGACTTCCCGTAGTTTCTAACATTTGTGTTTTAAGTTGATTAATATCCGCATTCTTACGTTTCTGCTTTAACAATAAGTCCTTTAATTCAACAAATTGACCTTCTGGCATGGGTTTAAGGTTACCAAGGTCAACTTGATACTGCGCTTGAATTTCTTCAAGTTGTTGGTTCAATCGATTGAATCTATGTTTCAAGTCCTCTAACTGACCATAATTCAATTTTACTTCTGGGAGCTTACTTTGTAGTTCGTCTAATTTAGTTATATCAATTACATTGTTTTTCTCATTTGGTAAATCCTCTAGCTGACTTTGTAAATTACGAAGTTCATTCTGATTTTCACGTATCTGGTTGGCTAAAACTTCCAACTGATTCAAATCTAAATTCAAGTATGCTTCGGGGATATCTTGCAGCTTTTGCTTTAAATCCAATGTTTCTGAATATGTAGGCCACGTATTAATCAAATTATTGGTTTCAGTAATTTTAGTATTTAATTTTGCAATCTCCGACCGAACTTGCTGCAACTTTTGTTGACTGGCTTCTTCTAAGTCTTTCGTTACCTGATAATCTGGTAGTTTGGCCTTATCAGCTTGAAGCTGATCAACAGCTTCTTTATATTGCTTGATTTTAAGATCTAGGTCTCGTTTTCGAGAACTGGCAGTATGAAGCTTATCCGCTTCCTTTTTTAAGTCGTTTTCGAGCTTAATCCACTCATCACTTCCGACTGCGCCCATTCGCAGAATATGTCTTCGTAAATCATCCCGGTTGCCTAAATCATTGAAGTCGTCCAAATCACTCTGGTTAAATCCCAGCAACCGTTCGTAAGCATTTTGGTCAATGGGGCCAAGCATCTCTGTTAAAAATTCTGGATTCATTTCGAGTCCATCATCCATATTTTTAACATTTACTTTCCCACCATTTTTACCTTTAATTCGCTCGATTTGGTAAGTTTTTCCTTGATATTCTACTACCAAATTGCCACCGTACCCTGCTGCACCTTGTGCTTTTTTAGGTACATATTGTAAATACTTATGATTACCACGACCACCAGCAAAACCAAATAGAATACTATAAATAAATTGTCTTAGCGTTGATTTACCAGCTTCATTCAAACCATAAAAAACTTGCAAATCTTGTTTCAAATCGAAAATAACGTTATTCCATTTTCCAAATCCATAAATCTCAATCTTATTAATTTTCATCGCGTTCGTCTCCAAGAGCATTCCGTTGTTTCAACATTAGTTCAACTTGGTCTTTCAACGGGTTAAGTTCTAAATCATTTCCATAGGTTTCTGCTATAAAATCAAGTTCCATTAACCTGCCGAGCTTTTCTTGAACTTTTTTTTCGTTAAAAACATTGGCGGTCGCTTTTTCCCAGTATGCTTGGTCTAATTCTGAAAAAATCCGAATATTATTATTAACCTTCAAAGAAATTCGATAAACCCAAAATACCTCTTGGTCTAACTGTTTTTGAATTTGAGTTAAAACAATTCCGCTGGTAAGTTCATCTAAAATTTCTGGTGTTAAAACATTACTATTCTGTAGGTTAATATTAACTAATTTAAGTTGTTGCGCTGCTAAAGGTTCGACCGCTTGAATGATCGCTGAAATAATTTGTTGTAAATCCATCCCTTTTTGCGCTTGAACTGCTACATTAGTCCATTCTACAACATCGGTTCTTAAGAATTGGACGTCAGTTTGCTTTTGTTGGTTAATGGTAACTAGACTTATCCCACGGGGTCCAGGTTCATTAATATGACGTCCCTGAGTATTTCCCGCATAGGCAATGACCGGCATATCATTTAAAGTTTGTCGCTTATGAATATGCCCTAATGCCCAATAGTCATAGTTTTTAGCTAACAATTGTGAAATTGTAAAAGGTGCGTAGTGGGCTTCGCTCGATTTTAGACCGTCCATACTTCCATGCAACATTCCAATTTGAAAATCAGCTTGATTACTTTTACTAGGATATTCCTCAATCCGAGCATTAATTTCTGCGCGTTTATTATAACTAAAGCCTGTTATATCCACCGTTGAGCCATCTACCAATGTTATTTGTTTGGTTTCAACTTCTTCTCCAAAAATACTTACATTATCCGGAAAAATTGCTCCAGGTATTTTAGCATTAAGATAATCATGATTTCCATAACTTAGAAATACTGGGATATTTGCAGCATTTAAAATTTCTAGTTGATCGATGGCAAGGTTTAAAGTTTCCAAATCCGGTTCCGGATTATCAAATAAATCCCCCGCAATGCAGACAAAGTCCACTGTATTTTCAATGGCTACCTGAACCAAGTTTTTCATGGCCACTCCGGTCGAACTAACCACGCGTTTACGGATGTTAGCCGGAATATTTTTTAATCCTTGAAACGGACTCCCTAAATGGATATCAGCCGCATGAATAAATTTCATATTTTTCCTCTACTTTCCCAGAAACTAAAAAATGGGACTGCGACATTTTTTGTCTTACAGTCCCAATTTTTTATAGCACAGCGTCATAACAAAAAGATTGTCACGTGCAATTAATTAGTTTTTGTATAATTCTTGGATTGGTTTAACGATGATTTGACTAACATCGCTAAATAATTGGTTCATATTACGTTCTTTATCCATTAAATCCTTAATCAAATCTACTTTTTCAATTTGATCTGCAATTTCATGAACATTTTTGATTTCTTCTTCGGTTAGTTCTTCACCGTTCATTTGTTTTTGTTGAAGATTACTCTGAACATCCTGAAATTTGCTATACAACGCACTAGCATGTTCATCTTTTCGTACTTCAGCAAAAGCTTCTTGCAAGCTCTTATACTCACTTGTTTGGCGAATTTCTTGTTCCATTTGGTTTGCAGTATCATAAATGTTTACAGCCATAGTACGCCTCCTCTGAAATTAACATCTTAATTATATCATTTAGGCCTTGTTTTTAATATAAAAATCAATTCCCGGTAATGAACTTTTTAGCTTCGTTGAAGAATTCTCCCGCTTTCTCTTTGACCCCACTAGCTCCTCGAGAAATACTATCTGTGATGGAAGAAGTTCCGTCTTCAATATTATCCCAAACATTTGAGGTAACATTGTTTCCACTATTAGCTAGAGTAGAAGCTGATTTAACGTCAAATGAAGTACCTTTTGTATTTGGTAAAATGGCACTCATTTCACTCTTGAACATACTATTCATGCCGACTCCCGTAATATTTTCCAGATGATGGGTCTTGTTTGTGTCATCAAACCCTTCCCAAGTAGCAACTACAACATCCTTTGTATATCCTACCATCCATTTGTCACGGGTTGCATCTGATGAACTAGTTCCTGTATCTGCTTCAGTACTACCTGTTTTACCAGCAATTGTATAACCAGAAGGTTCTGCCCCATAACCTGTGCCAGAACTGTCACCATAAACACCTAACATCATACTGGTCATTTCTTTAGCGACCTTTTTTGAAATAACTCGTTTGGATTCCGTGGTGTTATTTACGATCGTATTTCCAGAAGCATCTACAATTTTGCGAATAAATCCAGTCTTCGACAACGTTCCATTATTAGCAAATGCAGTATAAGCAGAAGCTAGTTGAATTGGCGATACACCATTCGTCAATCCACCAAGAGCCATCGCTAGATTCTTATCATCTTTGCTTGGGTTTAAGCCGAATTTCTTGGTGTAATCGTAACCCTTATCTACACCAATTTTATTTAATAACCATACCGCAGGCGCATTTTTACTTTGTTCAAGTGCTTGGTACATCGCAATCTTTCCTGCATATTCGTTATTGTAATTTTCAGGTTTATATTTATTAGTTCCATATGTTTGAAGTTTATCTTCTAACATAGAACTATAACTATATCCACTCGCTAAAGCAGGGGCGTAAACTGCAATAGGTTTTAAGGTTGAGCCAGGTTGGCGTTTAATCTGGGTAGCTCGGTTATAGCCTCTAAAGACATGATTACCACGACCACCAACTACCGCTTCTACACCACCGTTTTTGGCATTTACTGCAACAGATGCAGCCTGTACTTTAGTACCATCTGTAGCATCAACCGGAAAATTAGCGGAATTGTCAAAAGTATCTTGCATACCTTGCTGACTATCCTGATCCAGATACGTATAAATTTTATACCCGCGATTCATAATATCCGACTCCGTCAATCCGTACTTGCTAATGGCTTCATCGATTACTGCATCAAAGTAGTATGGATACTTATAACCGTCCTCACTATTGTAATTATCACTGGTTGAGATAGCTGTTTGAGCATAGGATTTGGCGTCAGCCTTGGATATCTTACCGGTTTCTGCCATCAAACTTAAAACTACATTACGGCGTGAAAAGGCATTTTTTGGATGATCGATCGGATTATAGCCACTCGGATTAGTCAGCATCCCTGCCAAAGTTGCCGCTTGGGGAACCGATAGTTCCGAAGCACTGACCCCGAAATACCTCTCAGCAGCATCCTGTACTCCCCAAACTCCATTTCCAAAATAGGCGTTATTCAAGTACATTGCTAAGATATCTTTTTTTGAATAAACATTTTCAACTTCAATTGATAAAAATAACTCTTTAGCCTTTCTAGTAAAAGTCTGTTGCTGTGATAGAAAGGCATTTTTTACTAATTGTTGGGTTAAAGTACTTCCCCCACCAGATATATAATCTCGACCAAGTAATTTATTGATCCCGTACATCACAAACGCTCTACCGATTCCCTTAATTGAAAAACCATATTCTTTATAGAAGTTTCGGTCTTCCGTCGCAATGACGGCATTTTGAACGTTAGGTGAGATATTATCTAGATTTGTCCAGGTTCCTTTTTGAGAATATAGACTTCCAGCTTTAGCATTATTTTTGTCATAAACTAAAGTAGGCTGGGATAAAGCTGCTTTTAAATTTTTTACATTAGCAGTCTTCGCTTGATAAGTTAAAATCGCACTTGAGAAAAATACAACTGCTAAAACCACTACAATAATCCATCGCGTAAGCTGATATCTGTGCCAATACTTATGGATGAACGGGTGAATTTTATCCCACACGGGTTTTAAAAATGCACCAATCTTTTGTAAGAATGCTTTAATCGCACTCCCTATTTTTTTCATATTCATACATTTACCTCGTTGCTGATTACGATACTTTAATAGTTTATCATATCAATGTTATTCTACCGAGGTTGATTGCCCTTTTTAACTTCGTCTTAATAACCTATTTTATTCTAAAAATGATTTTAACTTCTGATGCAAAGCTTCGGCCGCTTCAGCATCTGCGCTAAATATCACCAGTGTATCATACCCGGCTAATGTTCCCTTAACTCCATCAATTTCTGCGTCATCGATTACCGCTGCTACCCGACTACCGTCATTTGGATCAGTTTGGATAATATTAATAAATTGTACTTGTGTAATACCATTTACACTTTCCTTAAAAATATCGCGAACGGGTCCACTATTATATTCAACTTGTTCTTCTGCATTTAAAACTCGATAAGCGACCTCACCTGTAATATCTGTTTTTTTAACTAGATGTAACTCTTTAATATCTCTAGATAACGTTGCTTGCGTGGTTTTAATACCAATTTCTGCTAGTGCATCAATTAATTCTAGTTGAGTTGCAATATTTTTTTTAGAAATTAAATTTAATATTTTTTTCTGACGTAATTCTTTTTTCATATCTTCACGCTCCGCTCAATATTTATATAAACGAAATTATTTTATTATTATACAGCACTTTCTTTTCTTCTTTCATTGCTTTAATTACCGATCCGGCAGTTTCACTCGTAGTGGCACTCAAAACCGCCAAATCTTTCAAAAATATTTTAAAAGGTACCTTCTTAACAGTACCATGCGTCTGCGCATAGTCTTCATTTAAATAATCTAATACCTGACGCACCCGTTGAGCTGCGCTAGAACACGTTGTTTTTTCTAATAGTTTTTCTGAACGGTGAAGGTGGTGCTCCATCCGTCTCATAAATGCCATCGTAAAAGCGTAATGATGAACAATAATTTTACGCATCTCTTTGATGGGTAAAATGTAAACTTCTGAGGTACACATTGCAACTGCATTATAGCAATAATTTCGGCCTTGCAAGATCCCTCGCAGTGGAAAAACCATCTGCGGAACGATATATGAGACAGAAGTCATGTCCCCTTCTAGATTCATCGAAAACAATTTAACGTGTCCCTCCTTCATCAAAAATACATATTCAAATTCATCCTCTTGATCAAAAATCCACTGTCCTTGGCGAATTTTTTTCTTTCTGATCACCTGACTCAATCGTGTAATTTCCGAACTAGGTAAGTTAGCAAAATCTGATTGTCCTTCTAAGAAACTCTTAACCTCTAACTCCAACTGATTATTTATCATGCTTAAATTCCTCCAAATAAGTTTGATTTTGATGATGTAAACAGTCTAACGGAATCAAAAACAGAATTTAATATGTAATTTTTAGTCCAAATCGTGTAGTTTAGGTCCAAAAAGGTGTAATTCATTTGTAAAGCGCTATCTTGATTAAAATTATGAGTATTTTATGAGAAAATAAAAAACCGGTCCAAAAAACATCATTTTGAACGCGGTCCTCATTTATAAATTACGAAATATTCACTTTTTTATTTTAAAATTAGTTCAGTTATTACATTTCGTCAGGAGCTTTTACTCCTAATAGGCGTAAGGATTCTTCTAGTACAATACTTACACTCTTAACCAATGCTAAACGAGCTGTTTTTTCTTCATCGTCAGCCAAAATTTTAGAGTTAGCATAGTATTTGTTAAAGGCCTTTGCTAAACCTAGGGCGTACTTAGCAATTACCGAAGGTTCATATTGAGCAGCTGCTCGCTTCACAATATTAGGGAAATCTTGAAGAGCTTTCAAGGTATCCCAAGCTTTAGGATCCGTAATATTTAATTGAGCGAATTCTTCGACGTTACCAGCTTTTCTCAAAATACTTTCAGCACGAGCTCGACTATATTGAACGTAAGGTCCTGTTTCCCCTTCAAAACGAACAACATCTTCTAGATTGAAATCAAATGAGTTGGTTCTTTCATTCTTAAGATCATGGAAGATTACCGCACCGACACCGACTTCTTTAGCTACAGTATCTGCATTAGCCAAATCCGGGTTCTTATCGTTAATTTGTTTTTTAGCCAAACTAACTGCATCATTTAAAACTTCATCCAGCAATACAACTCGACCTGAACGAGTTGAAAGCTTTTTACCATTCAAGGTAATTAAACCAAATGGAATATGATGTACATCATCCGACCAATCGAAGCCCATTTCCTTTAAAACAGCCTTTAGTTGCTTGAAATGGTTAGTTTGTTCAGCACCAACAACATACAATGATTGGTTAAAATCATAAGTCCGGTAACGATACAAAGCAGCAGCTAAATCACGAGTAATGTAAAGGGTTGCTCCATCCGTCTTCTTAATTAATGCTGGATTTAAATTGTACTTCTCTAAATCAACTACTTGAGCTCCTTGGCTTTCTTTAAGCAGACCCTTGTCTTCAAGAATTTGGACAATTTCATCCATCTTATCGTTGTAGAAAGCTTCACCCTTATATGAATCAAATGTAATTCCTAGTTTGTCATAAATTTGCTTAAACGATTTTAGCGATTCTTCACGGAACCATTGCCAAAGGTTCATGGCTTCTTCATCACCATCTTCAAGCTTCTTAAACCAGTCTCGAGCAATGTCGTCTAGTTCTGGTTTTTCTTGGTCTTCTTTATGGAAACGAACATAGTATTCAAGTAACTTGTTAATTGGATCTGCTTTAACTTCCTCTTCGCTACCCCAAAGCTTGTAGGCTGTGATCAACTTACCAAATTGAGTTCCCCAGTCTCCAAGATGGTTAATCTTAATTGGATTGTACCCATTTTTACTCATAATTAATGACAATGAGTTACCAATTACTGTTGACCGTAAATGTCCCATTGAGATTGGTTTAGCAATGTTAGGAGATGACATATCAATTGGAACATTTCCTTGATTACCATCGTCATTTTGACCATATTCAGCTTTTTGACTTAAAACTGTACCTAAAACTTCTGCTCCAAAAGCAGTCTTGTCAAGGAAGAAATTAATATATGGTCCAGCAACTTCAACCTTTTCAAATTGATCTTGGTCAATCTTTTCAACCAATTCACTCGCAATCATTTGTGGTGCTTTGCGCAATACCTTAGCTAAGGTAAAGGTTGGAAAGGCGTAATCACCCATCTTACTTTCCTTAGGAATTTCAATTTTTTCGTAAATTTCTGTATCAGTAAGATACTCGTTTAGTGCAGGTGCTAAAGCGGCAGCAACTTTCTTCTTATAATCCATTTTTTCCTCCATTCTGCGAAATAAAAAACGCCCCTTACATTCGTAAAAATGTAAGAGACGAGATTTCCCGCGGTACCACTCTAATTGATTAAATAATCCACTTATTTATTAAATTAATATCCATAAGGTCACGCCTTCAACTTTACCTTATATCTGACTCACACCAACTCAGACTCGCTTAGATAAGATTAAAGCCTACTACTACCCTACTAATTACCGATTCATTATATCAGACTCTTCTATGAAGTTCCACTACTTAATTATAATTGTTCTAGTGCATTAAATTCAGCATCTGAAAGTGTAATGTAAGCTGCTTGGATATTACTTTCAAAATGTTGAATGTTAGATGTTCCTGGAATTGGCAAAATCACATCTGATTTTTGCAACAACCACGCTAATGCAATTTGGCTTGGCGTAGCAAGATGATTATTGGCAATTTGAGATAAAATCCCATGTTCTTCTTGAGCTAATCTACCAGTCGCCAGTGGGAACCAAGGAATAAATGCCATGTGGTTTTCTTCTGCATATTGAAGAACATCTTCATCATCACGCTCAATTAAATTGTAGCGATTTTGGACGGATGCAATTTTAGCAACAGCTTGAGCTCGTTTGATTTGTTCTACGGTTACTTGACTTAAGCCGATATGACGAATTTTACCTTCTTTTTGCATATCTGCTAAAACACCAACTTGTTCTTCAATTGGAAAACGAGGATCAACTCGATGCAACTGCATTAAGTCGATACTATCAAGCCCAAGTGTACGTAAATTTAACTCTACTTGTTGTCTTAAATAATCTGGATCACCCACTACAGACCATTGATTAGGGCCTGGACGCGTGAAACCAACTTTACTAGCAATTAGCTTATGCGGTCCTTGATAATCCTTTAGAGCCGCTTTTATATATAAATTAGCGTAAAAAGGCCCGTATGAGTCTGCTGTATCAATAAAATTAACATCGCTATTTAAAACTGCTTTTACCACCGCGACTGCATTTTCTTCATCCGTACTTGGTCCCCAAACTCCTGTACCAGGTAATTGCATCGCTCCAAAACCTAAACGATTTACTTCTAGTTCGCTATCAAATTCAAATGTTTGCTTAGTCATTTTAGTCCTCCGAAATGTTTACTACCCTCTATTATAACTGGTTTTTTGAAAAAAATTTTGAAAATTTCATTTGTATATAAAAAATTTATTTTCTTTTCGTCAAATCCGAATCTTATTTTTGGAAAATGTTCCTAACATAAAAAACGCCACTATCAACTTTATATCTCTATACTTATACATAGATAAAATTTAGAAAGTAGGACTACTTATGACTCCCAAATTAATTGCTATTGATGTAGATGATACCCTGTTAAATTCAAATATCGCGCTATTACCATCCACCAAAGATATCATTGCTAAGTGTCTTCAAAATCACCTTAAAGTCGTGCTTTGTTCAGGGCGTCCCCTCGCCGGTGTAAAGCCTTTCTTAAATGAATTGGGTATTACCGCAGACGACCAATACGTCATCACTTATAACGGTTCTGTAATCGAATCTGTGACTGGTGAAGTAATTGCAAGTCATGAACTTTCCAACTCAGTTTATCGAGCAACGTGATATTTTCTCGAAAATATCACGTTGCTTATAACGTACTGGATCGTGACAGCAATATCTACACCAGTAACCTTGAAGTCAATCGTTTTACGGTTGTCCAGGCTTGGGAAAATAAAGCTGGCTTATTAATTAAAACTCCTGATCAACTTCCTGCTGATTTTACCATTACTAAGGGCATTTTTGTTGGTGAAACAGCAGAGTTAAATCAAGTAGAAGAAGCTGTTCATACTGCCTTTGATGATCAATGTTATGTGGTTCGAGCAGCCGATAATTTTCTTGAAGTTATGCATAAAAATGTAAATAAAGGGGCGGCTCTCAAAACTCTCTCCGAAAAATTAGGTATTCACCCTGAAGAAATCATTGCATTTGGTGATGAGCAAAACGATATCCCGATGTTTGATTTTGTTGGTACGGCCGTTGCCATGGAGAATGGTTCCGATTTAGCCAAATCTCATGCTGATATGATTACCAGTTCTAATGACGCTGATGGCATTAAAAACGCCCTCGAAAAATTAATTTTTAAATAAAATTAACACGGTTTATTTTTTCGATAGTGTTATAATGCAGGTGAGCAATTATATTTAACTAGAAAGGATTGATCGCTATGATTACAAGTACTGGTGATTTAAAAAAAAGGATTAACGCAAAGACTCCTAAAATTATTGTCTCAAAAGCCCTACTCTCCAAAAATAAATCTAACGACGCGAATGCGCCTTGGGTTGACGTGGGGTTTGCTGGATTAGCGGGCATCATCAGTACTGCATCCCTTTTCTTGATGTCCTTTCTATCTCAAAAATGGAAAGCAGCTTACGTTCAAAAGAAACTGTATTACCGATATTCTGCTATTTTAGAAGATGAGGATACAGTTACTTTCAATCTTAAAAAATAACTTATAATAAAAACCCTGCTATCTTTAGTTGATAGTAGGGTTTCTTGTTTAAATAAATCTATTTTGTTTTTCAGTGAAGCGAATGACGGGAATCGAACCCGCGACACAAGCTTGGGAAGCTTGAATTTTACCACTAAACTACATTCGCATATGAGTTAATTTTAGTTCAAAAAAATTGAATTGTAAAGTTGAATCATAAAAAAAGAGAAACCCAACTCCGCCACGAGTTGGATTTCCCTTTCTCATTCTCTAACATAAAATTAAAAATTTCAGTCCTAATCTAACTTATTCTGATTTCGCCGTGCAATAACCGGTAAAATCAATCCTAAAATAATTAATGCAAATGGTGTAATAATATTAAGCGCTAATTGGAACCACCAGCTAGTTGGATTAGCTGCAAAATCAGCCTTTGGAATAACTCCTAAAATACATGCAAAAGCTGTGAAAATAAAGCACCATAGTCCAAAACCAAAACCAATCTTAGTATTTTTAACAAATACGTAATCAGATTTATAATTATTAATTTGTTTCATCAATAACATGTAGGCCACAAATACCCAAAGGTACCGCATTGGCATAACAATTGAGTTTAAATTCATTAACCAATTATACAAATCATTCATTCCGCCGATTCCTAAGGCCGGCACAATAATAATAATTGAAACTAAAATTGCAGTTAATTTGTAACCATTATAAGCAATTCCTTTAGCATTTTTTCTAGTAAGAAATGCTGGCACATAATTACTATCCGCATCATTTAACAAAATTCGTAGTGGTGCATCGATCGAAATCGCTAAAGCTGCCGAATTAGCCAAGATATTAGCAAAGGCGTAAATCCAAGTTAATGTATTGCCAACGTGGAATTGATTACCCAAAATTTGGAAAGCCGTATAAGAACCATTGGCCATCAAGTCATTAGGAATATGTTGTGCATCAAAAATCATTCCCATCGCAAAAGAACCTAAAATTGCTGATATAGCCACCATGATTGCCAACAAAATCATTCCCAACGGAAATTCTTTAGCTGGATTTCTGGTTTTGTTAACGTATGGTGAAATTTTTTCTGCACCACCAACCGCAAAAACTAGCATTGAAATCGTTGTAAAGTAATTAAAATTAAATTTTGGCATATATGTACTAAATTGATCCATGTGAGCTGTGGCAATAGCTGAATGCGTGATAAATGGCGCTGAAATTCCTAAAATAATGAATAAAATTGACATGATAAACATCGCAATTCCAGCAATACTCCCAATTCGGTTCAGAGTTGTCACTCCTTTGGAAGCCATCCAAACAAATGCTAAAAAGATTATCAAACTTAATCCTTGAACAACATAAGATGGAGTTTGATTAACAAAGCTACCGTTATTTTTGAACATCCAACTAAAACCAATCAAAATAGTTTGTGGCTTTTGGGCTAAGTATGGCACATGGACCACCCAGTATGTCCAAGCCGCAAAATAAGCAAGCCGGCTATTGGAAAGTTCCTTCATCCATGACGATACACCCCCCTCAGCTTCTCTAAAGGTAGAACCTAATTGACCTACCATCAAGGTATACGGAATAAAATATAATAGCATTATTAATATCCATGAAACAATAACAACTAAACCTTGATTAGCAAAATTATTTACAACGTTGTTAAGACCCCAAACTGCTGTAAATGAAATCAGTGCGATATTAAACCATCTAAAGCTTCGATTATCTTTCGAATTTTCCATTAACGTCTCCCCCTAACGTAAAGTAAGCGATATCATATAGATTTATGTTTTTAGTATATATCTTCCACTCCAATTTAAAAAGTTTAACGTAATAAAAAAACGATTAATCATATCGATTAATCGTTTAATCTTTAATTTGCTCTTACTGTCATACTACGATCCACTCGTGATCGTCCGGTTGCATAATCAAATTGAACCCCTGGTTGTACATTCCAAACAAAAACGTTAAAATTTAACGATCCATCTGTTGAAATAGCTTCCGCATGGTAGCCAGTTGGCATTAATCCATTTCCTTTAAAAACAGTCGAAACGCGGTAAATAACCTTTTTATTCTTAGCTAATGCATCCCGTACCCGTTCCTCAAAAATTTGCATAGTCTGCTGATTACTGTATGCTGTTTGAGTAGCTAGATTTTTGGGGTTATCTAATGATCCTAATTCATGAGCATTGAAATTCCCATTTTGATCAAATTTACCAGTAATTGAATATGCTAGTAAATGGCCTCGGTTCTGAATTTCAGTTGTTTTACCGTTAATGGTTAAACGTTTTTGATGCCAACCAGTTGGATTCCAAGTCTGACTGGTTCTGGTATTCGACTTAACTAAGTTTACACGACTTAGATATCCCGTTGCTTGTGTCGTCCGATTCAAACGATCTAAATTACCGTAAATAATTTGGTTTTTCTTCCAATCTGCGGGATTAAGGGTACTTTTATTATTGTTAACGTAAATATAAGCTGTTCCACCGGATTTAAAAGTTTGTTGAGATAATTGAGTATCCTCGACACTTTTAACCGATTTAGTCGTTTGTGGGATCCCCTGACTAGTCAGATTAGAAACAAACTGATGAATATCATTTCCTTTGAAAAAAGTTCCTAAAATGGCAATTACTAAAACAAGCCAAATACTAGTAGACTGCTTATTTTTTCTTCTTCGTTTACTCATCTCTTCCTCCAAGTTAATCATAGTAAAAAGTTGGGACAAACTGGTTTAGTTTAATCCCAACTTTTATTTTTACTTTCTTAGTTTCAAAGCCATTTCGATCGATTTATCTACTAATACCGATTGTGAATCTGCAACCGGAAAACTGTGATCATGAGCCATTTCCTGAGCATACGATAATTCAGTACAACCTAAAATTACCACATCGGCTCCTTGTTCTTCTACCATCATTTTTAGAATATGATAGAAAAGCTCAGCATCGACTAGATTTTGTTCTTTGATATCATCAAAAATTAACTTGCTAGTTAAATCCTGAATTGCTTTAGTTGGTTTAACAACTTCAAAACCTTCAGCTAACAATTCACGGTCATAAATTCCATCACTAGTCGTTCCAGGTGTCCCAATAATCCCGATTTTTTTAGCATTTGGATACTGCTCTTTGATATGTTTTACAGTTTCGCGGGGCATATGCACAATGGGCACATCCGTTGCTTTTTGCAAATCATCATAGAAAAAGTGTGCAGTATTACAGGCAATTACAAAAAAGGCTGGATTCAGCTTGCTTTGTTCTTGAATGTCCTCTAATAAATCTGGGTAAGGGTTTGGTTGCGAATGGTCCATTAAATAAGTTGAACGATCCGGAACTGTAGCATGGTTTACTAAAATGTAATTTAAATAATCTTGATCGCGATGGGTAGGAGTTCTAGCATTTAATAACCTAATGTAACTTTCAGTTGCTGGAGTCCCCATTCCACCAATAATCGTAAAGAATTTTTTCACAGGTCTTACCCCTTATTTTCCTTAAAATACTTCCTAAAGTTCTTAACATAATTATGGTTCATCCACCACATTAATAAGCTACGCTTAAAGTTCATATCCTCATCGTAGATAGCGGTAAATCCATATTGATCATTGTTAATTAGTTCAAGTGCCTTTTGCTTATCATCATTATTTTTAGCATACTTTTTGAAGACCTTAACTGGAACGCCCAACCATAACTTCCAGTTGCCTGGAACATCATTAGCGTATACAGTTTCACGATCAGCCAACGCATTGTTAACTCGGTCTTCAACCACCCAACGAGCTAGGTTATATCCATTTAATGTAACAAAGAAGCTACTACGGCCTTGACGAATATTGATTTCAAATAATTTAAACTTACCATCTCGGCTGTCATACTTCATATCAAAGTTGGCATATCCAACATAATTGATACTTTCAAGGAAGTTTTTAACCGTGTCATAAATTTCTTGGTTAAATTCAGGAATAATTGTTACGTAGTTTCCGATTGCTGATGGGGCCGGATCCTCCAATAATGGATGACCTAAACACATCATTTTTACTTGATGATTTTGATCAACATAAGCATTTAAAACTCGCATGTTGCTATCATCACCTGGAATAAAGTCTTGTAAAATCAAATCAGAAGTATAGCCATTGTCATAGATTTTACCGATGACTTCATCAAGTTCTGCTTGAGTTTTAATTCTGAAAGCTTTTTTACGACCTTCAAAATGAATATCGAGCCATTCCACACTGTCAGCTGGCTTCAAAGCAACTGGAAATTCAAAAGGGGAGATGAATTTCTCACCACTTTCATATTGCGCCTTCGTAATAAAATGGGTTGCTGGATATGGTAAATTATATTCATCACAAATTGAATAAAAACGTTCTTTATTATTCAATTGTTTCAATAAATCATAATCGATGTAGGGACAGATGAAAGTTTTTGACAACTCTTCTTTATGCTTTGAAATCAATTCAGCATAGCCATCGCCCATCCCTAGTAAAACAACCTTCTCGTCAGAATTTTCGTATTTTTTAGCAATTTTACGCATTGATTCAATAAAAACAGGGTCTTCTGAAAAACCAGGAATAATATCAACATTCACGATTTTAGTAAAACGTGTGGGTGCTAGCACGGTCCCGGCATACGCTTGAACACGTCTTCCTGTAATTTCGTAAAATGAACGAGCCATCCCATAAGCATTAAAATCACTACCTAATAGAATTGGCGTAAAATTGTTAGTTGGTCTTTCCATTAACTTAATCCCCTCTTCACTTCTTCTGCTACTCCCATATCAGTTGGCCAAGGAGTATCTACCCCTCCAACTTTTTGGTATGGATCTTCACCTTTTCCGGCAAGCACGACCACATCTTTCTCACTACTATTCATAATCGCTTGCTCGATTGCATCGTGTCGGTCAAGTACCTGACGAACTTCAACTGTACCAGGTTTAATATTATCCATAATTTGCTGGATAATTTGTTCTGGATCTTCAAAAGCTGGATCATCCGTTGTCAAATAAGCAATATCTGCTTGTTCACTCAACGCTTGACCGAACCCAGCTCTTCTCGAAATCCCTTTATCACCAGGACTTCCAACCACCACGATAACCTTACCATCGTGATATTGATGCTTTAAGAATTTTAATAGTGCGTGCAAACTAGCATAATTGTGTGCATAATCTACAAAAACCACTCCATGTCCTGGAACATCTAGATGTTCCATACGACCTGGAATCACGATTGATTTTAGTGGTAACACTGCATCCTGATAAGTAACGTCTGCAAGGGCAGCAGCAATAATGGCAGCCGTTGCATTACTTTGATTGTAATCGCCTGCCACGTTTAAATCGTAATCACCTGCCACGTGGAATGCTTCTGCTTTTGAACTGCTTTCAACCAAAGTGAATCGATTGGAAGTAAGATCATCTTCTTCATCTTGAATTAAGAAATCTACTCCGCCATTTTCAACATCTGCACTAAACAAATAAATTTGTTCCGGATCAGTTGTTGCTTTTGCAGCGCCAAAAACATCATCAAAGCGATCTGTATCTGCATCAATAATACAACGTTTAGAGTTAACCATTAATTGTAATTTGCAATGCAAGTAATCTTCAAAATCTTTGTGCTCATTGCGCCCAATGTGATCCGGCGTAATGTTTAAAAAGATTCCACAATCAAATTTTAATCCATAAACCCGGTCTCTTAAATAAGCTTGCGAAGACACTTCCATTACCAGATATTTCATCCCATTATCCACAGCGACTCGCATATCATGGAATAAATTCATTGATTCTGGTGTGGTTAAATCTGATTTAAATTGGTCCTTAGGCTTGGGTCCCACAATTCGATCAATTGTTGAAAATAGAGCCACTTGGTTTGGATACTTTTGATTCAAAATTGAGTGTGCAAAGTAAGCTGAACTGGTCTTACCCTTCGTTCCCGTAATCCCGATAATAAACAAGTCATTTTGCGGAAAATTGTAATAAGTAGCCGAAAGAACCGCCATGGCTCTTGTAACATTCGTTACAATAATCGCAGTCATGCCGGTTCCTTCTGGATATTCATTCTCAGACACATAAGTGGTAGCACCATTTTGGCGGGCTACTGATAAATACTCTGGTTTGAAATTTCCTTTGCAAAAGAACATATAACCTGGCTTTACGGTTCTAGAATCATAAGATATTCCAGTATTTGCAACTGTTTTAGTTGATTTGATTTCTTTTAATAAATCATGTTCTGTAAGGATTGCCTTAACAGTGGCAATTTCAAGGTCCATCTATTTCATCTCCACCTATACTTGAGTTCTCTTAACTAAATCTATTGTATTAGTATTGGTATCTTCTGGGAAGAAAACTCCATACCATAAAATAAATGTGTAAATTGTGAAAATCTTTTGCATACTTGATTTTCCGTTAACATGTTCTTCAAGAATATGCATTAAAGCTTCTGGCTTAAAGAATTTCTTAGCAATGTCTGAATTGAAAGCTGCTTCAATTCGTTTACGATACTTATCTTCTTTAATCCAGTTGGCGATTGGAGATGGGAAACCAAGTTTTTCCTTCTTAGCTACTCGTTCTGGTAATTCAGCTTCTGCAGCACGACGAAGAGATACCTTAGTTTCTTCTTTATGAATTCGAGTCTTAATTGGCATGGTTGCAGCAAATTTGGCTACTTCCCGGTCAACCAACGGTGTCCGAACTTCTAGTGAGTTAGCCATACTCATTCGATCAGCTTTGTGCAAGATATCAAATGGAAGCCAAGTATTGATGTCAAAGTATTGCATTTGAGTCATCTCATCTTTGCCCTTCACTTCGTCAAAGATATGTTGTGTATAAGCTCCTGAATCAACATTCAAAGCTGGATTACGTAAAATTTGATCACGTTCTTGTTGATTAAATACGTAATTTACGCGGTAATAGCGTTCACTAAGTGGCTGAGCCCCACGCATCAAGAAACGACGTCCATGGAAACGAGGAAGGCCTGAAACTGCCTTAGCCAACCCTTTTCGAATAAAGCTAGGAACCATCTTTTGGTAACGTTCAAATGTGAAAGCTTCTAGATAAGTATTGTATCCACCAAAGAATTCATCGGCACCTTCTCCTGAAAGAGCCACTTTGACATTCTTACGAGTACCTTTGGAAAGATAGAATAATTGCATTGCTGATGGATTTGATAGTGGTTCATCCATGTAGTACATGATGGTTGGCAAAATATCAAAGTAATCATCACCATCCATGTAGAGTGGTGTATTCTTTTGATTGATTTCCTTAGCAAATTCAGTTGAGTAACTTAATTCACTATACTTAGAATTTCTAAATCCAAGTGAGAAAGATTGGATAGGTTTAAGTTTAGCAGCTTCTGCTAAAACATAACTTGAATCAATTCCACTAGATAAGAAACTACCAACTTCAACGTCTGCAATCATATGTGCATCTACAGAGTCACTAACAATCTTTCGAATTTTCTTTGAATCTTCTTCGATAGTTTGTGATTCGTCGATATGGTCGTAGTTAAATTTAAAGTAAGTATGGGTTTCTGTTTTACCATTTTTATGAATGAAGTAAGTTCCTGGAAGAAGCTTGTAAACATTCTTAAACATCGTTTCTTTAGAAGGAATAAATTCAAAACTTAAGTGGATTGGTAATAGTTCTTCATTGAATTCCTTCACAAAGTTTGGATGTTCTAGGAATGATTTGATTTCTGAACCCCAAAGGAACGTCTTATCATCATCGTAGTAGTAAAGAGGCTTGATTCCAAAATGATCACGAGCACCAAATACTTCTTGTTTTTCTTTATCATAAATTACAAAGGCAAACATCCCACGAAGTTTTTTAAGTAATTCTGGTCCCCATGCGTCATAACCATGGATTAGGACTTCTGAATCAACATCCGTTCTAAATTCATATCCTAATTCTTTTAGTTCTTCACGAACTTGTTTGTAGTTATAAATTTCACCATTGAAAGTTAATACTTTAGTTTCAGCACTATTCATCATGGGTTGACGTCCGTGTGCCAAATCAATAATTGATAGGCGACGGAATCCCATTGACGCATTTTCATCTTGGAAAAATGCTTCATCGTCTGGTCCTCGGTGTTTAATTCGATCGGCCATTGACTTGATTGTGTCTTTATTTACATTAGCTTGATTAATGTAACCAGCAAATCCGCACATTTTGTAATCCCCTTTTATTTTTCAAATATATACATATCGTTCTATAATTCCAGTAACAGATAACATTTTAGCAAAAATTAGAAACCAATACTACTACCGTTAATTATTCTTAAATATGTTAACTGGAAAATAAAACGTTGCATCAACAATTAATCGTGATTTCGAATTCTTATTGTTTGAACAATTCAACCAATCTCTCTAAAATGAAGCTAACTAGATTAGTGTCGGATAGTAGTACTTTAGCCTTTAAGATACTACTTTTAAAATTCGATGTACAATTTAGCTCTTTCCAACCTTTTTTGGCTGAATAAAAACTTCAAGAAAGTAGTGATTTAGATGGAAAATCGTATTAATAAGTTTGATCCGTTTGCTCTAATTTTAGGTGTTTTGTTTATTGTGATTGCTATTTTTTCAATCAAAAACCCTTTATCAACTTTTAGGATGGTGATTATCATCGCCGCCATTGCGTCCTTATCTACGGGATTTTATAAATTATTTTGGATCCGACCTTTTCTTGGTAAAACTACTTGGTTGACCCTAAATGCCGTACTTGACATCATCGTCGGATTTCTAATGTTATTCAATGATTCGTTTGGTATGGTCTATGTTTCAGTCTTGATTGCTTTAATGTTTTTAGGTGATTCCTTCACCACCCTTTGGCTGGCTAATTATATTAGAAATTTTAGCCACAAATATTTTGTTTTAGATGTATTTATCTCAATCTTAGGTATTATCCTAGGAATTGTTTTACTATTCTCACCCCTTATTACTGCAATCTCCATTTCTATGATGATTGCTCTATTATTTTTGATTTTTGGAATTTCTTTAATTATCCATGCAATATAAAAGCTGGTGTCATCGAAAGTATTCTCAATGATTGTTTAGTCATTGTCTCTGTTACTTTCGTTGACACCAGCTTTTTAGCTTAAATTTCATATTTTTCAATTTTTCGGTGGTTTAATTTTTGCAGTTCTCGATTATTTTGTTCCTTAAATGTCGCCATATAGTGATTAAGTTGATCAATATCAATCATTTGGGCTTGCTCAAATACCACCCACTCTACGCCCTCCGTTAATGGAGGAGTAGTCAATGAACCTATGTAGCGATAAAAATAACCCCTTTTTGGAATCAAATCATCTAAAAGTATGAATTGTTCCACTTTATTATCATCCATAGCCGTTAATATTTTATCAAAAGTAGCATTTTTAGACCCCAACTTAAAGGTCACACTGACCACTAAAGGCTGTCTGAGGCGACCATAATGGACGAAGTGGGCCTCTAGTACTCGCGGTGTAGCCTCACCCTTAAAGCAATGTTCTGCTGGATGATGGAAATGAACCTCCTCCAGCTGGAAGCTTCGTTGATCTGCTTCCATTTTCCCATTAGCAGTTAACGATAAACTATTATAATTTTTATGTAATTCTGTTACAGTATAATTTTTCAACCCATCCACAATCTGATTTTTCTTAGCTTTTAACTTTGCTGTTTCGATTAGAATTGGTGATTGGGTTTCTCGAGCCTCTGATTCCCACTGATCTTGTTGAGTATACTTTAGTTTGCGCATCATCTATTCCTTTCAAAAAAATCAATTACAGCATCAGTATACTTTTTATCTAATTTTACGCCAGTTTTTTGCTCAGGGTAAATCTTCAACGATGTGAATCGTTTCACCAACACAAAAAAACTAGAAGTTAAATTTCTCAATTAATTTCTAGTTTCCTTTAATTTATATACGTTAAAATTATATGCCACAGACAAGATTTTTAATACATATTAAAATTAAAATAGTTTTGGAGATTGCTGTTATATCAAGGATTTTGATGTATGCGTCATAGTATGAAGATATTATAACGCTTAAAAAGATAAAATTACTTTGCACACTTTTTGCACAATCTAATTTTATATAAATGACAATAAAAATCACTCAATCTGATTAAATGATTGGGTGATTTTTTGTTTTTTTGCATTAAAAAGTCCTCCATAGTTAAGCAAAAGACCTATTTTAATGCTTATAAGCTGAAAATGAAGTATCAATTCCAAGAACATAAAACGTAGTCTTATAGATTTTTCCTATAACTCTTCCTTTTTTTCCACCGAGTCTAAATACCCAAAAGCCATCTAAACATTTATCAAATCTTTTAGAGCTAACAAAATCAGGATGTATATGCATCTGTCCTTCCAGTTCATCTAGCCTCTCTAATCCTTGATCTCTATGGCGGTTCATAATAATAGTAAAATCATCTTCAGATAAAATCATCATTTTTGAAAGTAAAGATATTTTGTCCGCCTTTTGCATACTATTTCCATAATAAGAATATTTTTTATCCTTACTTATAAAGGAAAAGTTAAAAGCCAGCCTTTGCGGCTTTATATTCTTTAAAATAACTTCATTTTTATAAATTGGTTTACCGTTATCAATTTTAAGTGTCATGATTATTACTCCCTAGACACTTTAAAATTTTTATCAAAGAAATCCTTTATCAAATCGTCTGCTATAACATCGCTCTGTTCGGTTTCTTTCCAAGGACGTTCTTCATGTGTTTTACGTACCAAATCACTCGCAGACATGTTTCCCATTGCCTCGTTAACAGCTTCAACAATTTCTGCTAGCCTTTCGTCACTATTAACTTCCTTAAAATCAGCTAAGTCTTGCTCTGAGATTTCTCCAACTATTTCACGTTGCCCAATATATTTATCATGAACCTCTTGAATTGCTGGTCCCCAACGCCAAGCTAAAATATCATTATCAAATGCTCGTTTATCATACAACTTCAAATACAATCCCTGTACATAGTACAGTAACTTCATAACCTTCATTTGCGTTAATTCTTCTGAAAAGTCATATTTTCTTAAATCTGCGGAATTAGTTACCCTAAACCAATTAACAATTTTTAATACGTTGATAATTACCACCTCCAACTACCAATACTAATTAAGTAGACCAATAAAATGTCAACTAATTTTATAGCTTAATGATACGATATAATACAAACTTATACAAACTTAAAAATGATGAATAAATACTAAACCTCAATTAAATGAACATTTATTATTCATTATTACAATCTATATTGTTTGTATACCAATTAAAAAACCTCCACCGAAAAGGCAGAGGTTAAAGTTTAGATATCAAAACCGATATTCTTTTCTTTTTTATAGGCGTCTAGGTAGAGCTGCTTCTTGTCGCCATTGTAAGTCGCTTCAAAATACATACCATCATTAAAGGTAGAGCTTAGTAATGCTTTGCTATTCTGTAATATCTTACAAATCCATACTACATAGATATCGTCAGCATTGACGTCTAGTCCTTTCTCAGATTTTAGATAGTTAGCAACCTTTTCCTTACATAAATTTGTAAATTCTTTTTCGTTCATACAAGTTTCCTTCCTATTAATAGTTGCTAGAATCGTCGACATCAATTTGTAATCGGTCGAGTGGTTCGCCAAACATGCCTGCCCAGCTGTCGTACCCAGCAACTGTGCCATTATCAGCGCAAGTCCCTAAGTAGTTAGCTCGTTGCGTAGTTTGTGAACGATAGTAGGCTTGCTGGTAAGTTTCACCTTTTGGTGTGGTGTAGTACATCTGAACACCATCGATTGTGTGACCTTTAATACCAGCTACGCCGTTAACCGTATCATTCTTATTGCCTTTGTGTACCCATGGTAACCAACCGTCCTCAATTGTGTGAACACGGTATTTGATTGATCCACGATTTACTTTGATGTAAAGCATGTCATGCACGCTATTAGGAACACCAGCGAAACCATTTGACCCAGAATTAAAATCTTTGACTGGGCTTAACCATTGTTTACCTTTTTGGTGTAAGGCATAGTTTACGTGAACAGCTTCCTTTTTTGCTGGTCTCACTGGTTTATTAGGCTTGTTTGGTTTTGGAGCTGGATTTACGTTATTTCCAGATGAACTAAATCCATATTTAACATCGTGCGCAAACTGAGCTTTAGTAATACCGTGGCTAGCAAGGTAACCGTAAGGGTCGGTGTGATCGCCCCAAACGTGATTAGTTACCCAAAGATGTGACTTTACACCTCGCCATGCTGAACTATCGACATTGGTCGGAATACCGTATTTAATTGCGCTTGAGCGTAACAAATTAACATAAGCCACGTAGTCTTTACGGAACTCTGCTTGATTATACGTCTGTGCCAATTCAATTTGTACAGGAGCATTAGCATTAGCCCAGCTACCAGCACCCCACGCTTGGTACCCCTCGGCACCAACTCGGTAAATCTTGCCACCATCACCAACGATGTACTGAACGTAAGCACCATTACTGTACCATGTCCGATTTTCATAAGTAGCTACATTTTTAGCAGGAGCATATACTGCTGTAGCATGTGCAATGATTACGTTGTTGCTTGTTCGTAACGATGACCCCTGGTTTGAACTCAAAGCATAATCATTGTTAACAGTAGCTGCACTTACTTTAGAATTAAATGTTGTTCCAACAAAAAAGGCTGCTGCAATTGCAACAACCCATTTTAATTTATTTTTTAGATTCAACGTTATTATCCCCCTTTGGATTCTTTACAAGTGTTGTATCACTAATTACCCCCAACATCCCTAGGATGGTTAGCACGGTATTAATAATCCCTATAACGTTTTGCCAGTCGACTGGATAAGTAAACCCAAACATCACCATTATTTGTTGTACTAATACAATGCCTAAACTAATTAATCCCGATATCAACTTGCCATCACGCCAGTTAATGTTTTTTGCTGTTTCCTTAATATTTTTCATTAGTTATCATCCTTCCATATTTTGTTATGCAAATCTTTAATCCTTTCGTGATGTCTATCTAATCTTCGGTCATGTTCATCTACTCGCTTATCTAATTCATCGATGCTGACTCTTATTTCTCTAAGATTATCGTTAAGTGCTTTAAAATTCTTGTTTAAATCTTTTATATCGTCCTGAAAAGGGCCAAAAACGATGTACTTAAAAAGTAGGCTAACCACACCTGCCATAAAAAAAATGACAGTTGTGATTGATGCCCATTCCCCCCAAGACAACCCCAATAGCGTGTGCAATTTTACGCCTTCTTTCCCCTTTAATTTATTCAAAATAAAAAACAGCTAATCAATAGCCGCTGACCAATTACATGTTCCTGTTTTTTCGCTTACTGATTTCACATTAAAGTTTTGACCGTCTACGACTTCTACATATAGATCAGTTACTGGCGAGGTTGGCGTAACCTGAATGTTACTACCTCTAAACGGCATTTTAACTGTCTTACCAATGTTAGCTTGTCCGCCTTGTCGGTTGCTTAACGGCATATCTACCAGCTTTCCATCAAACGTTGTCCGCATATAAAGGCCATCGTAAATGACCATGCCATTTGGTTCAGTACCATAATCCGCAATGGTCCAATCTTCAATGGAATAGAAACCATCATGGTTCGTTAATTGCGGTTCATGAAGTGTGATTTTTGCAAAATGCGGCTTGCTTCGAGAAAAAGCGCCATAAATTTTGCCATTATAGAACGTGGCACCTTGGTTAACCTCCATGGTTCGTCCGTAGTAACGTCGTACGTATTGTGCAGTGCCATTATATCCATCAGTATCTTTGATAAAAGTACCGTAACCAGCACTAGACAAGTCTGAAGTTCCCATTCCGAGTTCAATTTTTACAACCGAGTTCATTCCGGGTGCACCACCAATTAGTAAGTAAGCCACATCAGGAGTTTCGCCGAATACTGCACCAACTCCCATCGGACTAATATCTGGAAACTGAATCTTAATCACGGCACTACTGTTATAGTCAATCAACGGCCAATCTGGATTAACCTTTAATTTACTTACGTTTGGAATTAAAATGATTTCTGGCACTGCGCTCTTTTCATCAGAAGAATTACCGATTAATAATGTATCATTATTTGCGCAATAATCCATGGTGTTTAAATGTCCCAGATTATGAACGTAGCGACCAACTTGCTTAAGATTGCGATTTAAACGGATAATCTGCCCAGTGTGTGCAGCATCATGGTTTGGTGCGCTTTGCATCCCAATCCATAGCTCATCGCCCACTACCGTTATATCTTGGTCATTATAGGCAATATCTTGCTCAGCATAAGCACGATAAGAGTCAGCATATTCTGGGCCGAACTGTTGGTCAAAATATTGTTCAAAGTAACCGCTAGTAACATGCTTATAGATATTGTTAGCAAGGATAATGCTATTAACTGGACGTTCAGCTTCCTGCGCTTGTACCACGATTTCGTTGGTGTCGAAATTCCAAAGTAACACGCTATTTGTAGGTAAATTAATAGCCTTACTATAATATTTTGAATCCGAAACCTTAATCTGCTTACCAAAATGGTTGAAGTAGAATAATGAGCTATTCGGCATAATTACGTCTAATGAGTTATCGCTATTCGAAACAAAGCTTGGATGGTTATTACCAGCAATGTTAATCTGGTAACCAACATCATTACGCGCAATTTTTCGATCATAGAATTGGCTGAAAAATCCATTATTAATTTGACCGTAAATGTTGTCCGCAAGAACAATGTTCAACTTGTCTCGATTGTCGCTAATTGCTTGAACGTCGATTGTATTTTTTTGTAAATTCCATACTAATACATTACCGTGGGCCAAAGTATAGGTAACGCCTTTGTAGGTTACAGGGCTAACCGCCACGTTAGAACCCAGTCCGTCGAACATAGTTAACGAAGTTGTTGGCATGGTAATCTTAATATTTTGGCTCTTATCAACGCTAATCTCTGGTTCTGCGCCACCGCCAATTGTAATCATGTGTTCAAAGCTACGTGACAAATCGCCAAGATTATAGATCATTTTGTTACTAAGACTGGCCACTTTAACATTCAATGAAGTGTCGTCAATATCTATCTTAGATCCATCAATAGTGGATGCTAGCAACCGGTAATATTTACCAGATTCAAACTCAATATGGTTATTTTGACCAACGTTCCAATCCGTTAAAAATTTAACAAACTTTTTGCTAGCGTCATATTGCGCCAATTTCCATTGGTACTTCGATGAATTAAAATTAAATACGGCAATTCCTTGGTAGTTCATCGCCCCTAACACTGTTCGAACAGTATTATTGGCTTCAACATCACTGCCGTCTGCGCCACTAATTGTTCCGACTTCGAATTTTAACTTTTCGTAATTGTTGAAGCCTTTAGATAATGCAGTTCGATTGAATGCCATGTTATCCGAACTAACGTAGGTAAAGGCATTGTTGTTAAGTTTGTCGATTGTAACACTGCCATCCGCTAATCCTTCAGCTTGATAAGCGCCAGAATCTTTCCATTCGCTACCGTTCCAGATATACTTATGCCCTGTGTCGGCGGTAATGTAGAGACCGTTAGCGCCAGATGGGTACTTAGCTTTCAAAGCGTCTAAATCAACAAATGTAGTAGGCACATAAGTAATCTTAGCTAAGTAATTATCAATATAGGTTTTATCGGCTTTTTGTTTGAGTGATTCAAAAATATCTTTGTTCATTTGTAACAAAGCTTGCTCCAGTTCACTCTTAGTCGCAATATCACTAGAATTAATTTTAGCTTGTATAACATCTAATTGGTCTGTGAGCCACGTTGCATTATCCACGACACCTTGGAATTTTTGTTGATATTCTGTAATAACATCTTGGAATTTTTTCTTATATTCTGCAATAACTGTTAATGCGTCCTTTTCGGTGTTAGCAATATCCGTTGTAAAACTATCAATTAATTTTTGAAGTTCTGTTCTGAATGGTTCTTTATTAACGAACATATCTGGATTGCCGTTGTAAACATGAAACCAAACGTTAAAGGTTGATACTCGTTTAGAATGGTCGGGAGTTTCCAGCCCTAGGAATCCATAGAACCAACCTTCTTGTGGAAACATCGTTCCCGGAAGATTCATTTTTACCATACCCATTCCAACAATATCTGAACGAGTTCCTGTGTAGCTGACACCTACACCAGTATCTGCATTTACAACATTATCATCATTAAGTCTATCACCAACAAATCCGCTGATAAACGGAACTAATCCGTCTTCAAATTGTTGTGTTTTACCTCGTTCTAAAAACTTAATAACTAATGGTACTTGTTCATCACCAACTCGACCGTTAAAGTTCTCGCTTAAGTCAAATGCTTCACCAACATGTAAATCACGCTTATAAGTATCAAGTGTGATGATGCTTGCTTCTGGTATTTTAATCATATTAAACGTCCTCTCTTATCACTATGTTTTCGCCGTCCCATTCGATTGGAACTTCAAATTTTTGTAACGCTGCGACAATTTGTTCGATATTCAAATGCTGTTGTTCTAACCTCTCAGCATTAGCTTTCTCAAGCTTTTTAACATCTTCTAATTTTTCTAAGATAGTTTTGTGGTCACTTTTTATAGTAGTGATATCCCTTTTCAAGCCACCTTCAGTAGTTTTAATGATTGTAAAATTACCATTTAAATCTTTACGGTAATCACCATTTAATCCACTGCCAATATTGGTTTTAATCTCATTCATGTAACATCACTTTCCTTCATTGCTTTCAACTCCCCATCATCATTTACGGACAAAATAAAAACAGTCCCATTTGGTGACTGCAATTTGAGTTTATTCATCATTAATTTACTTATTCGTTCGGCATCGTTATCCCGAAAAATAATTCCAAATGGTGTTATCACGGAATAAAAATCAGTACCGTTGGTGGAATAACCGAGTGCATTACCACCTCGCAAGCCAGTCGAATCAATTCCATAACCAACAAAAGCACCCTCTTTAGGTTGATTTGGATTAGTCGGATCAACAACTGGATTATTACTTTTCGGTTCAGTGACCAGGTCACCTGTCTTATCCAGGCCATGAATATCGTCCATTTGCCACAAGTCACCTTTATCTGGTTCAGTATCACTAACAACCCATTGATAATAGTCATCAGATTCTCCTTTAACACCAGCATTCCAACCCGCGGATAACCAGTTATTGGTGAACCCTAAAACATCATCTGGAGGTGAATTTAAAAACATAAATGCACCACTGGTTAATCCAAGAGTTTCAGCATTTTCGAGTGAGAACGTAACCTCACCATCAATTGCTTCGTAATCATGATAGCCATGAATATACATTCCTTTTTCTTTCGCCTTAGCAATAAAATTACTGGCTTGAGTGTCTTGAGTGATCCCATGTGACAGTCGAATCACTACAGCTTGAACCCCATCAGTAACTAACTTATCCCAGTCAATATCCGTTTGTGTTTCGGATAAAACTACTATGTTATAACCCTGATCCAAATTGGTTCACCTCCTCGTCCGTCCAGGTCTCTTGACCAGATGAATTATCAGTCGCTTGACTAATACTTGAATTTTTAGCAGTTTGAATATTCTTATTACGAGATTTTTCATAATCAAGAATCGTCTTAGCCGTTTGGTTCAAAGTAATTGACGTACGACTAGTCTTACTAAACGGGTGGTACTCATAACCAACAACTCCCATATTAGACACAAATTGTTTAGGTCGAATCTCTAAACGAATCATGTCACCTGGAGTCACTGGATCATTATTATCAGCTGTCGCTTTAATGCTTAAAGTTGGATCTGGTTTTAATTGAGTAAGTACCCATTTTTTCATCTCATCTTTATTCTTAATGGTGTCACTAGAAACATCACCGCCCGGATGTAATCCCCATTTTTTGATAGATTCATCATCTTGAACGATGAATGGTTCAAAGTAATTTTCGGTGGTTGTTGTCGATGTGGTTGCATCTTCACCACTGTTATCATCGTTGTTTCCGCTATCATTATTATCAGCAACTATCTTAGCCATATCATCATTACGAGCAATCCATGAAGGCGGATAGTAACTAATTGGTTCCATTCGACACGATTGACCAGGCTGTGGTTCGTAAATCATCGTTTTAGAATCCAATGCTAAAGCCACATGATGGCTTGAACCGTGTGCACCATAGAACAACATATCACCAGTTTGTGGCGTACTTACCGTGTGTCCGTATTTCTCCATTGAAACAGTGTAAGCTGGGATATTAATACCGAAATCATAATAAACTTGTGAAACGAAACCAGAGCAATCCATTCCAGCTCTGGGATTAGATTTATTATGACCACCCCAAACATAAGGAACGCCTAAATATTTCTTAGCATCTGCAATCACTTTTTTAGCACCAGTACCAGCAACTATCGTCTTTTCGTGAATAATCGAATCACGTCTTCGACTACCTGTTGGACCCCAACCACCTAATTTCATATCAGTTTCCCAATTACTATTGTTGAAGAATGCCAATAGTTGGTGGAAACCTTTAAGAATATTGGTGTATGGTTTGACCATGTACGCATTAAAAGTTGATTGAATAAATTGAACTAACCCTTTGCTAGGGTGTCCAGCTGCTGCATTCGAATCACTATTATTAACAACTGTTTCACTACCGCCAGATTCATGCTGGATTAAGTCTTTGATTTTATTTACATTCGCATCGCTAATTTTAACTCCCATTAATTTAGCAGCATAACGAATCGCTGGACCCCAATCACCGTTAACAGCGGTTGTAGCACCACTTAACTTCGAAGAATAACCAGTTGTAACGGTCTTTTCAAAAGTTGGACCAACTGCTCTAACTTGATTGACGATATCAGTGCTATCGTATTCAAAGTTAATCTCTGAAGCACTATTAAGATAATCAATTCGGTGACCATAATTTTTAAAAAAGTTGTCTCGAGTATATACTTTGATAACTCTACCGACTGGATAAATTACACAATCAGACCACAATTCTAAAATCTTAGATAAAGCATCCTTAGCGGAACAGTTACCTAAATCAGTAATTTTTTGCTTTGAAAAATTACCAATTACGTTGTAACTAAAACCTAATTTATTATCTTTAAAGAAATATTCCAGAATATCAGTCGGAGTGTAATTCGCATCCCCTTTTTTTACTTTACGTTGGTAAATTTGACCAACTTCGCTATAAACGTGCGTAGCTGAAATACTAAGCGTTTCAATGCCTTGTGAATAATCTGGTGTGGCTTGCTTAATAACGTATTCAGAACCATCGTATTTAATCGTATTTTCAACTGACAAATTAGCATAAGCTGGACTGCCATCATTCCATGTCGTTAGTGATAATTTAAAATCTCCATTCATTTCCCACGTAATAGCAAAGCTATCTGGAACAAATGAAGTTAAGCGATCAATACTGGAGCTATTTTTCGCTTGAATAAGAACTGGTTTTGTCATGATAGATAAATGAATGGAAAACTAAAGGTAATATCAACCGAGGTTGCTCCAGTAACTTCGATGTCATTATTACCAATTTCTAATTCCAGATTCTGAAAATTAGTATCTGAATTACAATTTTTACCATTAAAAAAACTATTAACCCCATCAAGAGTAATAGTATCTTTACCATCTGATTTTTTATTGTAAGACCAAACAGTACCGTTAGTCTTATTCGTAATCTTTAAAGAATTACCAGTAAACTTACTAATTATCTTTAAATCGTGACGCTTTAAATACGGATCGATTTTAATATCCGAAGCATTGTAAACCTTAAACTTAGTCGTTGTAAAATGATAAGTCGGATTACCTTCAGCTAAAAGGTTCATTCCTAGTTGCCAACCATTTTGTTCAAACGTGTAAGGTGAATCAGAGCGATACATTGAATATCGATAACCACTCGGATTATCGAACGGAATCGTAAACAATGCATTATGGTCACCCACACTAATCGGAGCTATCTCAAATGGCGTTGGATAGACGAAATAAACCTTGGCTGGATCGGTGCTAGTTCGAATCCGAATTAATTGACGATAACCAAACAGTCTGTAAATCTCATGCTTTAATAATTTGAAATCAGTGTAATCTCGGTACTGTAACCAAAAATTAGCATTCACCGTTGACCTAGCGAATGTTTGATAAGCAAACGGCGAACCATCAAGGTTAGCAATATCTTGATACGTATTGGTAAATTGTGGTGTTGAATCTTCAGAACGAAACAGCAATCCCTTAATTCGTTGACTGATTTCAAATTCATCCTGGTCACCAATCTTCATCCAGAATTTTGGTTTCATAAATTCACCTCCTAACTTGATGGACCATACATACTTAATGACAAGTCCTTAGCTTCTTTACGATATAATCCATCAACATCAAAACTACCTTGTCGCATTACCGCTTGTAATTGAGCTCGGTTAATCGCAAGTAATTCACCAAAAGTGCTACTCATCGTATCAAACTTATCACCTAATGCTTTAACTAACTTCTGGTCACTGTCGCTGACCGTATTAATAACAGTAGATTGTGGAGCAACGGATTCACTAATACTATCCGAAGCTTTAATGATGCTTGAAGATTCTGGAATAGTAGGACTTACTAGCTTTTGTCCTTTAATCATGTTCGCAGTTAGTCGAGCCGGAATAATCTGACTACCTCTAGGCAAGTCTTCAATTACAACATTTCTTCCCTCCGGAACAAATGCTCGGCGACCAGGTATCTTAATTGCTTCACGATAAACTGGACCAGCCTGATCATTAACTAATGCTGAACCACCTTGGAAGTTTGACGTACCTTTTTCAAAACCAATTGAGTGCCACAATTTAGCAGCACCCGATTTAACCGCCTTGAATAAAGCAGTAATCGTAACTTCTTTGCCTTTAACACTATCAATTGACCTCTTAGCTGAAGTAACACCACCGCTAGTTTTATTGCTAGCAGTGATAGATTTATTACTTGGCATCTTCATAAATCCATTAACTGTGCCTTTAGAACTGGTAACACCGCTTTTAGTATTATTAGCTGTTGTTAAAGGTTTCTTACCGTTCATACTAGTAAAGCCTTTAACCGAAGTCTTTGAACTATTAACACCACTATTAGTGTTGTTTTTAGCGGTCAATGAAACAGATTTAGGTTTTGAGTTACCAAAATCTTTAACATTCTTTTTAGCTGTTTTGGCTGGACCAGAAGCTTTATCGGTTGCTTTTAATCCAATCGGATTAGGCATTTTAATTCGACCATATTTATCGACTGCAATTTTCGCATTGTTAGCAGGCTTTGATGCGTTGTCTTTAGCTAATAAGCTCTTAACTTCACTCTTTGGTAAACTAATATACTTTTTATAATCATTGGTAACTTTACCAACAATCTGACTAGCATTTTTATCATTTGCGATTAAATTCTTTTCTTTGGTTGGAAGACTATTCCAATCTTTTACGTTCTTAACGCCTTTAGCTACATCACTAGCACCTTTAGCTTTAGCCACAACCGTCTTCATATGTGGTGTAAGGTTATTCCACTGATTAAGTCCAATTTTAGCTTGCTCCATTGCTGGAGAAGCATTGTCTTTTAAGACAGCTTTCTTTTCATCAACGCTTAACTTATTCCAAGTCTTAAGATTTGAAAGTGCGTTTAATAAATCAGACTTACCTTTAGCCGAAATAATTGCTTTCTTTTCAGCTGGAGTGAATTTGTTCCACTCTTTACCCTTTTCAATCATTGCAGCTAAATCATCGCCACCCTTAGTAGCGATTAAAGCCTTCTTCTCTTTAAGGGTTAGTTTGTCCCACTTGCCAGCATTAACTGATGCAATTCCGATCATTGAAGCCGTATTGGTACTCATTTTTCCTTCTTTGACCAGAAGCATCATTGAGTTCCACTTATCTTTGTTCTTAACGGCTTTATCAACTTCTGCTTGAGCATTGGTTTTTAACTTACCAGTCTTTGGATCAAGCACCATATCATTCCATGACTTAGCAGCCTTTTGAGTCTCTTTTGACATATCGCCTGTAAGCTTAATTGCTGTACTAGCAGTATCTTTAAGGCTCTTGGTATACTCTTGCATCGCTTTTTGAGCTTGCTTATCAGTAAAACCATTGGCTTCTAAATCTTGAAGAATCTCACTCTTTGACTTACCCTGTTCTTTTTCAGTTCGTATTAAATCTTCACCTAATTGAGTAAGTGTAGCATTGTGAGTTTTAGTTAAAGCTTCTTCAGCGGCATTCGCTTCTTTCGCAGTAATCAACCCATCTTTTCGAGCTTGATTGATTTTCCCGTATTTCTTGTTATAAGTGTCGATTTCTTTGTATGCTGCATCACCAACATCTTTAGCAGTTTGTGCTAACTGCTTTTTGGTCATGGTACCAGTCTCACCAAGTTCTGCTGCTAAAACTGATTTTTTCTGACTAGCTTTAAGATTTAAAGTTTCAATCTCATCTTTAGCCATTTTGCGTTGTAAGTTCGTAATCGCTGTTGCTTGATCAGATGTTAACTTTACTCCATCTTTAGCAGATTGAGCTGTAATATCGCTAACTTTTTTCGCAGTTGATTGCATATCAGCAATACGTTTTTGATCAGCGGTACGTTCTTTATTAGCTTGATCTAATAAAGTTTGACCAGCAGTACCACCTAATTGTTTAGCAAGTTTTTCGGCTTCTTTATACTTCTTATCAACGCTCTTAGTCGTTGAATCAACCATATCTTGAAAAGCTTTATCAACTTCTTTAGCACTTTTTTTAGCATTGGTATTGAAACTGTCTAACGCTGTTGAAGCTTTAGTTTCAAAGTTACTCATATCAGTTGCTGCATCTGATGCAGTTTTACCAATATCAGATCCCCATTCTTGCGCACGTTGAGAACTCTCGTAAGCTTTCTTGCCATAAAGTTCCCAATAACCAGCACCAACTAAAGCTGCAACTCCAACACCAGTAACGGCGGCACCAGCTACAGTCAATGATGTTCCAAGTACACCAGCACCAGCTTCTGTGGTCGTTAAAGCTGTACCAAATATGCTTAACCCACCTTTGCTAGCAACAGATGCTTTAGTAGCTAATCCTTCAACTTCTTTACCAGCTGTAGTAGCTCCTGTAGCAACATCACCTAATACTTCTTTAGTTGCTTGTGTTTTGGCTTTCCACTCTGCATATTTACCAACTGCGATAACAATCGAACCGCCAACTTTACCAAATCCACCAATTAACTTACCAGTCATCGCCAGGACTGGACCGCCAGCAGCTGCAAGTAATGCAAACTTGATAATTGTATTTTGAGTAGAATCATCTAAATCAGAGAAACCATCAACTAAATCCTTAGCTTTATTAACTAATGGAATTAATTTAGGAACAAGTTTAGCTCCTACTTCAATACCTAGAACTTGCAATGAAGCCAATAATTTTTTGACGTTATTTTCTGAAGTGTTACTCATTTCTTCAGCTTGTTTCTTAGTAGCACCGGTTGAATCTTCAGTATCTTTAGTTAATTGACGTAATTTACTTGATCCAGTTTCTAGTAAGGCATTCATCGCTGATTGATTTTCACGACCAAATGCTGTAGCAATAGCTTTGTTTCGGTCAGCTTTATCCCAGCCTTTAGTACCGTTAGTAATGTCATCGATTAAACGTGGTAAGTCATTAGCATCTTTCTTAAGTTCACCAGCTGAAATCCCCATAGAACTAAATGCTTTGGAAGCATTCGGAGTAACTTTAACCAACGATGTTAAAATTCCTCGTAAGTTAGTACCAGCTTTTTGACCTTCAATACCCTTATTTGAGAGTTCACCAATTGCAGCAGCTGTTTCTTGAACAGACAATCCAGCGGCATGTGCCTGTGGACCAACATACGACATAGCTTCACCCATATCACTAAATCCAGCAGCAGTTGCATTAGCTGCGTAAGTGATTGAGTCTGTAACCATTTGAGTATTCTTCAAAGTTCCAGCTGTTGACTTAGATTTAAGTCCAAATTGTTCAACAATTGAAGATGTAGTATTCAAAACAGAACCTAAATCTTCGCCAGAAGCCATTGTGGCATCCATGATTGAAGGCATGGAACCTAATACTTGATTAGTGTTGTAACCACGACGAATCAATTCAGTCATACCATTATTAATTTCAGTCGTAGACACTCCATACTTCTCCGACATGCTCTTAGAAGCATCACCAAGTTGGTCGAGTTGAGCTTTGTACTTAGATGTAACTGTTGCACCATTCGTCAGTAAAGGACCAATAGCCTTAATTTGAGAATCAAACTGAACAGCGGATTTAGTCGCATAAGCTAATCCAGCAGCAATTGGCATACTTACTTTAGTAGTCATCTTTGTTCCGATGTTACTCATCGAAGTTCCAACCGTAACTGCTGCTTTACTCATTTTATTGAGTTGACCAGTATAGCCTGTAGTTTCGGCTCTGACTTTAGCCAATGCTCCAGCATTATTGATGTATTGAGTTCTTAAAGACATCAATTTAGCATTTGCATTCTGTAATTCAGTTGCTAGTTTAGCGGTTGATTTACTTGCTTTACCGTCAACTAAAGAATTTTTATAAGCCTTACCTAAAGCTTGAACTTGACGTTCTTGTGACATCATTACTTTAGATAAACCAGTTGCTTTTGCTGATAGAACATCAAACTCTTTACCCGACATCTTAGCAACCGACATTGATGACTTGAGTTCAGCCATGGCATACTTAGTCTCTTTTTTAACTCCAGCTAGACCTTTACCAAAATCAGAGTGGTCAAGTCCTAACTCGATGACCATTCTACCTAATGGTTCATCTGCCATTTATTTTTACCTCCTTTCCTCAATTATTGTTTTGCCAAATCAAAAAGACTCATAACGGGAGCATCACCTGGATCAACTCCCATGATTCCAGGAGTTACTTTTACACCAGATTGTGTCGTTTGAGTCTTCTTACTTTCTTTTTTGGATGTAGCATCCATAATTTGTTGTAATGTTTTAAAATCAATATCATTCATAACGGAACCGAGCGTATAACCTGGTCGATTTTCAACAATCAAACCAACCGCTGCTAAAACTCTCTCACGAGCTTCACTTATGGTTAATCGTTCTTCGGTTCCGTCTTCACGTTTTTTGGATCTACACCAGCAATTTGATTGAGAATATTTTCCAAAGTGTCTCCAAATGTTAATGCATTGAGGCCATCCCAAATTGTATCTTCAGTAACTGCCTTATCGGTAAATACATCAGCAATAAAATGAACACGCTCGTTGTACATGTCTCGAATGCTTTTTTCTCCCTCAAAATCAATCAAATCTAATGCACCAATAATTACGTTTGCTGGAATGAAATCCTCAACAAATGTTTTTTTCTTACCTTTAATCAATAATGTTAATTTCAATGGTTCAGACATAAATCATTCCTCCATATTAAAAAGCAAGGCTAGATTCTCGATCTAACCTTGCTTAATCTTATTTAGTCGTTACAGTGATAGATACTGTAGAATCATCAGTTAATGTGGCGGTTCCACCAGTAACCGAACCATTAGTTAATTCAAGTTCGATTGCTTTAACTGATGCACCTGTTGCGCCATCGGCACCTTTATCACCCTTTGGTCCAGTTGGACCCGCAGGACCCGTTGCACCTGCATCCCCTTTCGGACCCTGTTCACCATTGCCGACTGCTGCTAAATCATTTTCGATTGCATTCAATTTAGTAGCCGTGATTGTATCTCCCGTTTTCCATTCGTTAGCAGTATGTGCCATTTAAATCACTCCTTACGCAATTTTTGCTTGACCAACTTTTGCTGTTTCAACTTTGTCATCTGGATCGGTATCACTACCGTTCTTTGGATTGAATAATTGGTCTTCAAATTTCTTAATAACTTCAGCATCTGTTGTGACGTCGCCAATAAATTTCTGCATTGATTCACCATTAGTTTCATCGGCAGCAGTTGAAGAACCAGGTGTGAAGTTCCACGTTTCAGCTTCTGGAGTGTAAGCTTTTGAGGAATCAAGTGTTTGGAAATTGATTTTCTCACGTCCAAAGTTACCTGTATAGAATCCAACTAATGCAATCTCACCGGTGTCCTCTTTTGTTTCCATTTCAATTGCACAAAGAGGTGGCATCGTGTCTTCACCAGCATAAGCAATTCCATTTTCATCAACTCGAAAACCAGATAGAATATCTGCAGTCTTTTCAGGCAAATCTAAAATACCAAGTTGAACTTTGATATCACCAACGCCTCCACGAGCAACATAGTAATCAACATTAGAAGCAGAAACTTTAGTTGAATCTTTTGTTAGTCCACTAATTTCTGCTGTAGTAGTACCACCTTCATGTTTTTTACCTTCAACGATAATCAAATCGCATTTCTTAGTTCCGTCTTCATTAAATGGTTGAATTTTTAATCTTTTATATCCAACAAACATATATCTTTCCTCCTAATAATTTGTGTCATATAGATTCGTGTTTCCACGATATCTACGTGCATCAACAAAATGACCGGTGGTTTCAAAGTATTCGTCGAGTCCATCGGTCATTTGTCCATAATTTAGTTTTTGCATTTCTTCTTTAATTTCATGTTGCACTAATTTAGCTTCTTTTCGGTCTGGTGATTCGACAGCAATTTGAAAAGTAAATTCAATCTGTATATCGATGTCACTAGCCGAATTACCAGATATTGGTGGAGCTAACGGTCGAATCAAAATAAATGTTCTACTCTGATCTGATGTTTCTGGGTAATCATATTTTTTAATACGATAGCCACCGTTAGCAGTCTTAGTTAAACTAGCAATCGTTGGATTATTCTTTAATGCTTCATAAATAATTCCAATCATATCTTTGAGTTCGATCATAGTAATTTCTCCAGTTCATGACGTTCCAGTGATTTGACAGCATTTCTTGAAGAATCAAAAGTCTTCTGAATCTTGCCAATTCCATTTGGACTGTATCTTTTACCGTAGCGAGTGTACCCAAATTCATTTAAATGAACTAAACGGTATCTTTGCCCGCTACCAGAACCGGACCAACCAACATTAATCGTTCTAACTCCACCACGAAGACGAGGTTTACCAGTGGTAACTTCAATTACTGTTTTCCCAGTATCACGATAAGACGATACGGCATTCTTCAAATTGACAGCCATTAATCGACCAGCAATCCGAAGTGCTTCATTTTCAATCTTAGCCAACTTACTAGGTTTAAATTTCTCTTCTAATTTAGCAAGAACCTCATCTACTCCTCGTACATCAACACTCATGCGGTCACCCCCAAAACAACAATCACGAAACGGTCATCTTCGAAATCTGGACGAACGTCCAAAATGTTCCAAAGAATATAATTCCCATTAGAATCTTTATACCTGTAATCAGTAATAACAACGGAATCGTTATAAGCTGGCTGGTACTCACCTCTGGTATCTCGAACCTTTATTGTGACCCCTCGTTTAACTCCATGCACATCTAAGATTGCATTGTCCTTATTGCTTGAGCCATAAACTTGAGCAAAACAATCAAACACTGGTTCAGTTGGCATTTGACCAGGTTCACCATCTGGATTTTCAGTTTGATGATAAAAACTGACTGGAATCCGTAAGTCACCACTAGTCGTTTTTGGTTTCTGATATTGACTCATCATCATCATCACCTGCCCCAAACGTTAAACTAGCCGATACACCTAAAATTTGACTTTGAAAATTACCTTCGAAGAACTCAACTGAATCGTTATAAACATACCTAGAACGTTCAATAACTAAGCTTTGAACTCCCTCGTTGGTAAGATTGTCACTACCAGTCATTCGCTTAATTTCAGACTTAGACTCTTCCAAAATCGATTTTAAATTTTCATCTTCTGAATCATGAAAAATGTGTAATCGTGATTTAAATTTTTTTAGTAAGTTATCATCTACCATCACATCACCTCGTTAACCAGTGCTAACAAGTCAGATTTTTTAGAAATTCCATCATGCTTAATCTCATGTTCATCTAACCAACTTGTGATTTCAGCAATGGTGTTTTTGCTAGAAACGCCGTCTTTTAACGGCGACTCTATTTTCCCGTGTTACCACCAGTTGTTGGGTCAGTTGGTGCTGAACCAGTGCCAGATAATTTCAAATCATAAACAGCCGATGCAGTATTGTCATGTGCTTTACCGTAAAGGAATTGCTTAGCAGTAAATAAATCTAAATCTTCTAAAGCTAAGGTTTGGTCAAATCGCTTAATTTGAAGTGGTCCAGCTTGGAATGCGTCATAACGATCTGGGATAAACGCAATCACTTTACCTTCTGGAACAAATTCAGATTCAACAGTCGTTAAACCAAAGGGCATTGCCGTAACAAATTGACCGTTCAAGTTTTGAATCATGAATTGAGCTTCAACATCCAATGTATCACCAGGGGACATTGCCAAAACTGTTCGACCTTTAGCAACTACTGGATGACCGTTTTCTTTCTTGGAAAGTCCTTTAATTACTCCTGCTAATTCTTTGGCAGCCGTTTTAGTATCCGCAAAAGTTAGTTCACCAGCAGACGCTTTTTCAGGATAAGCACCGTCTGTAACGGCCACGCCTTTTGAAACATCACGATTTAAACCGATTGGTTTATCTTTACCATCTCCAGTCAAGAATGCTTCTTCTGACGCTACGGCAAAGGCTTCTGTAATTTGATTTACAACAAACTTCTTAATCCATTGTGGTCCAAAGTCTTCTAAATCCTTTGGAACAACAACGAACGCAGTTGCTTTGTTTTGAGTTGCATCGTCTTCAGAGAAGCTGGCATCTAATTGGCTCTTAATTTCACCAAAGATTTTGCCCCATACAACCGTTCCAGTCGTATCAGATTTGATAATTTTTAGGCTAATACCATTGTTTTTAAGACCGATTGCAGATAAGAATGGGTGTTGTTGAACCATATCTTCAAAGATTTCATCAACCGTTGTTTGTGGCAGAATCTTTTCGCCAGTGGACTTAGTATCTGTATCCGTCTTGAGTTCGTTAAAGAACTTAACCTCTTCGTTAGTCATCTGCATTTGATGAGCATTTTCAAGTTCAGTCATCTTTTGTTCCGTGATGGACTTAACTTCGTTTTTAGCATCGCTACCAAGCGCGTCCATCATGTTATTTAAAGCCGTTTCTTTGGCTTCACTAGTTGCTTCTGGATCCATGGCAATTTTTGCGTAATTGGCACGCTCTTTAGCAAAGTTTTTGTAATCACCAAATTTAATCATGTATATTTTCCTCTTTTCTTTATATTAAAAAACGAACGGATCAATATTGACCTGTTCGTTTTTAGACTTATGCGTATCTACATTTTTTAATTTTTTCACAACTTCGTCAGCAACGTCTTTCACTAAATCAGATGAAATCGGTGCATCTAAGGCAACTGTGGCAAATTTATCGATTACCGTTTGGGGAATCATTCCTGAATTACTATTTTCAAATAATGGCGCTTCTTCTGTATTATCATTTTTAAAATTAATTACAGAATCAATTAACCCGGCTTCTAAAGCTTCATCAGCAGTATAGAAACTGGTTTTTGCCATGATATCAAGAACTTCTTTTTCACTCTTGCCTGTCTTCCCCATGTAAGCTTGAGCAATCGATTTGTCTGTTCCTTTCAGAACGTCAGAAATCTTGTCGAAGTCATTATGATTTCCTTCGCCATAAGTAGATGAATTATGAATCATCATCCTTGCTGTTGGAGACATCTCTAAAGTATCAGCCCCCATAGCAATCACTGAAGCAGCACTAGCTGCCATCCCATATATTTTAGCTGTTACTTTTCCTGAATAAGATTTAAGTGATGTCCAGATGTCACTGGCGGCATATACGTCACCACCATTTGAATTAATAATCAATTCGACTTCGTCTGTTTTTCCAGAAAGTTCATTATTGATTACTGATGGTGATGTATAAGGTAAATTGAAATAATCATAAAACGCTGAATTTTCGTCAGAGATAATTGGCCCTTTAATATCAATTTTTACTGTCATCTTCCTCACCCCCTTTCATATCAGTCGTATAGTTCTTAGTGATAATCACTCGGTCGCCATCTGGCAATGGCTCTAATCCCATAGCTTCACGGACTTCATTAATTTTCACGACGCCACTTGAAGCCAACTTATCAACCTGCTCTGATAACTCAAGAATGTTAGGTTGATCAAGTCCAACCGCTTCAATGTACGCATCACCCGACAATACTTCGTTTTTACTAAAGAACTTAGCATTCAGTTCATCCCGAATCTTTTTCAGCAACGGAGAAAGGCAGTAACGATTAAACAACGTTGTATTCTCATTGCTTTCAACATTCGACCCATGGATTAACGCTGTTGGAACACCGATAATACCAGCAATATCATCAATAAACGCATCCTTGACTTGATTAATTTCATCAAAGTTTTGATTCTTTGCTGTACTATTACCTAGTTCTTCATAGTCGAAGCCTTTAGTTGTTGGAATAATCGCCACGGACTTCTTCTCAAACGAAGCATAGATGTTATCAATATAATTCTGTAAGGCTTTCTGTTTAGCCTCCTGCGTTCCAGTTGTCATATTCGCTTTAACGTTCGCTCGAATCTGATTATTACGGAGCTGAAGATTAAACATTCGTCCCATTAGTTCACCATAATCTGACCAGAGTCCGCTTAGATAACTATCCAAACGAGCATTCCCGTACGTTAAATAAATTACATCGTCCATGCTAAACGTTCGTTCAAACTCATAATTTTTGACTACCACTCCGCTAAAAGAGTCCGGATATAACGCATATTCATTTCTGATAAAACTATCAGCAATCAATAAATCATTTGTATCACTCTGAACAATTAATACTTCACCTTTACGCAATAACTTGTAGACTGCTTCTTGCCAGAAGTCACCAGCTGATTTATCGGTATTCGGTCGTACATTTAAATGATAATAAGCTTCATCCTTAACCGGTTTGTGATTTTTTAGTATTCGAAATTCCGTCTGACCAACCGCTCTAGCAACAAAGTTGATTACTTCATCAATGGCCAAACGTTTCATGTACGCACGCTCCGCCGTACTTTCGTATTCCTCAAGGTCATAAATAAAGCTTGAATCATGACGTTGTGTAAATATTTCCGCAAAACTACTAAACACACTCATACGTTCACCTCCCTTCGATTAGAAATTAAGTCCATTCAATAAATCGAGTGATTCTTCCGGATCAACATCCTCAATCTCATCAACCCGATATTGACCATACTCAAATGCTTTAAATCCGTCGGTTTTTCGACGGCGTTCTTCTTTCTTACCATATTTTTTATTACCGCGCGCATCAACGGTTACTAAAACGTTCTGCGTATTCCAACGCAACAATGGGTTATCACCCCATACAAATTTGTTAGCAGCAAAGCCGTCTTCAATTCGAGGAGCTAATAATCCATCGATTGCCGTTGGATTTTTAATTACGTCAACTTCGAAATCAGCATCTTCAAAGAATTTCCTTAATAAATCAGCTCGGAAGTTATCAAGAACGACCTTATCAATCACGTATTTCTCACGCATCTCGGTAAACCAATTGACAACCTCACGGGGATCAATTGTTTCAGTATTTAGAATTGTTAATAGTCCTTGATCTTCCCAATCTCCAATTGGGGCAACGTTACGAGGCCGATCAGCTGGATTCGCTGAATATCCATAATACTTATCAACAAATTGCTTACGAGCAAACTGATGCGAGATAAAGTAGACCTTGCCGCTCATTTTGAAAGTTAAACCGCAAGCAGCAAAATCTCGCATACTGGCAAAATCAAGTGAGCCAACTGCCTCTCGACCTTCTAATTGATCAAGTGGAATTGGTTCATTAGTTGCTTTAATTTGCTCATATGGAGCGACCGACTTTTCAGGATCCTTTAATGGTAAATCCATTCGTTTAGTTAGAAATTCTTCTCGCATGCTGGGCTGGGACTGCATCTTTAGATACTGCTTCCGAATCTTTCGGAATAATGTCTTACCATAACCAGTTAGGGGTTTAGAAAGCATTGGATTGGCTTTTTCCCACATGGTTTCGTCATCAACTTCCTCTTCAGAATCTAATTTGCACCAGAATGGAAACATAGTATCCGGCGGTAGTTTACCAACCATAACCTGTAAAGCAATATCCTTCTTCTCGTCCAGATAGCCGTCACGAACATATCCATCCGATCCAATTTCAAATTGCCGAGATTCGGGTACCTTACCTAATCCAGACTCGTAAACCGAAACTCCTGAATCGTCCTGATACATGTGAATTTCATCAAACACATCAAAGCCATCACGCAAACCATCTTTGGTTTTCCCATTAGATGTTTGATACATCACAATTGAATTAGTTGCTTTTGATTCAATCTGCGATTTATTCGCATTAAACGAATCACTGAGTACGTCATTTCTTTTAACTACATTGTAGATTTCAGTAATCGAAGTTTTAGCCTGGTCTTCCGAATTGGCCACAATCGAACCATTGTAACCAGGTATTCCATTTAATTGGCTAATTAAAAATGCCCCCAGTGAACTGATCGTTCCATTCTTACCAGCACCACGCCCAACCACCCAAAAATGCTCATCATAATACACATCATCTGTGGTCTTATCATAAAGAAAAATGAATGCTGCTAAAAATCTCTGATATAAAACTGTCGGAAAAAACCATTTTTCCGTAAAGTTAATATAATCTTCAATTTTTTCTTCGTTGAAAAAAAGCTGGTCGTTATTTAGGACAAACTTCTCCAAATAATCAATCAGCATCACTCGTTCTTTGTTTAGTTTTATTTTTCCCGTTTTATAGGCGTTTATATAGTCATCTACGTACTTTTGATGAATCATACTAGCCCACCTTTACTATTACTTGAGGGGGCATTTTGGGCGTGATTTTCGATAGTGTTTTCAGTTGATTTAATCGTCTTAAAAATCTCATTTTCCAAATTTAAAAGTTGAGTATTCAACTTCTCTTTTTCTGGAATTGCTGGATTAACCTTAGTAAATTTTTGATTACCATTCTCAACTGTAATGGTGGCTCCGTCCTTTTGTATCGCTGTTCCTAGCTTTTTATATAATCTTTTTAAATCCAAATAGCGACTGATTTTTTCTTGCAATAGAATGTTGTCTTGGTCACTATTATTTTTAAAATATTCTTCAATTTTTGATAAACTCAAACTCCCCACCCCCCCTCGTTTTAATTTTTTTCTTTTTTCTGGGAAGTCGAGCTCACCCACCGGTTCTCAATTTCAATAATTACACTCAAATTTTTGACCCGGGGGGCTTATTTTTCTGAAAATTTCGTCAAAAAAGCTTCAAAATCTGTGAATAAACATTTTTGAATGTAATACATTCCACTGAATTTCTCCACGTCTGCATTCATTTTTTTACAGTAGTTCTTTGCTCTGCGTTCACTATAGTAAACACGATGTGCTTGCAGCATGTTCGCTTGTGGATCACGCATGACTACATAGACTATCACTTGACTCTTTGACTTATGCTTCATCTATTCCACCTCAACAATCTTCTGATGCTTACATCTATTGCATGTGTAACAACGATAGATACTACCTTCCATACTCATTACTCCTTGATAGATATACTCATGTCCAAACATGCATCTTAATCCCATCGTTCATCGTCCTTCCACTTGTCAGTATGTTTACCTTTACCATTACTACGATAGTTCATACGACCATGACGTTTGTTATGACAGTCCTTACATAATGTCCGTAAGTTATCTTCATCAAATCTAAGCTCTGGATAATACTCGAGCTCTTTAATATGATCGACTTCCAATACTGTATTCATATCAGTAACCACTAATCCATTAGCTTTACACCATTGGCATTCATGGTTATCACGTTCCAATATATGATCGCGTAACTGACGCCATGCAACACTGTTATAGAAAGCAGTGCGTTGTTCTTTAGTTAGTTTAGATTGCATACTCATTACCAGAACTAATCTTGCCAGTATTGTTATCAAATATAATTTGTTTAACTTTGTCACCATCCATATATTCAGCAACCACTATGTTAATACCATTGGATGATGCTGTCTTTGTTATGAACTGATATGACAATTGAACAACTGGATAAGATTCACCATCTATAAATAACTCTGGCACTCTGTCTGGTTTAACTACCAACACTGGTAACTGTTGAGATAGATAAGCTGTATCATCTACCTGCATTACTCTAGTGCTATCAACGATTGGATACTCTCTACCTTGACCCAGTATTAATCTCTTTAACCAACTCATTATCTATTTACCTTCACAATATATTCATGTCTACTTCCATCCCCTTGTCGGTCTATTGTTTTGAAACTAACGCACCATTTAGTTCCGCCAGATGCTGGAAATCTAATCTTCATCGGTTTAGGAATCTTAAGTAATGGCAATGTACTAAATAAGTATTCATCAATCCATTTGTGTTCCCACATGTGATTACCTCCAAAATAAAAAGTCTTAATAAAATAAATTATCAAGACTTTGTAAAATTTTATTTAATTATTAAACATAGTTAGCGTTGACAGCATCAATACTAATTGTGCAAATTGTTTGTATGTATAATTCTTTGGATCGTACCTTCCGTGTTGTACCGCATTTCTGGTAAACTTTAACTCTGGTTCTGAAAACGGCTGGGATTGCCACAGATAAGTTGCTCTCTCGATCGTTTTTAAATATATATATTCAAATAAATCGTTGGCATTATCTTTTTTAAGAAGTTTTTTATAGAATTTAATTATGCTATCCTTATTCGTAAACTTTGTATTTTTTAATGAAAAATCATTACTTTGATAACTAATAACTCTATCTATCAAGGCAAATATCTGTGGATACATTATAATCCAATTATTTGTATCTTCATCCAACGTATCTCCCATTACCTGAATAACTTCAGCATATTTTGGTATATCATTTGAAAGACCATAAATTTCACTTTTTAAACTACCTTTTTCACTAAAATTTTCTAAAAGTAATTCATCTAAATTTTTGTCACTCATTTCCAAAAATTCTTTCGGTTTATTTATCATCTTAAGTGTTAGTTCATTTGCACTACCTGCTGACCAGCCTAGTGCATACATCTTATCAAGCACTTTAATTTGTAAAGGAATATCCTTTATAGCTTTTTCCTGTGCTTCTTGTATTGCCTTCTGTATATTTCTAAAATATTCTGATTGCTTACGAATTACTTTAGTAAAAGCTGTCAAATCAGAATTATCAAATAAACCACTTGTCGTATATGTTTTCGCAAATTTTTTCACAATATTAGTATAATTCATAGATGGCTTAAATGAATTACTTAAATTCTCAATTGCCTTAGATAGTCCCCTATTCTTCATAAAATAAAAACCTCCAAATAATATCTTATAGATAAGTCTACTTCATAGTTTCTGGAAGGTCTATACAAAAAGCCATGCTATCAGCATGACTTTAATAAATAACTAGCTTTCAGCATAGCTTACGGTCGAACCGTCCTTTCACATTAATAAGACAGCAAGGAATCGAACCTTACAACAAGCTACACGTCTCCTAATAATTTATTTGTCGAAAAGAATCGTGCTTGTTAACCATTTGTCTTACTCGAAAGATTAATTACTTGCCTTGCTGGTGGAATGATATTTATTTGCTAATCTTTCGATAATACTAATATAAACCGGTTCTTGTATGCTTTGTGTAACCAATTTGTACTGATTTTGTTACTTTTTGAACACCCTTAAATCTTCAACATCCACAAACGCCCATGCAAATTGTAGTAAAGCTTCATTTAATCTTTTATTTTCATAACCTCGATTGTAACCTGTTAATTCTTCAATTTCCGACCAAGTTAATCGTTTGAAATAACGCAGTTCTAATACGTGGCGATGATCATAATCCAACCCACCACATGATATAATTACCTTGTTTAATATGTCTTTCGCATACACATGTAAAGTAACTTTAGTTTCCGCCCCATTATCAGCACTATGGGATACTGGCATGCCACTAATTACTGGCGATTTAATATCGACAAATGCAGTATGTGCCATGTTCTGCAATGTTGGGAATTCTTTTTCAAAAAAACATTTAACTTTTTCTATGGTCTTAACTTCATCTAATTCTGGTAATAATGACACGCCCTCAGCTCCCGTAGTATAATAATATTTGTTGGATATTGCTACGAAGCGTTCCTCTGTGAGGGATGCTTTTTTATTTCCTTTGGATTTCAATGTCAAATTCCACTGCTAACTTGCTAACATAATCTTTACTACGTTTAATTTTATTAGCGATTTCTTTCCTATTACATCCTTGATAAGCTAATTGAATAATATCGATAGCATCTTTTTCGTGACGATGTTTCGTTTCCAACCTACGTCTGTCCCATCGCCCATCGTCAATCTCTTGCTTGTCTAATAAACCAATAGATTCCGAATAGCTATTTAATTTTGTGCATTTTGTACATCTACAATTTCTTTCGTTAACATGACCAATTTTAACCACATCATCTAACAAACGATTAAGCTCGTGCCATTGTTCTTTTGTTGGTCTAACTCTCTTCTTAACTTTTGACATAGCATCTATTTCACCTCTTCATCTGATTCTTTTGCACTTTTAGTAACTTGGTTAATCCATTTAGATTGCTTAGCGATTAAATCATCTTGTGAATTAATTATTTCATCTTGGAGATTGATTAATTTTTCTGCTTTCGCACGAGACCACGACAACAAAAGTACATCAATAGTCAGTAAAACAATCATTAAATTATTAAAGCCAGAATCATAATCTTTACTAATAAAATCTTGTATTGTGGAGGTAATAAATGAAATCATCATAAATAGTATGATGATTACCCACCTGATATCCCATATTCCCTTTAATACCTTTTTAATCATCTTCTACCTCCTCAAATTCAGGCTTCTACTGCTTTATCAGCTACACGTTTTCAAGTGTTTTTACATACTCATCTTTATTCATGAGCAAACTCCTTTTTATAATCCGTCCCAACAGGGAATATTCCTAAATCAACAATAGCTTGTTCAATTGGAGATAATCTGGATTTATATTTCTCAATTTCCTCTTTTGTAAATTTAAATTGTGATTTATCATAAAGCATTGATTCACTCACACTACCACTAATCCTAAAGCCTCCAGCATTCACCCATGCAGTATAGAAACCAGTGTTCTCTAAATCTCTACCAATCACAACGTTATATAACTGTGGCTTTGGTTTACGTTCTTCGATTGAAGAGTTTATATAAGAAATCATTGCTTCAATCACATACTTATTAAATGCATATTCACTACTATAAAAAATATCTAAGCCATTGCATTTAACTAATATTTGTTGTCTGTTGTCTAGGATATTAAACCCATTGCCCTTTGTTCCGTCCCTATAAAAAGCTAAACACATGCCCTCTTCTTTTAAAATTCCATTAAATTCATCTTTAGTCATTAAACTTCCTCCAAAATTTTTCCTTGATTACGCGTAATCTTACGATCTAGCTCTTTTTTGCCTTAGTTCGGGATAAGTCTTACGCAATTCCCTAAGGTCATGAGTTACCGTACTTCTTGCAACTCGCACCTCACCTGCAATTTCAGCGGTATTTGTGACTCCTTGTCTGAACAACTTCTCAATCTTTTTACGACGATTAATAAGTTCTGAATTATCTTTGCCACTTCCATACACTTTAATATCACGGTTAGAATCTCCCATAGTTATTCTTCGATATTCTTCGAACTTTCCTTCGTCCAATAAATCATTCAAATATTCTTTTCGTGATTTAACAGAATTAGCTTTCACAATCACCATGGCTTCTGGAGCTTCGTACGAACTTACTGCTCCACCTTTTTTGTAGCGGTCTTCAATGAATTTATCTAATCGCCACTTATTCAAATCAGAAGCATTTTCCGCCTCGTGATATACTTTCTTAGACACATTGCCAATTAACTTAAACATCGTTGATACCTGCTTTCCTTAGTTAATATCCTGTTACTATAGAGGCATATAACAATCATCAGGGATATCTTCTTCGATTGATTGCATCGTACGTTGCTTATAACATTTAAACTTTATAAATTCTTCATCAGCTAGTTGGGTACCCGGCTTAAAGAACGGGCGATTATCCCCACTAAACCAAAATAAGTCATTTTTTAATTCCCTGCTTTTATCAAGAGCCTTAATATGAACAATTTCAGCGTCTCCCGAATCATTAAACCAGTGTGCTACAACTTCAATTGTCTTATTCATTATTCTTACCCCTTGTCTACTTTAATTTGATAATCCTCGTTGATAATTACAATCATTAGATTTCCTCCACTTTAAAACTAAGATCGACACCAACTCTTGCCATAGCGGTAGCTAGATCAATTGCTTCACGCTTAGCGTCTTCTTCACTAGCAAACATAATTGCCTTGTCTTTCGGTGCACTATATGAAACATGATTCATGTAACCTTTATCATTTTGATTCTTTAACACGTAAAACTTGTGCTGTTTGACCTCAAAATTAATTTGTTCACCAATCGGACTAATCGACGCATGCAAGATGTCCGCCTTCTGTTTGGCTTGCTTCCATTTTCTGAATACCGTGGCATCTTCAATGCCCACATATTGGTGGGCTTGATTTCCTAGCCTACGATAATATCTATTAGTTGCTGTGTTTTTGATTACGTACATTGTTTTCATTCCTCCTAGTTAAAATTGCGTTTACGCCATTCTTGATGCTGTTCTTCAAGCGCTTCTTTAACCCGATCTAATTCTTGCAAAGTGTAATCATTGCCACGCAATCCACGGATTATATCTTCTGCTGTCATTTCTGTAAGTTTTTTCATATGATTATTAACCTCCTTAATTCCTCCTAAAATGGTAATAATATTTCTGCAATCACATGATTAAACTGCTTATTTGTTAAATTGTTCATCGCTCTGTGTACGTCTGGACGCTGATTAACTAAATAGTTAGTGTGGTTATTGATCCAAACAATAGTGCTTATCATGTTTTGATTGCGTTCTTCAAAAGCTTCGTTAATAAAATTTGCTACAATACGTTCTTCACTAGTCAAATTTTTAAAATTCATAGTTCCTCCACATAAATTTCTACTCGTGGTTCTTCTGAATAGAATTTACCCATCTTGACATTTACTATTAAGGCGTCATCTCTCCATATAATCCCCGTACAAGCATCTGTCACTGCTTTGTAGTAATTGTCTATGTCGGGTTTTACAGTCGGTCTATGAGTTCCTGATAGCCTCCTAGCACGTTCTGCTTTTGATATACTCTTTTGCACTGATCTAAATACATTTAACACAACATACAACTGACCCTCTAAAAGTTTACCGTGATACTGTTCTCTAGCATATTGTGCTACTAATTCCTTGTACGCTTTTGATTTAGCTGGATCATACGTGCTTACAAACTTTCCTCGACTAACAAATCTTGGACGTCCTTGTGCTATTGGTTCGCTTGGAATTGTTAATTTAATCAATTACTCGTATCCTTTCCTCTTGCGATAAGCCTTATTACATTTAGGGCATGGATTAATTTGCACTCCAATTGGACTTTCAACATATACTTTTCCAGTTCCTTTACATAATTCACACATTTAAAATATCGCCATCCTTTTATCTTGAGTTTCTTTAAATTTAATAATTCCATCGTTTTTCATAACGCCTTTATACATTCGACTTAACAATTTTGGGTTATAAATCTTAGATAATTCATCACTATTAAGATTTGTGGTTATAATCGTTCGATTTCGCTTGTTTAAGACACCAAATAACACTTGCTGTACATATTCACTCGCTTCTCTGTTATCACGCTTAAACGAGGCCTCACTGCCCAAATCGTCCAACACAAGCAAGCTAACCTTACCTAATAAGTCCACCATGCGTGATTCGGTGTAATAGCTATCAGGATGATTAAATGAATCTTTAATCAATCGCAACAGTTCATTGACTGAAACAAACAAGCATGAAGCGTTAGGTTTAATATTCTCATTAACGCCTTTTAACATCGAAATTGCCAAGTGCGACTTACCAACTCCAGGGTTACCAGTAATAATGGTATTAGCTTGATAATCACGGTTAAGGTATTTGCCTGCAATCTGTCGTGCTTTTTTTAAATTAGCTTCTGCTTCTGTACCGCTATTGACCTCGTAGTTACCAAAACTTGCTTCCCATAGGTCTTCATCGTCTATGATTGAATCCTTTTTTAAAACATCCCTGAATCCTCGATGATAGTTGCTAAGCACACCCTTTAGCACTAAATCGTTCAAGTGCTGTTCTCGTTGTTCTTTAACACATAATGTACAAAAGGAATTGTGTTCATTACCTACTCTTACTAGTTTCTGATCAGGGTGGATTTTACAATATTCATCAGTTAAATTAGCTTGATTTAAAAGATTAAAACTCAAGTCCTCCATATGAATCACCGCCTTTATTTGTTTTGCTTTTCTTAACTTCTTGGTTTAAGTAGCTTTCAAATTTAGTACCAAACAGAGTTTCTGGTCTCAAATATTTAGCCATATCTGTACCACTCCATTCAGCTACTTTAATATTGATTACTTTCTTGAAATCTTCATCATTAAAGCCATCATTAAATCTTGCTTTAATTAATCGTTGTGTTTTAGATCCACTAGCTCGGTACTTAGTCCCTGCTTTTTCGTTCAGGTAGCTAATAATCTCTTTAAATGTTTTCAAGTCGATATGCGGTTCATCGTTAGATGAACTATATATATTACTATCCTTACTTAACCTAACCTTACCTAACCTAACCTGGGTATCCATTTTGGATACATCTTGTATACATTCTGTATACATTGGCTTTTCTTTGATATAAGCGCCGTTATCATTGACTTCTAATTCTTCGAGATGTTCTTTGTACATAGTTCTGTGATATCGGTCTTTTTGAATATAATTATGGATTCGCCAATCTTTAACCACAGTAATTCCATCATCAAAGGAGAGTATGAACTGCTTGGCAATTAAAAGTTTTAGATCATCGTTGCTTGCTCCGACCATTCTTAAAATAGTTCTCGCATTTCCAATGAATCCGTCATCATCAGCGTTCATAATTAAATGTAAGTACAATGCTTGTGCTGACAATGGCATGTCCATAAAAATATCTGTTTCTGTAATCTGCTTGCTTAGCATTCTACGTTGTGCCAATTAATCACCTCCATAGTTCCCTCTTATTCCTAACTTTTGTAAATCTTCAATTTTTAACTTAATACCAGTAACTGGTACGTGATACTTAGCGGCAAACTTAGCTGATCCAATGCTCTCAATCTCACTGTGATGTGCTCTACACAGTGCCATTACATGCCGTTGTGAGTGGTCAATCTTGTTCCGATTTGTCCGTCCTACTACATCAATATGATGGATATCAGCATACTTAGAACAAACAGTGCACACTCGATGCCTACAGCATTGATAAAGGTAGTAATCCTCTTCTTTCGGTAACAGTTCATAGCCCTTTTTAAACGGAACTCGCCATTCGAACATGAAATCAATGACTAGGTCTAGCAACGTGTTAGCATCGCTAACAGACGATTCTGTGGTGTCTGATAAGCTGATAGACTTACCTGCGGTATAAAACTCGTACTGGGTATAGAACATTGATTTTAAAAATTCACTCGGCACTACGAAGTAAGTTTCAATGTCATGGAGCAATGCAAAGAATAATCTTCGTTGCTGTACTCTTGCTCTCCTTGGATCTGCCACTTCAAAATCAACGTAGAACTCGCCTTGCCCACCGCTAACAGTTTCCAAGTGATCTTGATTCAGTGGTCTATCGAGATGAATCACCAAATCTCTGCCTCGTTGTTCCGCTCTTGCTCTCTTCATTTACATCACCTTAGAAGGGGAGCTGATCATCTGAAATATCGATTGATTGTCCACCATTGTTAAATGAATTATTGCTATTCCTCTTTGTTGAATTAGCATTGTTTGTATTGCGGTTATCTGGTAAGTCGAAGTCTGATACGTCAATTTGAAGCTGTGTTTTACCGTTATATTCATTAATTGATAAACTCCCAGTTACTACTACATGGCTACCCTTTTTGTAGAATTTTTCTACCGTACTAGCTCTCGTTCCCCATACTGAGCATCGAAACCAGTCAGTACCATATTCCCCGTTATTATCAGGTCGATTCTGTCGTACAGCCACACTAAAGTTGGCAACTTTGTTTCCACTTTGAGTTGAGTTAACTTGTACATCATTGCCAATATTTCCAGATATAGTTATCTGTCGCATAATTACTTACCTGCTTTCTCTGTCTGCTTATTAAGTTGGTTAGTTACCAATTCGATTAATCCGATTGCAGTATCTTCCTGTAATTTTTCAATGGAATCTGACTTAACTTTTTTAAGATAAGCTTTAGAAACTTTTTCAATCGGTGTTTTGGTAACACTTGCCATACTGTTAAATAATTCCTTTAAAGTCTTCTTTTGTTCATCGTTTATCAATTCGGGTGCTTTTTGAGCTTTAACATTTTCTTGAAATGCGTCTGGATCTAAATCGTCTGTGGCTACATTGAAGAATTTTAATAAAAAATATTTCTCGCCATAAGTGAGTGCTTTCCCAACACCTTTTTCTCCAGCTGTGTCAATTCCTTGTGCGTACCACTGACATTCTAATTTTTCATCTGGATTATCTGAATTAACCCACGTCATAGTCATCATTAATTCAGTAAATATTACGGTAGATCCTTTTCGATTCTGGCTTGTTTCGGTGTTTTTATTAGTAATTTGCGGTATTAAAATTAACTTTTCTTCATCCATCAAACCATGAATTGTACCTAAGACATCTGAAGATCCAGCGTACGAATACTGTGAAGCTTGTTGGGATTTTTGAATGTATGGTACTTTTTTGTGGATATTTTGAAGCTTTTGATATAACGTTTTTTCACTCATGCTTCCACCGCCTTAACTGTTAACTTGTCTGCCTTACGTTTAGCTCTGTAAGGTAGTACCATTCCTGTTTCAGTGTCGATTAACTGACCACCTTCACGAACAATGAAACGACCTTCTGCAACGTAACGCTTAATCGCCGAAACATCTGGTTCACGCTTAATCAAGTTCACATCAATATCAGCTAATACTTTAACCACTTCTTTTGGCTTGGCATTGTCAGCCTTAACTACCTGCCACCAACTAGGCTTACTAGGATTACTAGCTGTTCGTACATACTTGAATGATTCTGTTTGGAACTCTCTCCCATCGAACATTTGAAGTTCTTTCTGACTGATTTTATTAATCTCGTCTTGAACTTCTTCAATAGATAGAACGATTTCTGCTTTCTTGTTTTTTAGTCCACGTAACTTCCGATCTAACTTAGTGCGTTCCACTTCAAGTTCATCAATATTATTCACTTGCGTTCTCCTTTCCGAATAAGGCTTCAACTTCCTTACGCTCTCGTTCTTGTTCGTATTCACGTTCATATTGTTCGAACTGTTGTTGATTCATTTGTGTTATACTTCCTTTGTAAATTATTTATTTGAGTCCACTATTGCCGTAGTGGGCTTTTTATTTTGAATTCTTAATTATGAACACCTACTTTCTTGTATAATCGATATGGGAAGGAGGTGATATTTATGGATCCTAATTTAATTAAAGCGGGTTTAGATTCTCTACCAGAAAGTACTGTGGAAAAAATTTTAAATCCTACGGCACAGGTATTAGGAGATGCTACGGGTGGGTTAGTAAGAACCCTGTTTTCTCCCCTTTTGATGTTAAATATTTACTCAAAAGAAAAGTTAGAAGCATTCGAGAGAAACGTTCATGCAAAAGTAAATCAAATTCCGAACGAATATAGAGATTCGTCCAAGTTACCTGAGTTTTTAGAAACTCTGGAAAAATCTAAATATAAAATTGGTGAAGATGATATAAGAATTATGTTTGAAAATTTACTTTCCAAAACCTTAGACTCTAGAAGCAACGAATCAATCACGCCGAGATATTCAACTGTGCTATCTCAACTCAGCTCTAAGGATGCCATAGCTCTAAATTTAATAAATGAAATTCGTGATGATTTTTCGGATACGACCCTAATTAATGCTATACCAATTTCTAAAGTATTAAGAAAAGTATCAGATAGTACCGGAAGTGTTGATATGTCGGGACCTGTTATACTTTCCTCAAATCAAATTTTTTCATCTTACACCATGGAACTTGATAATTTACAAGGATTGGGAATTATTGATATCAATTTTAAAAGTTGGCTTTCAGATGAATCGTTTGAAAAAGTATATGCCAGCTTTGAAACGTCATCATTTTTTGATTTTTTTTATAATTCTTTTGGTGAATCAGACGACTCAACAATCGTTTCCAAAAAGGGAGTTATTAAATTTACTGCCTTTGGGAAAAATTTATTATCGATAATTAATTAAAAATTTAATTCCTTCGACTTGAGCATCGTTAAAAACGATAGATGATAGTTCACCGTTTCTTAAAATTAAATTTCCGTCTTCAATATAGAAATTACTATTTTTATTTAAGTGCTCCTCGCTACCACAAATAGCGTCGAGTACTTTTTTATCTACCGTAGTAACGCTGTTACTATTACTTTTAAAACCGATCAACACATCTTCTCTGGCTGTTCTCCAAACAGCGAATTGAACATCGTCAATATCCAAAACTATATCTTCATCAATTCGTACTAACTTCATTACTTCTCGCCTCCTTTAATTGAGTAGCCAATTAATCCAGCCACTACTACTGAAATTAGATAAAACGCTAGTTGCCCTAAACTTGCTGATACAACCATTACCAATTCAACTCCTCATAATGTTTTTCAATAAATTCAGCCATTGCTGTTGCTTTGAAGTGCCATGGCGAACCGCTACCCTTTGATTCAGTGATTTGTCCATCGTTAATCATGGATTGAATCTCAACCGAAAATTTAGGGTTGTATAAAATATTTTCTTTAATCCAATACTCTGATTTATTACCGCAGCATTCCCGCAAGTCTTTCATCGTCCAACTTCTACCGATGATTGATTCTTGCAACTTATTAAGTAGCACTTGAGCCATGTCAGGTATTGGAATATTAACTTTTAAATTTTCCATTCTGTCCACCTATGCTCCTAGTAATCTTTTTCCCAAACGTTATTTTTAATGGCGTATTCCTTGACGATTGCCATGTAAATTTCGATTAGCTTTTTATCGTCTTGAATTACATCAACTTTATTTAGTTTGTCTCGTTTAGACTTACTAATACCTTCATCTGCCATGCGTCGGCGCTTGTTGGTTAGTCGAGTTTTTAACGAAACTCCTGCACGCTTGTCAATTTCTGCATAGATACCATTACGTACATTCTTATAAGCTTCTCCGCCACCTTGATACTGTGCGATACGTTGAATTAGACGAGTTGTCCCTTGTCGCCAATCAATCGTGCTAGTCCCCACAATTTCGGAGATGTTATCTAGCTTGTGGTCAATTCTTTTCGTCTCTAACTCTTGTTTAGCCATTGAATCAAATAAACCTTTGAACATTTGTAATTCAGGACTCAAGCGTGAAGTATCCAAAGCTTGTCGCATATTAAAGTAGCCATCAACCAACTGATCGTAGATATCCCATGCTGTATCATCTTCTAAAATTTTCAGTAATTTAAAATATCCCCGTTCGGATAGAAGATACACATGTTCTGTACGGTTGCTAGTGATAAATCCATGTTTTTCTGCAAAATCTCTAAGTCGTTCTGAACGACCTAGAAAATCTATGATGTCTACTTCTTTTTTAAACCTATTTTGATTTCTATTGATGAGTTCATTAATTCTCTTAACTGTGCTTCCATGAATCATCGCAATGTCTTTAACCAGCATTGATTTTTTGTCTTCGCCAAATCCACCTTCTATTCCTGTAAATTTGAAACCGGCGATTCGCTCTGTTCCTAATACTTTTAATTCATTCATATTGTTTTCCCTCTTTCGTGTGTATAATTTAATTAGTTCAATTAAAGGTGGTGATATTTTTGAAAGCTTCTGAATTTATGAAAGTATATGATTCTGTTTCGAAAGAAAGTTCTGCTTTTTGGGAACCCGATGCCATGAAGAAACGTATGAAAGATTTTATTGACAAGAATGGAAAAATGGATTTAACGAATACAGCTCTTTTCCTTCAAACGCAGGGAACTCGTTATACAAATCTATTTGTTCGCAACTTATTATTTGACTTATTAGTTGATGAAGACGACTTAGACAACTCTTCCGAATCAACAAACTGATTTCTACCAGCCAATCTGCCCAATAACAGATTGGCTTTTTCTAATTCAGCATTTAATTCCTTTGCAATTTTTAAAGTTTCTTTTAGTTCTGTGTTGTTTACTTCGACCGGCACTACAATTTTTTCTGCTTCCATTTCTGATTCCTCCTTTCTTGCCCTACACCTATAACATGGGGTAAAACTATGCGTTTTGACTAAAAGGTTCTGAAATTAAATTTTAGATTCCGTATTTTTCATGCAAATACTCATAAATGTCATTTACTAAAATTTCCGAAGCCTTTGTTACTGACTGTTTATTAAGCGATAAACTTACAAAAGTTCGAGACTTGCCAAATTTTTTAGCTAAGCTTCCCTGATTTTCTAGGCGTCGATTATTAGATAACCAAGCCTTGATTGCTTCAGCTTTATTGTTTGTTTCCATATGGATAAACATGGGTTCACCTCCATTTATAAATATTGTTAAGAATAATTCCAGAAATTTGTTGCAATATTCTAAAACATATCTTAGAATAAAGACATAATTAAATAAGCAATAAAAAGCCTTCTATATCGCCTGCCAGCTGATTTATAGGTGTTTTTAATTTGCTCTTTTTATTAACTATATTTCTTAACAAGATTTATTCTAAAACATATATTAGGATTTTTCAAGTTTTTTCTAAAATTTGTTTTAGATTAATGAGGTTAAAGTCTGGAGAAACATTATTATGACGCTATTTGATAAGATTAAAAAAATTTCTAAAGAACGCGGATATTCAATAGCAGAAGTAGAACGTAAAGCTGGAATAAGTACTAATTATTTATATCAGTGGAAGAAAAGAGAACCAAGTCCAAAGTCTTTAGCTTCTGTCGCCAAAGTTCTAGGTGTATCTGTAGATTATTTGTTAGGTACAGAAGATAAGTCCTCTGCTACTAAAGAGCCTGTTGACCTAGATAAGGCTCTATCTGAGGAAGGTATGGCTATGTTTGATGGTAAACCACTTTCAGAAGAATATAAAAAAGCTCTGTTAGCTATGCTTAGAGCTAATAAGAATAGTGGTGAATAGTGTTATGCACAATAATTTACATGATGATTTATTGGCTCGTCTTATTTATATCGCGGATAAAGCAGAAATTAAGATAGAAAACATTGAAGGTAACTCTGCAGATCCTGATGTTGCGTTTTGCAAAAGCAGGATTATCAATTTAAACAATAATTTTGAATGTAATATTAGCGTTGCATTTAGACTTGCCCATGAGATAAGTCACATTCAATTCTCACGGCCTACCTTCCTATACACTTTCTCTCCTTTCATTAAAAATAAGGAAGAACGAGAAACTAACGAGCGCGCAATCCGAATGATTGCTAAATTGATTTACGGCGAAGTACCAAATGAACGTAGAAATTGGGTAAACTTTATGAGTGAGTTTAATCTTCCTAGTTGGTTCGAACCATTAGTTAAGGAACTTATTTATGATTAATTATTAGCCTTACGTCCAAATACTGATTGACGGTATAAAAGCTGTACATATTTTGGAGGAGAAGTTTATGGAAACCTTTTTAGCTTTCACATTCTTTGGAGGATTAATCGTACTACTAGTTGGAGCAATTCTATTCTTTATTGATTACGCTCAAAAAAGAGCAAAGAAAAAATCATTAATTATTGTTGCAATTGGTGTAGTTTTGACTGTGTTGTCGCTAAGTAGCGAAATATTAATAAATCAACATAATGCTAGAGTTGCTCAACTGCAGAAGGAAGAGTTGGCAGCAGAAAAAAAGTCAAAAGATAAAAAGTTTAAGAATACTGCATCTAATTTTCTAGCTAAATATTATGTTATATGGGGGGATTCAGAAGATTTAGGTAACTCAGTCAATAAGGATTGGGAAAATGCTATTGATAACGATCCCGAAGGATTCGATGTTGAAAAGACTATTGATGATATCGAAAGTAAAAATGCGGATAAAATTACTGAAATTACTGACGGTACAGATAAACTAGATACATACTTAGATACATTAAAAAAGAACGATACCGGAAAGTATAGCTATGAAGATTTTGATAAAGCTAACGATAACATATCAACTTTATCCAATCTGGTAACCTCACCTTCTGGAAGTTACTCAAGCTTCGGAACTGAATTTTCAGATGATGATGATGCAGTTTCCAAAAGCTTTGATGATATACAGGAAATTGTTGAACAATAATTTTACAAAATAAAAAAGCCACATCCCTGCTCCCGCCAAGAAGAAAGATGTGACTTAACAAAATAAAACTACTCTTGAGTAGCTCTTTTAATATACCCAATTTTACCATTAAAGGATTGTGTATCAAGAGAACGGAGGTTCGATAGGAATATGGCAAGTATCAAAAGACGTGGTAACAAGTGGCAAGTTAGAGTTAGTTTTCGTGATGAAAACGGAGAATTTAGAACCAAAAGTAAATCTGGATTTTTGACAAAAAAAGAAGCCACTATCTTCGCTCATGAATTAGAAATGAACAAAGAGAATGGCTTTGATATTAAACAGTCTGATATGCCGTTTGCTGATTATTTTTTTGAATGGTTTAAAACTTATAAGAAAGATTCACTAAGCAAGATTACAAGTGATCGTTATATGATTACACATAGAGAAATTAAGAAATATTTCAAAGATAAACCATTAACCGATATCAAGCGAACTGATTATCAACAATTTTTAAACAAGTATGCTAAAACTCACGCACCTTCTACAGTTAAAAAGATTAACAACATTATTGGGAACTCCGTACGTAACGCAGTATATGACGATATTATTCGTAAAGATATAACTCATGGCGTAACGGTTAATGGGAATAAAGATCGTGTTGTTAAAGTTGACTATATGAACGTTGATGAAATAACTAAACTTACTAATTATCTTATAGAACATCTGGATTATCGTTTTACAGCCAATTACATGGTTTTGACTGCAATATTTACAGGAGCTCGTATTGGTGAAATTATGGGACTTACTTGGAAAGACGTTAATTTAGACTTTAAGACGATTAACATTAACAAAACTTTAAATTCAGCCACTGGTAAGGGTTTTAAGCCAACCAAAAATGAAAGTTCTAACAGAATTATTCCTATCAGTGATACACTAGTTAACGTATTAAAAGATTTGAAAAATAAACAAAATGGTTCACCATGTGAACTAATTTACATAAGCCATCGTTCACACAATGTTCCGAGTTCTACGGGCGCAAATAAAGCTCTTAGAAGCGCTATGGATTCTCTAGGTATAAATAGACGTAACTTCCATTTCCATAGCCTTAGACACTCTCATGTGGCTTATTTACTATCAATTGGCGTTGATATCTATGCAATTGCTAAACGCTTAGGTCACTCAGACGTTAGTACCACTATTAAAACCTATTCCTACCTAATTGACGAGTACAAAGAGAAGAACGATTCCATAATTACCAACGGTTTAGATCAGCTGGTACAAAAAAAGCAAAACGATTTAATTAAGCACAAAGCTAAATAAATCATTTTGCACATATTTTGCACACACGCCCCGTAAACCCCTATGTTAAAGCATTCTAATATGCCACAGACAAGATTCGAACTTGCACATAGTTGCCTATACAGCGACCTGAACGCTGCGCGTCTGCCAATTCCGCCACTGTGGCTTAACAAACACATTTTACACCTCCCCTTATTAAAAGTGAACAAATATTTTTTCTTTGTCGCAAAATGAGCATATTTTTACTCTTTATCAGTATTATTAGCACTGGAAATGACCACAAATAAGATATAATATCAATAAATAAGATATAATAGACACAAGGAGTTGAGATGACGTGGTAAACACATTCCAAGCTAATCGGATCGTTAAATGTTATAAATCCAACGACCTCTCGAAACCTTTCGTTGGAAAAATTAGCGATGTGATTGATAATGATGCAATTGTAGACATTCTAGACTATGATCCTAGCGACCGTTATGCCGCTTATAAAGTTAATTATACCGTGCGGGTTAAAATTTGTGATATCGTTCCCCTCGAAGTTAAACGCCATACCCAATAAGCGATTATTGTGGCTAATAAGTCCTTTAATATGTTACAGAAAAATCAATTAAGTATCGAAAAAAGAAACAGGATTTACAATCCTGTTTCTTAGTCGTTTCTATTTATCAATTAAGATTACTGTACCATAACCATGGACTACCAAAAACTTGGGTGCTCCATTGACTTCTACTACTTCTGTATTGTACTTTAAGCCGATAATTCCGTCGCCTTCAAGCAAATCAGCTTTCTTTTTCAACTTTTGTTTTGCTTCATCAAATAGTTGATCAAACATATTGTACTTATCGATGTCTTCGGAAGCTAACATCAAGCTACTGGTTGCTTCAACCACGTCCTTAATTGTATAACCGGCATTGATACCTTCGGTTGTGATAAACATTTATTTTTCCCCCTGCTGCTTTTCTTACTCTTTTTGTTGCTTAGCAAATTCTTGCATTCGTGTTCGAATTTCAATCACCGCAGTTACAATCATTGAAAATAAAAATCCAATGACCCACATAATTACCAATGGTGCCCCGCTCATGTGCGTAAATTCCGTCACGAGTACCAAAATTACCGCCACAATCAAGGGAATCCCAATTTTCAATGTCTTCATTGCTTTCTCCCATTTTTCTTAACATCTGTCAGTCGAGTTGAGAAATATTGAATATACCATGTCAGAATTATCCCAACAATTATTATAATAATAAATTTATTCGTTTTACTCAATGATGACACCCAAGTCATTATCATAATAATCGTCGATAGGATCAGTAAAATCAGCGAACTTCGGTAATAAGTCTTTTTTTGCATGCTACTATTCCCCTAATACAAATTTGTTAATTGCCTCAGCCACACCTGTCTCATAATTTCCTTTAGCAATATATTTAGCATTTGCTTTAGCAGATGCACTAGCATTGGAAACTACCACAGGAAGTCCCACACTCTTAAGCATTGCTACATCATTATTATTATCGCCCAATGCCATTATTTCATCCGCTTTTATACCTAGATGGCGTCCAAGTTCTAGCGTAGCTTGACCCTTATCGACACCTTTTAAATTAAATTCAGTATATCGATCTGAAGAAAAAGTAGCATTCACATCGAAATTAACTTTATCTAGTACTTCTGCTTTAATCTGTTTTCTCTTATTAAAATCAGGATTCATCGTAATTATTTTAAAAATTGGTTCATCTTTTAATGTATCCAGATTATCATGTTCAAATTTAATAGCGCGAACTCCACGACTACGAATATACTCATTATCTTCTTCAACTTCATTAAATACATAAACATCATTTAACGTATAAATATGCGTCGAATTCTCCAAATGCTGCTTGGTTATATCAAAAATCTGAGTAGCTTGCTCAAATGAAAATGCATTAGCTTGGATTACATCAAAATTTTGATTTTCGACGATTACTCCACCATTATATGAAATCACAAATTCATTTGCTTTCCCTTTCAACCCCAAAGTTTCTAATAAAGGTTGTACCGATTCAAATCCACGTCCGGTATTAGGGACAAACTTAACTCCTTTTTGAGTTGCTTTTTTAATAGCTTCAATGTTTTCTTCCGAAACATTTCCATCTGGTCCTACTAAAGTTTCATCTAAATCACTAACGATTAGTTTTATCATAAAATTCTTCCTCACAATCTAACATATCTCTAGCCTATCGAATTTGGTAGCGCTTTTCAAATAATAATTAACTTTTTAAGTAAACCATTTCATTTTTGGGTATTCAAATACTAAGCAGTTTTTTAAATAAAATTCAAGCTTGTTTTGCGCTCCAATTCTTTATACAATATGTTGTGGCTGTTTAAAGATTTAGGATTTATTAATACTAGATTTCGGCAAAAAAAATGGAAAAGGGAGCATTTTATGGTGATAATTACAGCAGGAATGATCGGCGTCGGTAAAACTACATTAACAGGGAAAATTGCTGACTACTATGGAACAAAGGCGTTCTACGAACCAGTTGGAGACAATCCCGTTTTACCACTCTATTATTCTGACCAAAAAAGTTATGGATTCTTACTTCAAATTTATTTTTTGAATAAACGATTCCAAATGATCAAAAAGGCTTTGACTGATGATAATAATGTATTAGACCGTTCAATCTACGAAGATGCTCTATTCACACGCGAAAACAACAAAGAAGGTAACATTACGGATACTGAATTTGAAGTTTACATGAACCTTCTTGATAACATGATGAGTGAGCTTCAAAATCTACCTAAGAAAGCACCAGATTTGATGGTCTATGCTGAAACAGATTTTGATACCATCCTCTATCGTATTCGTAAACGTGGGCGTGACTATGAACAATTCGATAACAATCCTGAATTGGAATCTTACTACTATAAGATGTGGTCAGCTTACAAGACATGGTACGAAGAATATGATGTTGGTCCTAAAATGAAAATTGATTTACAAAAGTACGATTTAAGTAACGAAGAAAACGTTAAAATCATCCTTAAACAAATCAATGCTAAACTTAAAGAAGTTCGGGTTGAAGAACCTATGCATAAAGCAATCTAATTTAAAATGACCTCAATTGTCGTTCCACTCTAGTTTAAAACTAAAGTGCCGACAATTGAGGTCATTTTGTTTATCATTTAATTTTTAACAATCATAACGTCTGTAGGTGAATTTTCGACTACATAACTAGCCGTTGAACCGATAAATACTTGAGCGACCTTGCCTAATCCAGTCGCACCTAAAACGATTAGATCGATATCGTATTCTTTAGGCAATTCACGGCTTAACATTGATTTAGGACTACCAATCTTAAGGGCAATTTCCACATCTTCAATGCCTTTTTCGTTAGCTTTTTGTTTCAAAACTTCAAGTTTTTCTTCCCTAGAACGAAGAATGTCCTCAATGTCATCATCTGTTGAAACAACACCAAAGCCAAGGGAAACACTCTCAGTGTTAGCGTGTTGCCTTTTTACTACATGAGCAATAATAAGTTTTGCATCGTTTCTCTTCGCAACCTCAATTACTCGATCAAAAGCTGCCATTGATTCTGGTGAACCATCATAGCCAAATAAAATTTTTTTATAATCCATATTACACACCAACCTTTCAGCTTCTATTATAACAATTTAGCGCTTACATAATAGAGTTTTATGCATTTTCTTCGATTTTTATTTTGCATGTTTTATACTAGTTTGCGGTATACTACCTTTACGAGGTGATCACAATGTTAAAGATTAATCAGGACGGATTGAACGACTTATGGCCTGTCCGTTCCAATGATAGTCACAAGGGAAGTTATGGTCGGATTTTAATCGTAGCTGGTAATGATCAATATGGAGGCGCTGGAATTTTATCAAGTTCAGCGGCAGTTTATGCTGGAGGTGGATTAGTAACCTTAGCAACGGATAAATCTAACTTTACGGCTGTCCGCTCCACCCTAGCCGAAGTTATGTTGCTCGATTTCTTAGATTTTGATGCTTTAAAAGCAGCCCTAAAAAAATCAACGGGAGTGGTAATCGGTCCGGGATTGGGAACTAATGCTACTAGCTTAAAAATTTTAAAATTGGTCTTGGACCACGTTCAATCCCAAACACCTTTAGTTATTGATGGTTCAGCGATTGATTTGATTGCTACCCATCAAATTCAAGTAGATCATCCCCAAACTATTTTTACTCCTCACCAAATGGAATGGCAACGACTTTCCGGAATAAAGATAGCAGATCAAGCTCCCACGCTAAATCAACGTGCAGTTGATCATTTAAAAGCAATGGTAGTTCTAAAGCATTATGAAACTGAAATTTACGCTCCTCATACCGACTTTCGCCAAATTATGGCTGGTAACCCTGGGATGGCAACAGGTGGTTCAGGAGACGCCTTAACTGGAGTAATTATTGCGTTAGTAAACCAAGTCGACTCTTTGGCCTTAGGTGTTACCTTAGGAACCTTCTTACACAGTTATACCGCCGATCAAATTTATCAAAAAGAAGCGGTTGTTTTGCCCCATCGCTTAATTCGTCGTCTCCCCTTCACACTAAAACAACTTCAAAAAAATAAGCTACTATGATTTTTATCATAGTAGCTTATTTTTAACCTTCAACTAACCGATTAATTTCATCATCCGTTAATTCTCGATAAGTTCCGGGAAGTAATCCCACATCTAGTTCTAAAGGACCAAAGGAAGTCCTTCGAAGAGTGACCACTTTCTCACCTAGGCTACCAAACATTCGGCGAACCTGATGATACTTTCCTTCTTTTAGGACTACCTTAACCACTGTTTGATCATCTAATTCTGAATAGTGTTCAATGATCAGTTGCGCTGGTTTTAACGTAGTACCATCCTTTAAGGTGATTCCTTTTTGAAATTCTTCGACAGCTTGATCGGTGATTTTTCCAGTTACCACCGCCTCGTAAGTTTTATCAACGTGCCGCTCTGGTGCTAATAAATCATGCGCTAACTGCCCGTTATTAGTGATTAGCAGCAAGCCTTGGGTATCTTTATCCAATCTTCCGACTGGAAATAAATCACTTCGGAGATCGACCTTGTTGAATAAATCCATAACGGTTTTTTGTTTACGATCTTCCGTAGCAGTTAAGACTCCCAATGGTTTGTTCATCATGAAATAAAAATATTGTTGATACTCAATCACTTGGTCTTTTAATCTAACCTCATCAACCACTGGATCCACTTTAACTCGCCCAGTTTTAACGATCGTATCGTTAACAAAGATTAGCTTGTCTTTAATCATTTTTCGAATTTGGGTTCGCGTTCCCATATTCATGTCATGTAAAAATTTATCTACTCGCATGTCTCCTCCTAACTAATCTTTAGCATTCGACGTAAGCCAGCTGCCCGTGCCCCAACAATTTCATCCGCTAGGCGGCTCTTTAATACAAAGTAGAGATAAAATGCTCCACCTAAAACTACGGCCGCAGCTATAACTAGTAACGATTGTACTTTACTGGCTGGATCCATCACTATGTATAATCCATTAGTTACGACCATTGCAATCAAGAATGTTCCAAAAGCATAAGTGATGATTTTTCCAATAAATGTATTAATTCGACGATAATCTAAGCCATATTCCAAGTTGATATGCCGTAAAATCAACCAATTCACTACCATAAATCCAATAGCCGTTGAAATTAATGAACCCACTGCTGAAAATAATGCCACCATGGGAAATTGGAAAATAAATTTAACAATCATTCCGACACAGAAATACTTCACGGCTAAGACATTTTCACCAATTCCTTGCATAATAGCCGAAATCACTGTAAATAATCCTAAAACAATTGCTACATAAGAATTAAATTGTAAAATGGCAGTTCCTACATCACTTAGATGATAGAACAGCGTGTATGCTGGTTGAGCTACCGCAGCCATCCCTAAAGCAGCTGGAATCATCAAAAATGCAAAGAGCAAAATTGAATCCGTTACTTGTCGACTAATTTCTGCTCGATCGCCCCTAGTTTTGGCTTCCGATAAAATCGGTACGGAAGTGACGGCCATCGCTGACGCTAATGAAATAACAATCATTACCAGTTTGTTAGCATTAAAAGCAAAGATTGCGTACATATTATTTAAGACGGCAGTCGAATAGTCACTCACCGCATTCATAATTCGGAAAAAGGTGTATTGGTCGATTAATTGGAAAATTGTAATAGCTGATCCAATAATAATAAAAGGTACAGCTTGAGCAATAATTTCTTTATATAGCGTTGACGTTGAAACTACCAGTTCATTGGCACTATGTTGTGACAAATAGGAAAGTCGCTTACGATATTTAATGAAATAAATCCCAAGCACTAATAATCCACCTAATGCACCAATAAAAGCCGCAAAGGTTGATTGTGAAACGCCATAAACCCAATCGCCTTGACCGCTTTTTCCCATAATAAAGTAGGCGGTTGTTAGCATATAAATCACTCGGGCTAATTGCTCAATAAATTGAGAAACGGCTGATGGTCCCATTTCTTGGTAACCTTGGAAAAAGCCCCGAGTCAAACTCATCGTAGGAATTACTAACACTGCCCAAGCCAATGCATGGAGAACCGTAATTACGTTCGGGTCACCATCTTTTAAAAATGGAGCGCCAAAATACAGAATTGCGGCACAGATAATTCCCGTTCCGACGGATAACAAAAGTCCCCGCTTATACAAACGTTGACCCAACGCAAACTCATTAATTGCGTTGTAATGGGATACCTGCTTGGAAATCGCAGATGGGATTCCTGCAATCGCAGCAATTAGAAAGAAACTATAAATATTATATCCTTTAGTAAAAAGAGCGTTCGCTTGGTCACTATAAACACCAAACCAAATTACCCATGGGATAATATAAATGGCGCCTAATATTCTAGAAAAGATACTTCCGGCGGTCATCCACGCCGAACCTTCGAGCATCTTTGCTTTGGATGAAGATTTTCCTGAATTATCTCTTAAGGGTTGTGAACCCATATAGAGAGACTCTGAATTATCCATTTCAGATTGCTTATCCATTTATAAAAACCTACTTTCTCTAGTCAATCTACACTATTTTAATACAATTCATACCTCCGATACAATTAAATTTACGCTGATAGCTCAGCTAACACTTAAAAAATCCACCAAACTCCCAAAATTAGTTCATTTTCCAAACTATTTTTCTACAAAAAAAGGGTCCACGATGCTGTTAAAACATCTGGACCCTACTTTTGATTTAGTTAGCCTACTACGATATTAACAATCTTGTTAGGAATAACAATTACCTTACGAACAGTCTTATCTGCCGTCCATTGTTGAATCTTAGCATCAGCTAACGCTAATTTTTCAAGTTCTTCTTTGGCGATATCCTTGTCAACGGTAATCTTACTCCGAACTTTACCATTAACTTGTAGAATGACTTGAACTGTAGCTTCTACTAACTTACTTTCATCATATGTTGGCCATTCAGCGTATGAAATACCACCTTCGTGACCTAGCAAACTCCAAAGTTCTTCAGCAACGTGCGGAATAATTGGAGCTAACATCTTAACTAATCCTTCCATATATACTGCTGGAAGTTTATCAGCCTTGTATGCTTCATTAACAAAGACCATCATTTGTGAAATAGCCGTGTTAAAGCGCATGTTTTCATAATCATCAGTTACCTTCTTAACAGTTTGGTTATAAATCATATCCAAACTGCCATCATTTTCAGTAACAATATGATCACGCAATTGGTTTTCGTCATCAATCATCAAGCGCCAGACGCGGTCAATCCACTTACGACTTCCATTAAGCCCATCTTCACTCCAGGCGACTGATTCTGTCAGAGGTCCCATGAACATTTCGTATAATCGTAAAGTATCCGCTCCAAAGCGCTCAACAATATCATCTGGATTAACCACGTTCCCTTTTGACTTAGACATCTTCTCATGATTGCTACCGAGAATCATCCCTTGGTTAACCAATTTTTGGAATGGTTCCTTAGTTGGTACAACTCCTAGATCATATAAAACTTTGTGCCAGAAACGTGCATAAAGTAAATGAAGTACCGCATGTTCAGCTCCACCAACATATAAGTCGACTGGTAACCATTCTTTAAGTAAATCTTCGTCAGCAATCTTTTGATCATTCTTAGGATCAACGTAACGGAGGAAGTACCATGAACTACCCGCCCATTGTGGCATTGTATTAGTTTCCCGGCGACCCTTACGTCCATTTTCATCAACTACGTTTACCCAATCATCTAAGTTAGCTAATGGGCTTTCTCCAGTACCGGAAGGACGAATATCGGTTGCAGCTGGGAGTCTCAATGGCAATTCATCTTCTGGAATCAAGGTTGTTTCTCCATCTTCCCAATGAATTACAGGGATTGGTTCACCCCAGTAGCGTTGACGAGAGAAGACCCAGTCACGAAGACGATAGTTAACCTTCTTATGACCAACTCCATGTTCTTCCAACCAGCTAATCATGGTATCAATAGCCGTCTGCTTATCCATCCCATCTAGGAATCCAGAGTTAATTAGCCCGCCTTCGCTGTCCAATACTCCATCTTCAAGATTGCCACCTTCATAAACTGGCACCATATCTATCTTGAATTTCTTAGCAAATTCGTAGTCACGGCCATCATGAGCAGGAACAGCCATCACTGCTCCAGTTCCGTATGAAGCCAATACGTAATCACTAATCCAAACTGGAATTTTCTTACCATTAACAGGGTTAACCGCGTATGCTCCCGTGAAGACTCCCGTCTTGTCTTTATTCAAATCCGTCCGTTCAAGATCTGATTTAGTTGCAACAGCTTTCTTGTATTCTTCAACGGCAGCTTTACTTTCTGGAGTTGTAATTTGGTCAACGAGGTCATGTTCTGGTGAAATTACCAAGTATGTTGCGCCAAATAATGTATCTGGACGCGTTGTAAATACTTCAATTTGTTTTTCGCTATCTTCAACATTAAAGAAGACGCTAGCCCCCACTGAACGACCAATCCAGTTTTTTTGCATTTCTTTAATACTATCGGGCCAATCTACCAGGTCCAAATCGTCAATCAAACGGTCGGCGTAAGCTGTAATTTTAAGAATCCATTGTTTCATTGGTTTACGATAAACGGGGAACCCACCACGTTCTGTCTTACCATCCACAACTTCTTCGTTAGCAACTACCGTTCCACCCATTAAATCAGGAGCCCAGTTTACCAGCGTTTCTTTTTCATAAGCTAAGCCCTTCTTGTAGAGTTGCTCAAAAATCCATTGAGTCCACTTGTAGTAAGCTGGATCAGTTGTATTAACTTCTCGCGACCAGTCATAAGAAAAACCAAGTGATTGGATTTGACGCTTAAAGTTTTGAATATTCTTAGCTGTAAAATCACGCGGATTGTTACCTGTCTTCATCGCATATTGTTCTGCTGGAAGACCAAAAGCATCCCATCCCATTGGATGAAGTACTTTGTAACCTTGCATCCGTTTCATTCGTGACATAATATCTGTTGCTGTATATCCTTCAGGATGGCCCACATGGAGTCCTTGACCTGATGGATAAGGGAACATGTCTAATGCATAATATTTAGGTTTGTCTGCATCTTCGACCGTCTTAAAAGTCTCATTGTCGCTCCAGAATTGCTGCCACTTCTGTTCGATATCTTTATGATTATAAGCCATAGTTTCCTCCATTATTATATTTGTCGATAAAAAAAACCTAAGGATTCTAAAAAAGAATCCTTAGGACGAAAAGTTCCGCGGTACCACCTATGTTTTGCAAAATGCACACTTGAATACCTTAACGCGGAAAACGACAATCTCTACTTAGGTTCAAGATTGTTAATTTTAAAGACGAGTTCGTTGAAAGTCATTCCGAATTTCCACTAGCCATTCGGTCTCTTAAAATGTCCATCCCAACTACTACTTCTTTTATCGACAATATTTAGTTAGGTTTATCATACCAATCTCCACGCTGCATTACAACTCAATATGCTAAAATTAATTATGAAGTTAAAGGAGAAACGTATGCACAGCAGAAAATATACTCATTTATTAATCAATATTCTACCTACGCTTTTATTTATCTTAATCGTAAGTTTAGTTATTTTTAAGCCCAGATGGGTACACGCCTATGACAACAGCATCAGTAGTCTGGTGCAATCTGTCCGAACGCCTGGATTCAATCAAGTGGTCAGCATCTATACCCAGCTAGGTAATTCTATTCCTTACATAATTATCAGCTTGATAGTCTGCTTAATTTTAATTCTAAAGCACCTAAAGAAAGCCGCTTTATTCTTGGCTTGTAATATTGTCCTCGGAAATGGACTTAATCATTTAATTAAACAAATCATTCAACGCCAACGCCCCGAATTCCGTTTAATCAGTATTGGTGGTTATAGTTTTCCTAGTGGTCATTCAGTGGCGGCTATGGTTTTATTTGGAAGCCTAATTTTTATCACTTTCCAAGTTGTCCATCATCAATTAAAACGAAACTTACTAGCATTAATCTACTTAATTCTAATGCTAGGCATTGGCCTATCCCGAATTTATTTAAACGTTCATTTTCCAACGGATGTTACGGCGGGATTCTTACTTGGTTTAATCGTTCTTCAATTTACAACCTATCTCTTTTATGGAAGGAAAATTAAAAATGCTTGATAATGCCATGCAATACAGTCATCAATTACTAACTGAAATTGTTCAACCCGGCGATGTGGTAATCGATGCCACTATGGGAAATGGTCATGACACTTTATTTTTAAGTGAATTGGTTCAAAGCACTGGCCGAGTTTTTAGTTTTGATGTTCAAAAAGCAGCTTTAGAGCAAACTCGAGCCCTATTTGAGCACCAGCATCAACCCTTAACTAATGTTGAACTAATCCATGCTAGTCATGATCAAATTGACCATTATGTCACCGAACCCATTACTGGGGCCATCTTTAATCTAGGATATTTACCGGGCGGAGATAAATCAATTATTACTCATCCCACTTCCACTATCTCGGCAGTCCAACAAAGTTTAAATCAGTTAAAAATTGGTGGTCGTATTATCCTAGTTTGTTACTACGGTCATCCTGGAGGTCAAGAAGAATTACAACAATTACTTTCATTTGTAGCTGAACTCGACCAACATCACTATTCGTGTTTACGCTATGAATTCATCAACCAGATTAATAATCCGCCCATTTTATTGTGTATTGAGCGTAAAAAATAATGGATTTAGAAGGCTAGCCTCTCAGCTAGGTTCTAAATCCATTTTTTTAAATATTATCTTTGGAGCGACGGTCAAACGCATTAATGATTAAAGCAACCACAATCAAAATAAAGCAACCAATGTAGATATTATGCAAAGCTTGATATAAAACATTTCTCAACGTTGGCAATAACGTTTCTGGTAAAGTTTTAGCCGTTTGAGGATTGATAACTTTGTTCATCATATCCATATTAATTTTAGGGTTCGCCTTAACTCCGGCATTCATCGTCCCATTCATAATGATTCCGAAAACGGACATCATAATGGTTTGGCCCAGTGTCTTAGCCAAAGTATTAAAGGAAGTTGCTACCCCAATCCGATCTTTAGTTACTAATTGCTGTGAAATTACTAATGTGGAAGTAATTGTAATTCCAAAACCAACTCCTAAAATAGCTGCAATAAAGAAGAACGCTAAGAACGGTGTTGAAGCCGGTACTAAAGCTAATAATAAGCTACCAACAGCTAGGATTGATAAACTAATGGTCAAAATCTGGTTGGCTTTTAATTTAACAATCATCCGTCCTGCTAAGAATGAACCGAAAATCCATAAAATTGAACTTGGAGTTACTGCAAATCCAGCTAATGAAGCTGGCACTCCTAAAATTCCTTGTGTCCAGCTTGGTAAGTAAACTTCGAAACCAATCAACAAACCAGAGACCAACATCGTCGCCACATTTTGAATTACAAATGTGCGGTTGTTAAACAAATCTAGGAAAATAATGGGATCTTCCGCCCGTTTTTCTTGACGAATAAATAAGCCAGCTCCCACGATGAAAATCACAAACGAAATCACCAATGTAACCCATGAGAATGAACTTTCGCCCATCAATTGAAAACCGTACATTAATCCCAGTAAAGCTACCATTAACCAAAAACTACCTAGGTAGTCAATTTTCTTGCTATGGACACTAACCTCTTCTTTAAGGAAGAACTGAATTAAAAAGATGGTGATAATTCCAATCGGTAAATTGATAAAGAAAATCCAATGCCAACTTAGATTATCAACAATAAAGCCTCCTAATAGCGGAGCAATAATAGAAGCAATTCCCCATGCTGAACCATTTAGTCCCATTACCTTGGCCCGTTTTTCAATCGGATAAATATCAGCAATAATGGTATTAGAAACCGGCATAATCGATCCAGCCCCGATTCCTTGCAATGCGCGCCATAAAATCAAGAAACCCATTGAGTGGGCCATCCCACTTAACATCGAGCCAATCAAAAATATAATAATTCCAAAAATGAACACTCGTTTACGACCGAAAATATCAGACAACTTCCCGTAAATTGGGGTAAATATTGCATTAGTTAGTAGGAAAATTGAAATAACCCAATTCATCAAACTAACGCCATGTAAATCTCCTACAATGGTCGGCATCGCTGTCGAAACAATTGTTCCTTCAATCGCCGACATAAAAGTTGCAACAAAAATAGCGACTGTTACAACGACCACATTTGTTTGTTTTTTCTCCATTTATTACCTCTCAACCAATATAATAGCCGTGTTAATATCCGTTTAGACATCAACACAGCCATTAATCAAATTTTTTAGTTTTTAAAAAAGTCGTTTAAAGCTTCAACCTTATCCGTCTTTTCCCATGGTAGTTCAACGTCAGTCCGTCCAAAATGACCATAAGCAGCCGTCTGCTTGTAAATTGGACGTTTCAAATCTAACATTTCAATAATTCCAGCAGGTCGTAAATCAAAAATCTTACGAACGGCTTGTGTTAATTTTTCTTCTGAAACCGTACCGGTACCAAAAGTATCCACCATGACCGAAACAGGTTCTGCGACCCCAATTGCATAAGCAATCTGAACTTCAACCCTTTCAGCTAACTTAGCTGCTACAATGTTTTTGGCAATGTAACGAGCGGCATAACTTGCTGAACGGTCCACCTTAGTCGCATCTTTTCCAGAGAAAGCTCCACCACCATGACGAGCGGCCCCACCGTAGGTATCTACGATGATCTTACGCCCTGTCAAACCGGCATCCCCTTGTGGTCCACCAATAACAAAGCGACCTGTAGGGTTGATGTAGAAATTAGTGTTTTCATCTAAAAGAGTAGCTGGGATTACAGCTTTGATAACTTGTTCAATAACATCTTGGCGAATCTGTTCTAAAGTTACGTCAGGATCATGTTGAGTACTTAAAACAACCGTATCTACGCGAACAGGATGATCATTATCATCATATTCAACCGTCACTTCGGCCTTAGCATCTGGACGAAGGTAGCTGATAACTTGTTCCTTACGTAGTTTAGCAATTCTTTGCATCAAATGATGACTTAACATAATTGGTAATGGCATTAATTCTTCTGTTTCATTAGTTGCGTATCCGAACATTAAACCTTGATCTCCGGCACCGATTTGGTTTAGTCGATCTTCATGGCCTTCACGCGTTTCCAAGGAATCATCAACTCCTTGAGCAATATCTGGAGATTGTTCATCAATGGCAACAATTACAGCACAATTTTCGCCATCAAATCCATATTCTCCACCTACATAGCCAATATCCTTAATGGTCTTTCTAACCACCTTTTGGATATCGATGTAAGCTGTTGTTGAGATTTCTCCCACAACGACTACTAATCCAGTCGTAACGGTTGTTTCACAAGCAACTCGTGCATCTGGATCGTTCTTTAATAGTTCATCTAAGATAGAGTCACTGATTTGATCGGCTATCTTGTCTGGATGTCCTTCAGATACTGATTCTGAAGTAAATAAATGTCTTTCTGACATGTAAATTCCCCCTAAATTTAATTTCGGTTACAAGGATCTTTTGGATAACTAATCCTATCGGGAACACTAGTAACTTACTAAGTCTATCACACCCACTCTTTCTTTTAAAGTTAGGTTGACGTTCCTGCGGCTTTTGTATACGATTAATGTCAGGAAACATAAGGAGTTTTATATGAATAAAATCAATCTACCAAAATTTAATTATCCTATTGAAAAAAAGAGTTATCTTCCCGCCATTAATGCTTTGTTGCTCTCGGTGGTACCTTGGTATCTCAGTAGTCATTTTAGCTCAGAGATCTTCAGTAAGCATCTTTCCATTCAAATATTATTTTTCCTAGCAACTTTCATGGTAAATTTTCTTACTATCGATCGTCTAACTAACAAAACTAATTTACGTTTAATGGCGCCCTTGGCGATTATTCCAATTTTGACCTTTATAATTCTACTGTTCAGCGAAAACACTTACGTTGCACTTTTAGGGTTACTTAGTTTTGTGCCATTTCTGACTACTTTCCTACCATTTGAACAAAAAAATGGTGTAGGATTACTTACTTTTTCGCTTAGTGTCGGAACGTTAGCACCACTTGCCTTTTTCTACATTCGAAATGGGTTTGTAACTTCGATTCTCTTGAAAATGGGCTTATTGTTATCCTTGATGATTATCGTAATTCTCTTTGCTATTTTTATTAAAACTAGTTTTAAGTTTGCAATATTTGCCTTAACATTAACTTTAATCATTACGATTTTTGCTTTTATTCTTTTAAAGAGTTGGACAGCTTTAATTTATCCCATTTTAGCAGTTTTTAGTTGGTTTATTCCTAAATTACACCTACCTCGGAACTTCACTTTGCTAGTCCTAATTGCTCTAATTGGTTTGGCTTCATTTTTTATAACCATCAATTAATTTCTTAAACAAATAAAAACGGACGAAAAATCAATCTTTGACTTTTTCGCCCGTTTTTAGTATTTAAATTATGCTTCTTCTAATAATTTTCTGAAAGGAATCAATGATTCAGCATGATACTTCTTAACAAATTGTTCGACTGCTTCAGGATCTTGAGTTTCTTTATCCAAAAGTAGTTGTTCAACAGGAAGTGGTCTTAAGTTTGTAATCTTAACATCAATTACCACGGGGCCTTTACGATCTTTCGCTTTTTCAAAAGCTTGTTCCAATTCGTCGTAGGTCCGAACTTCAAATCCTTCTGCCCCCAGTGCTTGGGCTGAAGTACCGTAATCTGCATCAATCAAATCTACACCAGAATGTGGTTGCTTGCTATCATCTTGTTCAGCTTCGATAAAGCCTAAGCTTTCATTTGTTAATATAACATTGATGATAGGCATATGATACTTAACTTGAGTTAGGACATCTTGCATTACCATGGCATATCCACCATCGCCTGAAATTGACCAAACTTGGCGATCTGGATATTCAGCTTGTGCTCCAATGGCTGCTGGTAAGGCATAACCCATTGTGGCATACCAACCTGAAGTCGTAAATCGTTGAGCTTGATCAGCTTTAAGGAAACGCATGCCATCGATCGTTACATTACCAACATCAACTTGGAAAATAGCATCATCGGTTGCTAAAGCATTAATCTTAGCAAAAACATTTTCAACATTTAAAGGTGTATCTTGCTGGCCCACAAACGAATTCTTCCATTCTTCCCAATTCTTTTTGTTTTCTAATGCTGCCTTATACCATTTGCTTTCAGCAGTAGTTTCAGCTTTTTCTAGCATCACTTTGAGGAATTTATGGGAGTCAGCTAAAATAGCCAAATCTACAACATGTCTTCTACCAAATTTACTTGCATCAATATCTACTTGGATATATTTAGCATCTGGGGCAACAAAGTAAGGCTGGAATGGAAAATCAGAGCCCACGAACATTACAGCATCTGCTGCTTGTAAAACTTCTACCCCTGGTTTAGTTGCTACTCGACCAGCCGATCCCATGTTAGCCTTATAACTGTCGGGGACAATTCCCTTAGCCAAGGCTGATGTAACAATCGGAATATGCAATTTTTCAGACAATGCAATAATATCTGACCCAGCTCCTCTTGTACCTTGCCCGATGTACATCACTGGATGCTTGGCATTACTCAAAATTTCAAGCGCTTCGTCAACCTGCTTTACATCTGGTTCAGGTAAGATTGGTGCTTGATAAAGATTAGCTGATGAGACATAGTTATCTTCAATAGGTTGCCAACCTAAATCCTTAGGAATTGTAACTACCGCTACCCCACTATATTTGTAAGCTTGGCGAATAGCTTCGTCGACGACGTGGGGCATTTGTTCAGCAGTCATTACGGTTCGATTATAAACTGCAACATCGGTGAAAATTGGATTTTCATTTAATTCTTGGAAATAGTCCGTGTTCATTAATGTTGTAGGAACTTGTCCGACCAAAGCTAATACAGGCATATGATCATGCTTAGCATCATATAAACCATTAAGTAAATGAACTGCACCAGGTCCAGCTGATCCAAATGTAACTCCAAGTTTACCAGTTACCTTAGCTTCTCCGACCGCTGCCAGAGCCCCAACTTCTTCATGTCGAACTTGAACATAATTAATGGTGCTCTTCCGATTGTACAAAGCATTCATTGTCGAATCAAAAGATCCCCCTGGTAGACCATAAACGTTATGAACTCCCCATGATTCCAAAACTTTAATCATTGCATCAGATGCATTAATTTTTTCAGTCATATAATCCCCTCATTCCACTTCTTTTTAGTAAGTTTTCTACAAGGTTTATTGTAGTTCTATTCAATACATTTGTAAACTAAAACGTTACTATTTGTTAAATAAATGGTACTTATTTAACTTCACTTAATTTATCGGGATATTAAACTGAAATTAATTAAAAGTTCTCTAAGTGAAGCTCAAACTTACTTTAGGATCTTAATTATTTTTATATACAAAAAAACACCTTATTCTAAAATAAGATGTTTTAATTGTTTTTTTCTACTTGTGCGAACGGTCCTAACGAGACTCGAACTCGTGATCTCCTGCGTGACAGGCAGGCGTCCTAACCAGCTAGACCATAGGACCATAATTGCGGGAGCAGGATTTGAACCTACGACCTTCGGGTTATGAGCCCGACGAGCTACCAGACTGCTCCATCCCGCGATAATATAAAGTTAATTAATAATCAAATGTTGATGACCCGTACGGGATTCGAACCCATGTTACTGCCGTGAAAGGGCAGTGTCTTAACCACTTGACCAACGGGTCATAAATATAAAATATACAAGCTACGGAGAAGGAGGGATTCGAACCCTCGCGCCGCTTGCGCGACCTACACCCTTAGCAGGGGCGCCTCTTCAGCCACTTGAGTACTTCTCCAAATGGGCCTAAATGGACTCGAACCATCGACCTCACGCTTATCAGGCGTGCGCTCTAAACCAGCTGAGCTATAGGCCCATATAAAAATATAACAAAAGCGGGTGACGAGAATCGAACTCGCGACAACAGCTTGGAAGGCTGTGGTTTTACCACTAAACTACACCCGCATAATAAAGGTATTAAATTGTGAATGGCGCGGGACAGAATCGAACTGCCGACACATGGAGCTTCAATCCATTGCTCTACCGACTGAGCTACCGAGCCATTTACGGTCCTAACGAGACTCGAACTCGTGATCTCCTGCGTGACAGGCAGGCGTCCTAACCAGCTAGACCATAGGACCATAATTGCGGGAGCAGGATTTGAACCTACGACCTTCGGGTTATGAGCCCGACGAGCTACCAGACTGCTCCATCCCGCGATAATTGAAAGGAGGATGAGAGATTCGAACTCTCGCGTGGTTTGACCCACCTGACGGTTTTCAAGACCGTTCCCTTCAGCCAGACTTGGGTAATCCTCCATAATAAAAATATACGTTTTACTGCCCTATACTAACAAAAGCTAGATGGACCTTGTAGGACTCGAACCTACGACCGAACGGTTATGAGCCGTTTGCTCTAACCAACTGAGCTAAAGGTCCAAGTTCGTATATTAACCCTATCGCGGCGGAGGGGATCGAACCCCCGACCTCCCGGGTATGAACCGGACGCTCTAGCCAGCTGAGCTACACCGCGATCTATATATTGAAACAATAAATGTATTTAAACATTTAATCGGGAAGACAGGATTCGAACCTGCGACCCCCTGGTCCCAAACCAGGTGCTCTACCAAGCTGAGCTACTTCCCGTTAAAACAATGCACCCAGTAGGAGTCGAACCTACAACCTTCTGATTCGTAGTCAGACACTCTATCCAGTTGCGCTATGGGTGCATAATAAGTGCCGAGGACCGGGATCGAACCGGTACGGTTATCACTAACCGCAGGATTTTAAGTCCTGTGCGTCTGCCAATTCCGCCACCCCGGCATCTTTGCTATAGTAGTAACGGATTACTACTAAGCGGAAGACGGGATTCGAACCCGCGACCCCCACCATGGCAAGGTGATGTTCTACCACTGAACTACTTCCGCAAAATTGATATGCCGACTAGAGGATTCGAACCTCCGACCCCCTGTTTACAAGACAGATGCTCTGCCAACTGAGCTAAGTCGGCATTATCACTTATTAATGCCATATATTTACTTTTATGAAACATAGCACTAATTTGTGCTATGAGCCGTGACAGGCTCGAACTGTCGACCCTCTGATTAAAAGTCAGATGCTCTACCAACTGAGCTAACGGCTCAAAATATAATGGGGGATACAGGGCTCGAACCTGTGACCTCCTGCTTGTAAGGCAGATGCTCTCCCAACTGAGCTAATCCCCCATTTAGCATGGCAACGTCCTACCCTCGCAGGGGGCGATCCCCCAACTACTCTCGGCGTTAAGAAGCTTGACTTCTGTGTTCG
>NZ_JAALFK010000010.1:0-555 GCF_011800215.1 Pediococcus sp. EKM201D
TTTTGTTCTTTGAAAACTGAATAATATCTATAATTTTCTAATTTTAATTGTTAATCATAATTAAACCGAGAGAAAACCGCGTAATTTAAAGAGTTATAAAACAAGATTAGTTCAAAGATTAATCGCTAAACTCAATTAATCACTTTACCGTAGGTAAAGATAGGTTAAGTTAGGAAGGGCGCATGGTGAATGCCTTGGTACTAGGAGCCGATGAAGGACGGGACTAACACCGATATGCCTCGGGGAGCTGTAAGTAAGCTTTGATCCGGGGATTTCCGAATGGGGCAACCCAATAGTTTTAATCGACTATTATCCGCATCTGAATACATAGGATGTGTGAAGGTAAACGTGGGGAACTGAAACATCTCAGTACCCGCAGGAACAGAAAGAAAATTCGATTCCCTGAGTAGCGGCGAGCGAAACGGGAAGAGCCCAAACCAGGAAGCTTGCTTCCTGGGGTTGTAGGACTGAACATTTGAGTTACCAAAGAACTTGATAGCTGAAGAATCTGGGAAGATTCGCCAGAGAGGGTGATAGCCCCGTAAGTTAAATCAA
>NZ_JAALFK010000011.1:0-353 GCF_011800215.1 Pediococcus sp. EKM201D
GTTTTCTCTCGGTTTAATTATGATTAACAATTAAAATTAGAAAATTATAGATATTATTCAGTTTTCAAAGAACAAAAGAATAAACAACCTTAGTTGTTTAATGGAGAATAGCGGGATCGAACCGCTGACCTCCTGCGTGCAAGGCAGGCGCTCTCCCAGCTGAGCTAATTCCCCATGTATGGGCCTAAATGGACTCGAACCATCGACCTCACGCTTATCAGGCGTGCGCTCTAAACCAGCTGAGCTATAGGCCCGATACGCGTGCTCTGAGAGTAGACCTCTCAAAACTAAACAAAACTTTGACATAGTGTGGGTTTCCGTTTATTCCTTAGAAAGGAGGTGATCCAGCCGCA
>NZ_JAALFK010000012.1:0-324 GCF_011800215.1 Pediococcus sp. EKM201D
GCTTCAGTCAAAAAACCATCAGATTCTTTTAATTTTTCATCTGCTTTTTCAAAGTCTCCTGCTTTAGCAGCGTTGATAGCTTCAAATGCAGAGCTCTTTGCGTTCCCACCATTAATAATTAGTCCCATGATCACTTCTAGATTTTGTTCTTGTTCGCCCATTGTTATGCTCCTTAAATTTATTTATATAAAAAAGCGCCTCAAAAAACGAAAGCGCTTTTAATTCAAAGCCCAATTAAACCTAAACACCCATTGATGTTAGAGCTTCCTTCAATACCTTTTCACCATTCATCATGCCGTAATCTTGCATGTTAATTACTTCTAC
>NZ_JAALFK010000013.1:0-254 GCF_011800215.1 Pediococcus sp. EKM201D
TATTGAGTATCTGTACCACATGTACAGGATAGGTAGGAGCCATTGAAGTCGGGACGCCAGTTTCGACGGAGGCGTTGTTGGGATACTACCCTTGTGTTATGGCTACTCTAACCCAGATAGGTTATCCCTATCGGAGACAGTGTCTGACGGGCAGTTTGACTGGGGCGGTCGCCTCCTAAAAGGTAACGGAGGCGCCCAAAGGTTCCCTCAGATTGGTTGGAAATCAATCGCAGAGTGTAAAGGTATAAGGGAGC